>JAPPFO010000114.1:2755-13128 GCA_028875175.1 Chloroflexota bacterium | reverse complement strand
CGCCCACCGCCGCCGGCGCCAGCATCCCGTGCGCCGCGTCCCGCCCGACCACCCCGTCGCCCAGCGCCGCCGGATCGAAGAACGCCTCGTGCACCGTCCCCGCCGGCGCCGTGACCGTGATCGT
This sequence comes from Chloroflexota bacterium, assembly GCA_028875175.1. Lineage (GTDB taxonomy): Bacteria > Chloroflexota > UBA11872 > UBA11872 > UBA11872 > UBA11872. The sequence continues at coordinate 13,004 of JAPPFO010000114.1, read as the reverse complement.
CCAGTCGCCGTAGGTGTCGTCGGGAACGAAGTTGCACGGGATCTGCGAGGAATGCTGCCAATTCCGGTGCAAGCGATACGTGCCGGCCGGCAGCGGACGGGCGGCAGCCAGCCGGTTGTCGTAGCCGGTGTTGGGCTGATTATCGTCATCGACGATCAGCGATCGAATCAGAGCCGCATCGGGACCGCTGAGCCAGAACCGATCGTACCGCGGCTCGTCATAGGTCCTCGTCTCCCGGTACACCTCGGTCCCAGCCGCCGACCCGGAGGCCAGCGTTGCGGCTGACGGCGACGACGTCCAGGGACTCGCGCGACGGTGCCGCGCATGGAGAATCCGCCTCTCGATACACTCCGCGTACCCTGCGATCGCCGCACCGGACTTCAGTCCGGCCACCGCCGCCGCGATCTGGGCCCGCAGTTCGGCCAGCGTGATCGTGGGCGGCGGCGACGGCGCCCCATCCGTGATGAAGGCCGTCGGCGTCACGCCCGCGGCCGGCGGGTCCCGCGCCGGCAGCCAGGCCCGGCTCAGCGTGGCCACGCTGTAGGCCCAGCTCGACTGGTTCGGGTTGGACAACATGAACGCCAGCGCCCCCGCCGCCACGGCGGCGTCGGTCGCCCCGGACCCCACTGGCGCGTAGGTGGGATGGGCCGCGCGCAGGAAGAGCACGGCCTGGCGGTTGTCCCAGGTTGTGACGCGCCCCGCAATCGCGGCGGCGGCGGGGGCGCGCGCCCCCGCCTCGGTGGCATAGGTCGCATCCCCCCGCACCGCCACCAGCAGCGTCGCCGGTCCCGTGCCCTTCAGGTACTCATGCGTCGTGAAGCGCAGCTCCTGCACCGGCCGGTAGCCGCCACCGTCCGGCTCGGCCACCACCGCCGCCGCCGCCGACTGCAGCGTCGCCCGCACGATCGTCGCCGAACGCACAATCTGCTCCTCCAGCGACGGCGCCACCCGCCAGGTGGGGTCGGGCAGCGTGGCGATCCGGCCCTGGCGGGCATCGGGATAGACCGCGGGCCCCGAGGACTCGCCACTCGGCCCGCAGGCCGCTGCCGCCAGCGCCGCGGCCAACGCCGCGGTTAACAGCCCCGACGCCAGGCGGCGGCAGCGGGCTGCCCAGGCCATTGCTGGCAGCCTAGTGTGGGGCATGGTGGGTGCTGGTGTAGAGAGCGAGGGCGCCCTCGCGGTCGTTGTCCGACAGGCCGCAGGACCTGCCGCTGCAGCCAATTCGGCGCACCTTTCCGTTCATGATGTCAGACCGACCATTGCTGTGGCCCAGGCCGATCGCGTGCCCGAACTCGTGGACCGAGACAGCGGGCAGATACTGGTACGTCTGGGGTTGATCGCCCGCCTCATGCCAGGGCGGCCGCGCCACCCGCTTGGTGCCGAGCTGCACGCCGTATCCGGTCAACGCTCGCCTGCCGTCGATGGGCTCGGTCTGCGTGGCATTGAGGGTGGCGGACGTCATTCTGTTGGGCGGGAGTCGGACGCTCGGCACGATGTCCGGCATCCCCTCCCGCTTAGCTCGCGGGCTGGCGCGAGCGCGCCCCACGGTCGAGCCTGTGGATGGGACCAGGCGCCAGTTGTCGTCCGGCCGGCATTGACCCCGCCTCGTCGGCTTGAAGGCGCGAATAGTTAGTCACCGATATACGGATGTTATGCAGAAGCGTCCACGGAGGTCCGGGGTACGACGACGGATTACTCCGCGGGAGGGTCCAATCGAAGGGACCCAGCACGCCGGTGTCGGTCGTGGCGACGTAGGCGGGGGTAGCGGGCGTATGCTGGGAGCGCCCGCTGCCAGGGGGCAATCCGCTGGCTCGACCCGCCAGTCGCACACGTCGCCAGAGCCTCGGCGAATGGCTTGCCGCGGAGAATCGCCGCCGCGGCGGCCTGGCCCGCATCTGGCCGCGCCGAGGCATTCCTCTCGCGTTTGGTCTGACGCTGTGGATTGCGGCACTGGCGCTGGTGACCACGGTTGCGATGCAGCCGTTCAAGTACGGGGCGACCGTCGTACCCGCTGAGCGGGGGCAGTGGCTGATCGAGAGCGTGACGCGGGGCGGGCCGGCCTGGCGCGCGGGATTAAGCGCCGGCGAGGTCGTTGCCTTGGATGGAGCCCCGGAAGAACCAGCGGGACGTCCAGTTGAGCTAAGCGCCGAGCTCGGCGCAGGGGCCGTTGCCGATCCAGGGACTGGCGCCGCGATTCCGATCCCTGGTCAGGATCCGGCCATGCGAGCGACCACGTTGGTGCTTGCAACAGTCTTCGCCGCCGGTGGCGCGGTAGTCGCCCTTTACGGACGGCGTCGGGTGCTGGGGTCGGCGACCGCCGCGATGTTTGGCGTGGCCGTCGCCCTTTCGCTTGGGTCCGTGGCACCGGACGACGATGGCTTGCTGACGCTGCTGGTCTTCGCGGCGACGGGCGCGACGGGCGTCGCCTTGCTGTGGTTTGCGGCCGTCTGTCCCATCCGTGGACCGGCGTTCATCGTCCCGTACGTTCCGGCGTTGGCGTTTAGCGCGCTGGCCGGACCGATCGCCGTGCTGGTGGCGTCTTACCAAGGCCGGCCAGATCTATACAACGCAGCCTGGGTCACGGTCGCGATACTTCCGGCCCTGGGCCTGACGGCGCTGCTGGCCAAATGCCTGGTCACGCTGGTGGATATCACGTTTCCGCGTGACCGGCGGGTGGCCCGGGTATTGCTGGCGACGTTCCTGACCGCCGCACTGCCGCCGACCGCGCTTTCGCTGGTGCCGGCGGTCGTGAGCGGCGCCGAGATTCTTCCGTATTCGGTCTCCCTGCTGGCCATCGCGGCCACCGCGCTGGGAGTCGTTCACGTGGCGGTGCCTACCTGGCGCATTCGGTCTCAGCGGGTGCTGCGAACCCTCTTTCTGCACGGCGCGGCGTGGATTCTGCTCTTTACGTTTTATGCGCTGCTGGTGGGCGTGATCGGTCGATACCTGACGGACCGCGCCGGGGCGCTGCCGGTGGTGTGGACGTTGGCGGCGGCGCTGGTTGGCATCGGTGTGACGGCGCCCTTTGCCCGCTGGCTGGTTCTTCGAGTGTTGTCGGGTTGGGTGTACCAGGACAGCTATGACACGCAGCGCGTGATGCGGACGGCCAGCGTGGCGTTGGCATCGACGACGTCCGTGGAACAGCTGGCCGGATCCGTGCTGGCTCCGGTGCGACGTGCCATTGGACTCGACTGGATTGCCGTAACACGCGCGGCGCCGCCGCACGATCTTGCGGCCATCGCGTTCAACAGCCTGGCGCCGACGCCCGACGACGCGCAGGTGCGCTCGGCCGTCATCGCGGCGGGGGGCGGGGGACGATCGGAGATTGCCGCCGTTGTCGTGCCGTGCAAGATCGGCGAGTCGGTGGCGGCCTATGTGGTCGCCTCGATCCGCGAAGAGTCGTTTGGTCTGAGCCAGGCCGATGCCGACTTGCTGGACGCGCTGGCCAGTCAGCTGGCCAGCTTCATGGTGCGGGTGGATCTGTGGGGGCAGCTGCAGGACCGTTTGCGGGAACTGGACGAGACCACGCAGCACCTGCAGGAGAGCCAACAGACGCTGAGCGATCTGTACGACCAGGTCAACGGTATGTTGGAGGCCGAGCGGCAACGCATTTCACGCGACTTGCATGACGAGCCGCTGCAGAAGCTGGTGCTGCTGCAACGCGCGTTGCGCTCGGCCGCGCCGGGGCCGTATCGCAGCCGTGAGGCGTTGCTGCAATTGGTGGACACGGCCGCAGGCGACTTGCGGGAAATCTGCGAACGACTGCGTCCACCAGTGCTTGACGACCTGGGGCTTGACGCGGCGTTGCGGTGGCTGGTGGACGAGGCGGGTCGAGTGGCGCCGTTCACGATTGACCTGCAGATTGACGGGACGCCGGACGCGCAGCGACCTGACGCCGACGTGGAGACGAACATCTACCGCGCGGCCCAGGAGGCGCTGAACAATGCGCTCCGGCACTCACAGGCGTCGCGGGTACGGATTCGCATGACGTGCGCGGCCGATGCCATTCGGCTATCCGTCCACGACGATGGCCGGGGCTTTGCCGCGACGGCGGACCTGGCCGCGTTCGCGGCGACCGGTCACCTGGGATTGGCGGGCCTCCGGGAACGATTCAGCCGCCTTGGCGGTCGCGTGGACGTGGCGTCCCGGATCGGAGGGCCAACGGTGCTGACGGTTGAAGCGCCGCTGCATCCGGCGGAAGTCGCGCGCACGTGAGCGCCAGTCGCCCGATCCGCGTGCTGCTCGTCGACGATCACGCCATGGTGCGCGAGGGGACCGCCGCGATTCTGGCGGATGTCCCCGATGTCGAGGTGGTGGGTACCGCCGGCGACGCGGCGGCGGCGGAGCGGGCGTGCCGCCGCCATTCGCCGGACGTGTGCCTCCTAGACTTCCGGATTCCCGGCGGCGGACCGGCGCTGGCCCGTCGCCTGGCCCACATTGCGCCCGCGACCCGGATCCTGGTGGTGTCGGCTTACGGCCAGGGGGACTACGTTCAATCCATGCGCACGGCAGGCGTGGCGGGCTACGTCCTGAAAAACCTCGATACGGCAGGCCTTGCCGACGCCGTACGCCTCGTCCATGCCGGTGAAACCGTCTTTCACGAACTGCCGGAGGCCGCGCCGGAGACCGGCGGCGGACGGTCAGTTTCGGAGCCGCTGACGATGCGGGAGCTGGATGTACTGCGGTTGGTAGCCGAGGGCGCCTCCAATCGCGAAGCGGCGGTCTCGTTGGGCGTTTCAGCCAAGACGGTTGAAGCTCACCTCAGCAGCGTCTACGGCAAGCTGAGGGTTCGCTCACGCACGGAAGCCGTGGTCACGGCGGTACGGGACGGAATCATCAGCGTAGACCGGTCCGACGGCGGGATGTAGGGGAATCTCCTCGAGCTCGATCCTGCGACGGGCGCTCATCGCTTCGTATATGGCGTCGGCCAACTGAACGGCGCGGGCGCCGTCTTCCACCGTGGCCAGCGGCTTGCCATGGCCGGCGACCGCATTCACGAACGCGTGCAGGCTCTTGTCCTGCGGAGCGATGGCGTCGAGGCCAGATTCGGGCACGAGCCGGCTGGAATGGCCGGCTGTGTGCGACGCGCCGCCGAGCAAGTCACCGTGCGTGGTGGCCGATACGACACCGTCCGTTGCCCAGATGCGCCACCCGGAGTCACTGGGAGCGCGGCCATATTCGCCGACGATCAGCCGAGCCAGCCCTCCATTTGCAAAGCGGATGCCCGCACAGACCGTATCAGCGAAGGCGGCGCGGCGCGCGTGTCGACCGCCCAGCGCATGCACGAAGCATGGCCGAGAGCGCATGAGATAACAGGCCAAATCCAACGTATGACTGCCTATGAGCGCCAGCAGCCCGCCATGTTCGGCCGTGCCCATCCACGAGCCATGCAGGGGATCAACGACGGCCTCAATCTGGACTAACGTCGGTCTCGGGATACGGTCGTGGACCATCCGTACGCCGGGCACGTCGCGCCTCCAGAAGTTGAGGACAAGCAGGGTCTCGGTGGCGCGTGCATGCGCCAGAAGCCGCAGGGCGTCGGGAAAGCGGAGGGCCAGTGGAGGCTCCAGGAAGACAGGCAGTCCGCGCTCCAGCGCCTGGTGCGCCAACATCGCATGGCTGGCGTGAGGCGTTGCGACGATGACGGCATCCACGTCGGGACGTCGCATGACCAAGCTGGCGTCGTCGGTCCAAAGCGAGGCGCCTAACGCACGAGCGCCTTCTTTGGCTCGCCGGAGGTTGACGTCGACGACGCAACTCACGGATACGCCAGACAGCGTCTGAAGCGTCAGCGCGTGCGCACGGCCGGCCGCGCCATATCCGACAAGGGCCAGCTGCACTCGGGCGCCTCTGCCTTGGGGATCGTCGGATTCAGCGTACTCGCTGGGCCATGGCAGCCAGAATGCGAGTGGCTGCCGCGTAACGTTTGGCCGCGACGCTTCGCTCTGTAGTCGGAGTTGACAGCGAAAGTCCAACGGGCAAATTGAACCACCGCACGTGTGGCTGTCGTATAGTGAGCGTTCTGCTCGACATAACGCTAGCTTGCCTTCATGTCGTCTGACCCTTCTCGCAAGACAGTGTCCGGCCGCGCGAATCGCCTCCGACGGGCCGAAGTCATCAGCGTCGCATCAGCCGGCGCCGTGTTCGTCATCGTGGCGATCCTGGGCGTGATGGTCTGGCTGCGGTCCGGGAGCGCAACGGAGGTTGCGGTTGCCCCGACGCCGACGGTCGCCGTGCCACGGACGCCGGCGCAAACGCCGGTGGTCAGCGCCAGGGCGTCCCCCGCGTTTTCAGCCTCACCGATAGTCGAAGCCAGTGTTACCCCTGAGGCTCCAAACCCGCTGAACCTGATTGCCGACTGGCCTGAGGACCGACCGTTCAGCGTGCTGTTTCTGGGTCTGGACCGGCGCCCGGGTGAGGGAGGCGGTCGAACGGACGCGATCATCCTTGCCCACGTGGAGCCGCGGGCTCGAGCCGCGACTCTGGTGTCCATTCCGCGTGACATCTGTGTGGCGAACTGCCGCACGGATCCGTTCCGGATTAATTCGGTGTGGCAGGAGGAAGGCGCGGACGCGCTGCGACGGCGGGTGGCCAACCTGCTGGGCGTGCAGGTGGACTACTGGGTGACGCTGGACTTCAACGGGTTCAAGCGGCTGGTCGACTTCTTTGGCGGAGTAGAAGTTGACGTGGAATCGACGATCTACGACCCCTCGTACCCCAACGCGACCGACACGGGCTTTGAGCCGTTCCACGTTGAGGCGGGTCCCAATCACTTCAACGGGGACAAGGCGTTGCGCTACGTGCGCACGCGGCATCAGGACGGGGCTTTCGCCCGCGAAGTGCGCCAGCAGCAGATCCTGCTGGCGTTGGTGGAGCAGGTGATCTCGCCGCAGACGCTGGTTGAGTCGCCGGCCTTTCTCAGCGAACTCAGCAACGCATTCGAGTCAAACCTGCCGCCAGACCTGGTGCCCTCAATGGCCAAGCTGGGGATGCAGATTGGCTCAACTCGAACCGTGTCCGGGGCGATTCGTCCCGAGGACGGCATGGTGCGCGCGGTGGTCGCGGACAATGGCGCCTACGTGCTGCAACCAAATGTGCCCCTGATTCATGCTTATACGGCGGACCTGATGCGGCGGAGCGAGTCACTGCCCCCGGCCGACGCGGAGCCCCAGGTGGAGCTGGCCAACCGGCAGCAGCCGGCATCCTAGGTCCGCCGCGCGACGACGTAGAGTTCCGACGGCTCGTAGGCCACCTCCAGAAAGCGCCGCAACACGCCGGCGATCCGCTCCAACTCCTGCCGCGTGTGCAGGAGGCTGTCGGAAACGTCATGAATCGCGCGTTCGAGATCCTGGCCGTAGTCCGAGTCGGCCAGGCGGGCGGCGACCCAGCGCGACGACCGTGAAGCGGATGGGCTGGACGCGCCCTGGGTTGATGTTGGCGGTTGAAGGTCCAGATCAGCCAGCTCGACCGGCAGGCCGCGTTCGGACTCCGGATTGAGCCCGGCCGAGACTGTTTGGAGTCCGGCGCCGGTGATCAGGAATTCGATCAGCTCCCGGTCGTAGGGTCGGACGTGCGTCGGATCGCGCCAGAACTCGTGGGCGATGGTGGGCAGGCTGCCCGGGTTGGGCGTGGCGATGATGAGCCGGCCGCCAGGACGCAGCCGGTCCGCGGCGAGGCGAATCATTGCCTCGGCATCGCGCACGGCCAGGTGCTCGATGACGTGGTATGCGGTGATGACGTCGTAGCGGTCGGGGGTGCTTTGCAGGAAGTCCAGCGCGTCTGCCTGGCGTACCGGGAGTTCCCGGGCCTCGGCGAGCATGGCCTGATCGTGATCGAGACCAAGCACGCGGTGGCCCGCCTCCGCGGCGGCCGCCAGAAACTCGCCCCGGCCGCAGCCCAGGTCCAGCAGGTCGCCCGGTTGGGGGATGAATCGCAGGTACCAGGCGCGCGCCTGGCGTACGGTTTCCGTCGCGAACCCGCGCTGTTTGTACCAGTCGGCGCCCATGCCCTGCCAGCCTCTGCCTATGCCGGGCGGCAGGCTAGCACCGGACCCAGCGGCTCAACTTAGAATGCTCTCCGATCTCCCCTCGCAGCGGCGGGCGACATGAACGACGACGTTGAGATCTTCTCGATCGGAACGGAGCTCGTTTCCGGCCTTGTGCTGGACACCAACTCGCACTGGCTGGCGGGGGAGGTGTCGGTCGCCGGCGGCGACGTTCGCCGGATCACCGCGCTGGCCGATGATCTGGACGCGCTGATTGCGGAGTTGCGCGCCGCCGTGGCGCGCAAGGCGCGTGTGATTCTCACAACCGGCGGCCTCGGTCCAACGCCTGACGACATGACGGTGGACGCTATTGCCGCCGTTGCGGGCAGCGGCACGCATACGCCGTTTGAGGTCATTGAAGACTACGCCCAGCGTCGCAACATGACGATCGAGGAGGTTTCGGTACCGCCGCGCCTGAAGATGGGGTCGATTCCGCGGGCGTCCACGGTGCACCTCAACCCGGTTGGGTGGGCGCCCTGCTTTTCGACGGTGGTCGATGAGACGACGATCTGGTCGATGCCCGGGCCTCCGCGCGAAGTTGAAGGATGCTTCGAGACGCATATCCGGCCGGCGCTGCACGGAATGTTCTCTTCGCAAACCGCTCGCATGCGCGTGTTCATCGACTCGTTTGAATCGGAGACTTCGCCGTTCATGCAGCGGGTGATGCGCGAAGTTCCCGTGGCCTATTTGAAGGCGTACGTGGGACAGTCGCGTGTGAATGGCCTGCCGGTTGACATCGTGGTTCGAAGCACCGAAGGCGGCGATCCCAAGGTCCAACTCGACGCCGCCTACGACCTCTTTTGCGCCATCGCAGCCGAGGCCGGAAAGACCGTGACGCTGGAACCAACGGCGCCGCTGCGCGACTAACCGGAGTCACATCGGTGCAATCCCGCTGGTCGTCGGAGGCCGCGGCGGGCCTGGACCCGCTGGCGCTGCGCGTTTATACGTCGCGCCTCCTGGGTGCGGAGCCCTCGCTGGTTCTGTTTGGCGGCGGCAATACATCGGTCAAGCACGAGGCTGCGGATCCGCGTGGCGGCGTGCGACGAGCGCTGACGATCAAGGGAAGCGGCACCGACCTGGCCACCATCGGCGCGGACGGGTTCGCTCCGCTTGGACTTGACGACCTGATTCCATTGCGCGAGCGCGACGTCCTGGACGACGAGGCCATGGTGGAACTGGTCACGCTGGCGCTGCTGGACACGCAGGCGCCGCGTCCCTCAATCGAAACGCTGCTGCACGCCTTCATTCCGCTGGACTGGATCGACCACAGCCACGCGGACGCGATTCTCACCCTGACGAACCAGGCGGACGGCGCGTCGCGCGTGCAAGAGGTTTTGGGAGATGCCGTTGGCGTGGTCCCATATATCAAACCCGGATTCGAACTCTCGCGGGCGTCGGCCGATGTGTTTGATGCCGACCCGTCGGTCGACGGCCTGGTACTCGACAAACACGGCCTGGTGACGTTCGGCGAGACGGCCCAGGTGTCCTACGAGCGGCACATCGAGCTGGTGTCGCGGGCGGAAGCGCGAATTGCGCGTTCCTGGTTTGGACCGCGTAGGTCGTCAGCCGAGCCGCAAAGCGACGCAGCCCGCATGGCCACTACCCTGCGCGGCCGGCTGAGCCGTCGCCGGCACATGATCGTCCGTTCGGACTCCAGCCCCAGGGTCCGCGCCTTCGTTGATCACCCAGATGTTGCGCGTTTCGCTCAGCAGGGTCCGGCAACGCCTGACCACGTGCTGCGCACCAAGCGATTGCCGCTGGTCCTGGATTCGGATGATCCGGCCGACGCCCCTGGCGCCGTGGATCGCTATGAAGCGGCGTACGCGGAGTACGTGCGGGAGCACGCCGATCCGGCCGACGACTTCAGGCATGACGCGGGCCCGCGGGTGGTGTTGGCGCCCGGCATCGGGATGTTCACCACGGGCCGTTCGGCTGCGGAGGCAGATGCCGTGGCCCGGATTTATCGCCAGACGATGGACGTGATCGAGGGGGCGGAGTCGATGGGAGGCTACGCGGCGCTGCCGGCGCGCGATCTCTTCGACATCGAGTACTGGCCGTTGGAGCTCTACAAGCTGAAGCTGGCGCCGCCCGAGCGCGAGTTGGCCGGGCGGGTGGCCCTGGTTACCGGCGCGGCCAGCGGTATCGGCCGCGCCACGGCCCAGGGCCCGGCCCCCGCCCGCCCCCCCCCGCGTGTTGGCGGAGGTG
>JAPPFO010000114.1:0-2745 GCA_028875175.1 Chloroflexota bacterium | reverse complement strand
TTTTTTTTTTTGGGGGGGGCGCGGCGGGGGGGGTTGTGGGGGGGGGGGGGGGCGTTGTTCCCGGGCGGGCCTTGGGTTCGCGCCCCCCCCACGGCCGAGCGCCTGGCCTCGGCAGGCGCTCACGTCTTTGTGACCGACGTTGACGGAAGCGGTGCTGAAGAGGCTGCCAGGCGGATTTGCGGTGACGGTGACGCGGCCGAACCGCTGACGCTTGACGTGACGGACGAGGACTCGGTGACAGCGGCCATGCGGGCGCTTGCGCTTGCGGTGGGTGGGCTTGACATCGTCGTCTCCAACGCCGGAATTGCCGATGCGGCCCCGATAGACGCTCTACCCCTTACCGAGTGGCAACGGAGCCTTGACGTGAATGCCACCGGACACTTCCTGGTGACACGGGCGGCAGTTCGGGGCATGCGCCAGCAAGGCCTTGGGGGCAGCGTGATCCTGGTGTGCACGAAGAACACGTTTGACCCGGGCCGGGACTTCGGGGCCTACAGCGCGGCCAAGGCAGCCCAGCTACAACTGGGCCGGGTTCTGGCTATTGAGAACGGAGAGCACGGGATTCGCGTCAACATGGTGAACCCGGACGCGGTGTTCACGGATTCGCGCCTGTGGAGCGACGATCTGCGGGCCGGCCGCGCCGCAGCTCACGGCGTGGAGGTTGATCAGCTTGAGGACTTTTATCGCCGCAGGAACCTGCTGCAAGCGCCGGTCGGCGCGGGTGACGTGGCGGAGGCCGTGCTATTTCTCGCCAGCGACCGGGCGGCCAAGACAACGGGCGCCGTGCTGCCGGTAGACGGCGGAGTCCGTGGCGCTTTCCCGCGCTGAGGCGCGGGCCACTCTTCGAGCCTAGGGAACAGCGACGCCGGAGACGAGCAACTCGCCGTTGGTTATCACCAGCGTTTCAATGGCAATCGGCAGGCGAGGCAGTCCGGCGTCCAGGGTGCTCTCGGCCAGAGCAAGAAGGAGCGAGCGTACGAAGGCGGGCGCATACACCTCGCCCACCTGAAAGCGTGTGATCTCGGCCGTGCGCTGGCTGTTCTCAGTCGTCACGACGATGTCGATCCGAAACGGAAAGCTCAGACCAACTGAATGCAGGACGCCCGTCAACGTGAGGGTTCGCAGGCGAAACGTGAGCTGCACGTCGGTGACCGAACCAAATCCATGCTCCTGCCCGGCCCAATCCCGAAGAAGCGCCGTCATTTCGTCGTGGGTAAAGGCAACCTGAGCCGGGATGGCGCGGCCGGCAAGGCGCGCCTGCTCGGATGTCTGGCCGAATGCGTTGAGTTTGGCTTCGGCCTGCGTGCGCACGAGTGGATCCGGCTGTAGGCGCGCGAGGTCCGAGATGTCAACGGAGCCGCGAGTTGCAAAGACGCCGAGGACAACCAGGATTCCCGCCACTGCGAGAAGCAACCAGATACCAAAGACCAGTGCGCGACGCACGCGGACTCCCCCATTTCGCCGCCGCGCCGAGACTCGTCGGCATCGTGCAACGGCTGCACATGTCAGATCGCAGCCAAGCGCCGCGCGTGATGCACGGCGGACCGCTCGGCCGGAGTGCGTATGCTAGCGTCCGATCTCTGACGCGCCGCCGCCTCGGGAACTCTTGTGACAAGAACCGTGTCCTCCGGCGCCATACGCAAGGCCGTGGTACCCGTAGCCGGCGTGGGCACCCGCCTTTTTCCGGCAACCAAATCTCAGCCGAAGGAAATGCTGCCGGTGGGCCGCAAGCCGGTAGTGCAATACGTGGTGGAGGAACTGCGCGCGGCCGGGGTTGAGCAGATCCTGTTGATCACGGGCCGAAAGAAGGCGGCGATCGAGGATCACTTCGACGCCGATCTCGAACTCAGCCAGGTTCTTCACCAGGCAGGGAGCGTCGATCCGGCCGATCTGCCGATTGCCGACGGGATCCGCGGCGTCTTCTATACCCGCCAGGGGTCGCCCAGCGGCGTCGCGGACGCGGTGGGCCTGGCGCGCGACTTCGCCGGCGGCGAGCCCTTTGTCGTTGCATTCGGCGACACCATCATTCACGGTGGCGACCTGGTGGCCCGGCTGATGGCAGCCCACGGGGACAGTGGCGCAAGCGGCGCGGTTGCCGTGGAGCAGATCGCGCCGGAAGACGCCTTTCGCTACGGCATCGTCGATGTGCGAGATGTGAATGGCTCGCTCGTAGCGGTCGACCTGGTCGAGAAACCGGCTGCGGGCCAGGCGCCCAGCGACCTGGCCATCGTGCCGCGCTACGTTTTTGACTCGTCCATCTTCGACGCGATCGAGGCGACGCGGCCCGGGTTGGGCGGGGAGCGCTGGCTTACCGACTCGATTGCGATCCTGGCGCGGGAGTCGCCGCCGGTTCGCGTCGTTCCCCTGGAGCCGAACGAGCGCCGGTACGACATTGGCAACTTTGCGTCGTACTACCGGGCGTTCATCGACTTTGCGCTCGCCGACCCACAGTACGGCGCCAGTGTTCGGCAGTACGTCAGCGAGCTCGGCCAACGGCTGTGACGCCGCGCGGTCCGGTCGTGGCGTCGGCGCCTGGACGGGCGGGGCTGCTGGGCAATCCCAGCGACATGTACGGCGGGACGGTCGTGGCGTTCGCGATTCCGCGACGGGCCTACGTGGCGATCCAGCCGGCTCCCCGACTGCGCCTGCTGGCGCTGGACGCCAAACTCGATCTCACGGTGGAGTCTTCAGACGACCTGCGTCTCGCTGCCGCCCCAAGCGCGCTTGCGGCGGCCAGGATGCACC
>JAPPFO010000103.1 GCA_028875175.1 Chloroflexota bacterium | reverse complement strand
TGTCCCAGGGGCGTGCGGCGACTTCGGGCAGGTACGGGTTGCGGGGTGTGCCGGGGCGGAACTGGTCGCCCGTTATCGGCGTTAGCGACCCGTAGACAAGACTGTTGTTGAAGCCCGACGGCAGGTCGATCACGTAGACGTGAGGGAAGACTGAGCGCATGGTCTCCGAGAGAACGTCCACCAGCCGAAAGTCTGAGGCGGTTCGGCCCGCATTCAGGGCCACCACGCCCTTTTCGGTGAGGTGGTCACGAGCGGCAATAAAGAACTCCTGCGTGACGAGGTGGAAGGGGATGTATGGCTGGCGGTAGGCGTCCACGGCGATGACGTCGTACCGCCGCTCGACGCGCTGAAGGAAGGTTCGGCCGTCCTCGGCGTAGGTGGTGAGATTCGGTTCGTTCATGTCGAAGTACTTACGTCCGAGCTCGATGACTCGATCGTCAATCTCCACGCCATCGATGGCGACGTCAGAGCCGAATATTGTGGTGTACTGCTTGGACACGGTGCCGCCGCCGAGGCCAATGATGAGGAGCGAATCGACCTCGTCAGGATGCTGTCCGCCAATGATGGGGGCGAGCAGGAAGTAGTCCCAGGGGCCGTTGGTGAGCAGGCGGTCGGGGTGGTAAATGGAGTGGGTGCCGATGCCCTCGTTGAGGACCAGGCGGCGCCCGATGTTGGGGCTGTCGATGACCTGAAAGAACTGCAGGGCGGATTCGCCTTCGACCAAGAGACCATCAGCGGGTCTGACGGGGCCAGGGTCAACCGCGACCCAGAGCACGACAAGAATGGCGAGCAGCACGACGTAGAGAACGCGGCGATAAAGGCGCGTAGCTGCGATGACTGCTAGGCCCAGCAGCAGGACGGCGAAGATCAGGAAGGTCGAACGGGTGCCGACGGTTGGGATGAGAAACAGGACGGGAAGGAAGGCGCCACAGATGCTGCCGACGGTGCTGACGGCAAATACCTGGCCGGCGCGCTTGCCGGCTTGCTGGACATCGCTGGTGACCAGGCGGATGGCGAATGGCGAGACCATGCCGAGCATGGTGAGCGGGACGGCCAATAGGAGCAGCACGCCGACCAGGGAGCCGAAGAATAGGCCGCCGTTGAGCGAGGCAATGGCCTGCGAGGAGACCGACAGCACGGGCTTGGAGAAAAATGGGATCAGGCCGACCAGAAACGAGGCGATGGCGACAATGTGAAACAGGGTGTCTTCGTATGGGCGCCGGTCGGCGAGGCGACCGCCAATCCAGTAGCCGATAGACAGGTAGAGCAGCGTCAGGCCGATGACGACGGCCCAGATGATGATGCTGGTGCCAAAGAACGGCGCCAGCAGCCGGGAGGCGCTGATCTCCACGGCCAGGACGGACATGCCCGAAAAGAAGGCAACCGTGAGCACGAGCCAGACGCGCGCCGTGCCGAGCGGCTGCTCGGCTGCCGGGGTGGAGGTGCTGGACACGCGGTTCCTTAGCTCAACTGGGGCGCGTCGGACGCCGATTCGGGCGGCGTATTGTCGCGTATGCGGACGCCCCCGCTAGAACCCGAGCACCTGGCCGTGCCACCGGGGATCGGTGGCGCCAATCCGGGCGCCCGTTTGAGGGTCGAGCATAACGCCCTGGGCTCGCGAATAGACGCTGAAAGGCGCCTCGCGTCGGACCACGTGGCCGCGGTTTTCGAGATCGGTGAGGACGGCGGGATCGAAGCGATCTTCGAGCATGAGGTCACCGGTGTCCTCGTTGTGGTACCAGCGCGGCGCATCGATGGCGGCCTGCCAGTGCATGCCGTGGTCGAAGACGTTGGAGATGACCTGGAAGTTGGTCTGGACCTGATATTGGCCGCCGGGCGAGGAGCCAAGCAGCAGCAACTGGTCTTCTTGCCGAACCATGAAGGTGTTGAGGGTGTGGATGGGGCGCTTGCCGCCCTGAAACCGGTTGGGGCTGTCCGGATCGAGCGAGAATCCGCACAGGCGGTTATTGAGGAGCACGCCGGTGCCGGGCACGACGTAGCAGGAGCCGAAGCTAGTGAAGACGCTTTGAATGAAGGTGATGGCGTTACCGGCCTCGTCGACGGCGGAAATCGCGGTGGTGTCGCCGCCGACGGCGCTGGGATCGCCGGCCGAGACGTGTTGGGCGGCGCGGACAGGGTCGATGGACATGCGGCGCTGGGCGGCGAATTCCTTGCCGATCAGCCGGTTGATGTCAATGTCATTCCAGTTTGGATCGCCGACGTGGGCGAGGCGATCGGCGAAGGCGGCTTTCTTGCACTCGGCCATGAGGTGGAGGACGTCGGCGCTACCGAACTCCAAGGTGGACAGCTCGAAACCTTCGGCAATGTTGAGTTGCTCCAGGAGGAGGAAACCCTGGGAGGGCAGGGGCTGTTCGAGCACTTCGAGGCCTCGGTAGTGGGCGCGCAGCGGCGGGAGGACTTCGCACTGGTAGGCCGCAAGGTCGCGGGGGGTGAAGGCGCCAGCGTCGCGGGCGGATGTTCGCACGAGGGCGTCCGCGAAGGGTCCCTTGTAAAAGGCGTCGGCGCCGCCGAGAGCGATCTGGCGCAGGGTTTCGGCGAGATCGGGCTGATAGAGCAGCGAGCCGGGCCGGGGCGGAGCGCCGTTCGGGAGAAAGCTGCGGGCGCTGGCGGGAAACTGGGCCAGGGCCGGACCGGCGTTGGCGATGGCCTGGGCGGTGTCGGGGTCGACGGGAACTCCATGCTGGGCGTATTCGATGGCCGGGGTGAGGGCGTCGGCCATGCCGACTGAGCCGTAGCGATCAAGATTGGCCTGCCAGGCGCTGACGGCGCCCGGGACGGTAGCGGCGTTGATGCCGTGTGGCGGGATTTCGTCCTCAAATGCGTCGATGGTGAGGCCCGCGGGCGACGGGCCACTGGCATTGATTGCTTCGGGGTCGGTCGTGCCGGCTGGAAGGCAGAGGGCGAAGACGTCGCCGCCGACATGGTTGGTGCCGGGTTCGGCGACGGCGATAACGGCGGCAGCCGTGACGACGGCATCAAAGGCGTTGCCGCCGTTACGCAGGGTGCGGAGACCGGCCTCGGTGGCCAAGGGGTGTCCACTGGAAACCATGGCGCGGGCGCCAATGACAGGCGGGCGCTGCGTCGTCCATCGGGGATCGGCGGTCATGCCGACGGCTTCAGACTTGAGGGAGGTGGGTAGCGAGCGGCCTGGGAAATCAGGCCGACCTACGACACCGTGTGCATGGGCATGATGACGTGGCTGAACGACGGCATGTCCTCGCCGTCCTTATCCACCTGTCGGACAAGGCCGGGGCTCGTAGGACCGGCCAGCGAAAGCGACACGCGTTCTGAACTGACGGTGCCCAGGCAGTCGGAGAGGAATCGATAGTTGAAGGCGATTTGGGCGCTGGTGTTCGTGCCGGTGACATCGGCTTCGACCTCGCCCTGGTTTTCGCCGAGTTCGGCGGAATTGGCGGAAAGGACGAGCCGGCCGCCTTCGTCGGTGCCTTCGATGGTGGCTCGGATGACATTCTGGCCATCGCGGGCAAACAGGGCGGCAATGCGGGTGGCCTGGGTGACGGCCGCGGTGTCGGCAACGACGCGGGTTTCCATGTTGGCGCTGTCGGGGATGAGTTGCTGGTAGGCGGGGAACTGGCCGTCGATGAGCTGAGAGACGAGGGATACGGCCCTGGTGCTGAACCTGACCGACGATGTGTTGGCGGTAAGGCCAATGGTGACGGCGCCCGGGTCGTCGGTGAGGATGCGGGACAGCTCGACCATCGCGGCGCGCGGAACGACGATCTGGGTCGGTTCGGACAGGCCGGTTTCGGCGGCGGCGCGGCGGACGGCGAGGCGGTAGCCGTCGGCCGCGGCGAGCTCGACGTAGTCAGGGCCGAAGGTGAGGCTGACGCCGGCCAGCACGGGCCGGCTGTCGTCCTGGGCCGCGGCGACGACGACCTGCTCGATGATGGAGGTCCAAACGCCGGTGGGCATTTCAAGTTCGCGCTCGGCGTCGCCCTCGGGCATGGGCGGAAACTCGTCAGCGTCGATGCCCTTCATCTTGGCGCGGAAGCGTCCGGAGGAGACCTCAAGAGTGTCAGTCTCGGCATCGAGTTCGAGCGCGACGACGCCTTCGGGCAGCTGGCCGATGAAGTCGGAGAGGAGCCGCGCCGGGACAGTGATGGCGCCCTCAGTCTGGATGCTGGCGCCGGTCCAGACGGAGATGGCCATCTGCTGATTCATGGCGGCCAGTTTGAGGCCGCCGTCCTCGGTTGCCAGCAGGACGTTGCTGAGCACAGGCAGCGGACTGCGGGCGGCAACGGCCCGGCTGACGAGATTTAACCCACGATTCAGGTTTTCTTGCAGGCAGGTGAGGTTCACGCGGCGATCTCCGAAGTCCTGACGACGAAACCGTTGGTGCGTGCCCAACCGGCGAGTCGTGTTGCACATGTTGGGCGTCGCAGTGGACGGATACTAGATGTAGTGCCATTCGGTGGTCAATCCGCGACTGGATTGCCGTGGCGACCGGGTTCGAGTGGCACCGCTGGTAGGCTTGCTTGAGACGCCCGCCTGGCGCGCGGGCCCTGATTTATCGGAAAGGAGCTCGCTTGAGCTTGCGAGTCATCGTCGCTGAAGACGAAACGATCATTCGGCTCGACCTCAAGGAGCGGTTGGAGGCTTCGGGCCATCAGGTGGTGGGCGAAGCGGGCGATGGAGAAAGCGCCGTGCGGATGGCACGCGAGCTGCGGCCCGACCTTGTGGTGATGGACATCAAGATGACCGGCGTGGACGGCATCGAAGCCGCACGGGCACTGACCGCCGAGCATATTGCGCCAGTGGTGCTGGTGACGGCGCACGGCGAGCGCGAGCTGGTTGAGCGCGCGAGTGACGTTGGGGTGATCGGGTACGTGCTGAAGCCGCTGCGGGATCGGGACCTGGAGTCGGCGATCTCTGTGGCGATCTCGCGGTACGGAGAGTTCGAAGCGGTTAGCCGCGACGTGCAGAACCTGACGGAGCAGCTGGAGACGCGCAAGGCCGTGGAGCGAGCCAAGGGACTGCTGATGGCGCGGCTGGGGCTCTCGGAGCCTGACGCGTTCAAGCGGATTCAAAAGCTGAGCATGGACCGGCGCCGCTCGATGCGCGATATCGCCGAGGCGATCATCCTGGCGGAAGAGATCTAGGGGAGGCTCGGCCGACCCCGATGCGGGGTGTTCTTAACCGAGGGGCGCCCCGGCGCTTTTCTCACTGGCTCGGAGCGCCGTTGCTGGCCGTGGCGCTGTTGGCGGCCGGGTTGTTGCTGAGCTACCGCCGGCTGATCTTCGAAGGCCTAGTGGTGGCCGGGTACGACACGCAGACGTATTTCTATCCCTATTGGTCGGTGGCGTTCGACGCGCTGCGTTCGGGACGGATTCCGCTGTGGAACCCGGACCTGTTCATGGGGGCGCCGTTTCTGGCGAATCCGCAGGCGGCAGTCTTCTATCTGCCGAACTGGTTGCTGCTGGGTCTGAGTCCCGAACGGGCCATCAGCGTGTCGCTGATCCTGCACGTGGCCTGGGCGGCGGCGGGAACGGCGGCGCTGACGCGGGCGGCGTTGCGGCTGGGCTGGGCATCGTCGGCGGCCGGGGCCGCGGTGTTTGCGTTTGGGGGCTACTTCGTCGCGCAGTCGGGACACGTGAACCAGGTTTCGGCCACGGCTTGGCTCCCCTGGCTGCTGCTGGGACTGGACCGCGCGGTGGCAGGCGACCGTCGGGCATGGTTGGCGCTACCGCTGATTACCGCGTTGATGGTGCTGGCGGGGCATCCGCAGGTCGCGTACATGAGCCTGGTGTTTGGGCTGGTGTACGCGGTGACGGTAGGCGGGGCGGGGGATGACGCTGCTTGGCGCGGGCGGATTCGAGGCGCCGTGCGCGGCCTGCTGGCATGGGCGGCGGCCGGGGCTGGCGGGGCGTTGCTGGCGGCGGTGCAGGTGCTGCCGACGCTGGAACTTTCGCACCACGGAATCCGTTCGGGCGGGTTGCCGTTGCATGAGGCGGCGTCGTTCTCACTACCGGGCGAGGAGTTCCTCAGCGCCGTGTTGCCCACGTTTACGGCGTTGCCTTCGAGCACCGAATTCGTTGCACATATTGGACTGAGCGGGATCATCCTGGCCGTGCTGGGAGTGGCAGCACGACCACGACGGGCGCGCACGTTGCTGTTCGTGGCGACGCTGGCAGCCACGCTGTTGCTGGCTGTTGGGCCAGCCACACCCCTGTTCACGCTGGCGCATCGGCTGGTTCCGGGGTTCGACTTGTTTCGTGTGCCGCCGCGCTGGCTGTTGCTGGGCATCCTGGCTGCGGCGCTGCTGGCAGCGCAGGGCGTTGAGTCACTGGGTCGTGGCCGGGTTGCGTTGGGCGAGTGGCGGCGAGGGGCCGGGGCCGGATTGGGATTGGTCGTGCTGGGATTGGCGCTGGCCGTGGTGGGTGGACTGCATCCGGTGAGCGAAGACATCTGGAGACCGTGGCTGGTGGCTGGGCTGTTGGCGTTGGCGCTGCTCGCGGCGGCCTATGCGTCGCCTTGGGCGTGGGCGCGCTGGGCGGCTTTGGCGTTGGTGGTGGTGGAGCTAGTGGTGGCCTCAGGTCCAGCACCGGTGGACCAAGCCGTGCCGGCCCAGGCGTACGTCGCCGACGCCAGGGTGAAGGACGCGCTGGGCGCGGTCGGCTGGAACGGGCGCGTGTTGAGTCTGGCTAAACCGTCGTTCGAGATCAGCCAGCCGGCGCGCACCGTATTGGCGGAGACGTGGTTCCAGCGCTTGGGCGAGCGCTCGTTTCGCGAGTTGCTGGTGACCCTCAAGAACGCCGCGATCATGAACCCGAACCTGGGCATGGCCTACGGGCTGGCGACCGCCGACGGGTATGACGGCGGGGTGTTGCCGCTGCGGAGTTTCGTGGAATTTCGCGACCTTCTGCTGCCGGGGACGGGGGCGACTCCCGACCTATTGATCCAGCAGGCTATAACGGACATTCCATCCGACCGGGTGATGGACGGGTTGGGGGTGGGGTCGGTGATTCGCAGCCCCGACAAGATGCACGATGTTGCGGGAGCGACACTGGATCTAGGGTATTGGCGGGTGGTCGATGCAAGCGGTCGCAGCGACGAGCTGAATGCGGCTGATGTGGTAGGCGCGGCGGTGGTGATCGATGCCCCGCCGGACAGTCCGGCCGGACCGGCGGGCCGGATTGAAATGCACACGACGGATGGACGGAAGGTGACGCTGCCGTTGACGCGCCGCGCCGAGCGCCCGGAGCGAGTTGTGTTGGGTCCGGGGCATCTAGTGGCCGTTCGCCTGGGACTGGACCGGCCGGCGTATATGAGCCAGGTCAATCTCGATGCGGCAGTGGACGTCACACTCGTGACAATGGTCGCGGAGGGTCAGCCGTTCGATCTGCGGGCCTTGACCCTGCTGCACGCCGATGGCGGATCGACGGCGGTGGCGTTGCGGTCGGAGACTGCGGCGTTGAGCGCGCGGGCCGGCGAGGTGGTGGTGACTCGTCGGGGAGCGCCGGTTGCGAGGGCGTGGCTGGTAAGCGACGTGCGATTGGCGCACGACGAGAGGGAGGCTCGTGACCTGGTAGGCGGGTTTGGATTCGCCCCCGACGAGACGGTGGTACTTACGGTCGCGGGCGACGTCGGATCGCGCTGGGGGGCGCCGGGCGAGGCGGCGCGGGCAGCCGGGCTGCTGCGACCATTGGCGTCAGCTGGTCGGGTGGCTGCGGAGTCCGCCGCCGAACTGCGGGCGCTCAGTGCGGCTGGTTCCGAGGCCGAGCCCGGCGGCGATAGCGTCGAGTCGCTGGTCGAAGCTCCCGAGCGCGTGCGGCTCAGGGTCCACGCAACGGGACCGCGGGTGCTGGTGCTGCCTGATGCGCCCTATCCCGGCTGGCGGGCGCAGGTGAACGGGGTGGAACAGCCGGTGTGGCGGGCGAACCTGGGCCATCGGGCGGTGCTTATCGGGGAAGCTGGGGAGCACGTGGTGCAATTCACGTACCGGTCCATCCCCTTCGAGGTAGGTCGCGTGATTTCGCTGGTCAGCCTGGGAGCGCTATTCGTGGGGGCCGCGGCTGTGTGGGTCCGCGGCCGCCGCCCGTAGTTCAATGTACGCCGTTTACATTGCGCCGTTCGGATTTGCGCCCAAGAACACGACGGCTCGGCGGGTGATGCCGATGGCGCGCGCGGCTGCCGCGGTCGGTCATCGGGTACGCGTGATCGTGCCGCCGTATGACGACCCTGGCACCTACGGACGCGAGTGGGAAGACGACGAGGTTGAGGTGACCTGCCTGCCCCGACCGAGGTTTGACGGGACAGTTCTGGTCGGTCCGGCCTGGACGCAGTGGCAGCTGGCTCGGGCAGCGGCGGAACTGGTGAAAGACTGGCGGCCGGACGTCGTCCATGTATTCAAGCCGAAGGCCGTATCCGGGTTGGCTCAGATGTTGATTGCGCGACGCCGCGAGCGTCCGGCCATCGTTTTAGACCTGGACGATTGGGAGGGGCGCGCTGGCTGGAGCCGGAACGAAGATTATCCCCGGCCGCTGGTAGAACTCTTCGAGTTTCAGGAACGACTGGGGATGCGGCGCTGCGATGCAATCACGGCGGCCAGCCGGCTGCTGGCCGAGCGACCGGGCGCGGTCGATCCCGACTGCCCACGGTTGCACATACCAAATGGTTTCGATCCGGCGGCCTACGAGGATTGGGCGCCGGATCGAGTCGGCAGCGCCTTTCGCCGATCACTGGGCATCGGGAGCGACGCGCAGCTGGTTCTGATCTATACGCGGTTCTTCGACTATGGCCTGGAGGCGTGGGCGCGGGTGATCCGGGACATCGCGCTGCAGTCGCCGACCGTCCGTTTCCTGGTACTCGGGGCCGGGAAGTTTGGACAGGAGCGCGATCTGGCGGCCGACATGCGGGTCTCCGGACTCGGCGACCGAATGTCGTTTCTGGGCTGGCTGCCATTTGCGGACATTCCGTCGGCGCTGGCGGCGGTAGACGTGGCGCTGATGCCACTGGCGGACACGGTGGCCAACCAAGCGAAGTGCTCGCCGCGTTACATCGACCTGATGTACGCCGGAGTTCCCGTCGTGACGACGCCGGTGGGCGAGGCACTGACCTTCATCCGCGACGGAGAGACCGGATACGTGGCAGCCGACGCGTCGCCCGAGGCGGTGACTGCGACGGTGCTACGGGCCCTAGCGGCGACCGAGATCGCGGACGTACGGATGCGCGCCAGCAGACGGGCCACGGAGGAGCTCTCGTGGGAGCGGCTGACGGCGCCGCTGACCCGGCTCTATGAAGGCGCGGTTGCGGGGGGCCCCGGGCGCGGCCCCGGGGGAGAGGGTTTTGGGGGGGGGGGGGGGGGGGGGGGGGGGGGGGGGGGGGGGGGGGGGGGGGTGGGGGGGGGGGGGGGGGGTGGCGACAGCACCTCCGGGTCCGATGAGCGGCTGGCCCTGAGGCGCCGGGGCCGTGCTGGTATCGAGCTGCAACTCCACGGCGAGCACCGGCGGGGTGACCTGGGTGATCTCGATCCCCGGCGGAACGGTGATGACAGGCCGAAGTTGATGGCGCCCGGGACTGAGATTCGCAAGGTCCAGTTCAGCCACGACGTCGCCGGCGCGCAATGCCTGAAGCGTTTCGACCGACCCGCCGACGACTACCTGGACCGACGGCTGTGAAACGGCGACGGTCAGATTCGGTTCAGCGTTAATCGCCACGACGGCCGCCAGGATGGTGGTGGTATCGACCAACGGTTCGATGACGACAACGACCGCGGCCGTCGGCTCGTCGCTGACAACCCTTACGCCAACCGGACTGGCAAACCCGACATTGCCCTCAACATCGCCACGCGCGCCGTCAATGTCGAGGGGGACGGTGCTGACCGCGCTGATGCGCTCGATGTCTTCTGGCTGACCACTGATCTCGACGGTGGTGGGCACCACGCTGATTTCGCGAACGAAGAAGCCGGGGGCAACACTTCCGGTGAGTTCGGCAAGAACCGGCACCCGTTTGCGACTCGTGATGCGGGTGATTGGCACGCGGACCTGGGCGGTCTGCGGGTCAAGGCGGACGTTCTGGACTTCATTGCCGCTGCGATCGGTTGGCAGCAGGAGCGCCTGGGTGGAAACGTCGCTGGTAGCGCCTTCCAAACTCAGATTGGCGACAACGGAGGCAACTTCCTCGATGTCGGTGGCTCCGCCGCTGACCTGGATGCTGGCCGGGCTGGAAACGACATTGTTCAGATCGGCGCTGAAGCCGACCGCCGGCGCGCTTTCAAGTCGGGCAGTCACTTCGAAGGCTCGAACTTCGAACGGGTCGATTTGGACAGTGACGGTTTCAGGCGTGACCCGAACGACATCCATTGCCGCGTCCGCCACAGCTACTTCGACCGGAAGCTGGTGGACACCCGACCCGATGCCGGCCAAATTCACGCGGGCGGAAAAGTCACGGACGGTAAGTCGCCTGAGATTTTCGCGCGGCCCGCCCACAGTTACGCGTACCGGTTGGATTTGGCTCGCCAGCACCAGGCTGGGGCCGAGGTTGACATCGTCGACCTGGATGTCGTCGTCGATCAAGTCCTGGATGTTGGGGTTCTGCTCGAGCGTCCAGACCACCCAAACCAGCGCTGAAAGGACCAGCGCCACCAGGAACCGAATACCCAGGGTGCGAACAAAAAAGCGACGCGCCAGGATGATGCGTCGCGCGCGGCGGCGGCGCGTGGCGTTCACCTACTGCGGGAAATCCAGGCGGGCAGCCCCTGCAGTCCGGCGCCGCGCGTTTGGACTCGCAACGCCGTCTCCAGACGGCGGCGCAACTGGTCCGGCGTGAGGTGGCGTTCGAGCCGACCGTCCACAGCCATCGAGATTCCGCCGGTCTCCTCGGAAATGATGACAGCGATGGCGTCGGTGGCCTCGGTGATGCCGAGCCCGGCCCGGTGCCGGGTGCCCACATGGTCCTGGGGGCCCAACTCATCGCTGAGCGGCAGCATCACATGGGCGGCCACGACCTCCATGCCGTTGAGCAAGATGGCGCCGTCATGTAGTTCCGAGCCCGGATGAAATACGGTCACCAGCAAGTTGCGCGAAAGGCTGGCCTCCAGGCGCGTGCCCGTGCTGGCGAATTCATCGAGCCCGCCCTGGCGTTGGACGACAATCAGGGCGCCCCACAGCCGGGCCGACAGTTCCTCGGCCGAGCCGACCACGGCGTCAATCATCTGTTGCGTCTGCTCGGTTGTGACGATTCCAAATGGATGTGCGACCAGCGTCCCGGTTCGGCCGACCCGCTCCAGCAGTCGACGCAATTCGGGCTGAAAGACCACAATGAGAGCAAATGTTGCCACCAGCAATCCCTGGTCGAGGATCCAGTTGACGAGCTCAAGCTGGAGCACGCGCCCAATGACAAATAAGCCCACGGCCACGACCAGCAAGCCACGGAGAAGCTGATCGGCCTGGGTGCCTCGAATCAGTGAGAGAACAGCGTTAAAGAGCAGAGCAACGAGCAGAATCTGAATAGCGGCGCCAAAGTCAAACTCACCCGCGAGGTATTCAAGCTGTTCCACGGGAGCCGCTTATCGTCAACGCCGACGGTATATCAGTCTACCTATGCTCCCAATTCATCGAAGGCGGCGTCGCCGCGCATGATGGCGACGAGCAGCGCCTTCTGCGTGTGCAGTCGATTCTCGGCCTGATCGAACACCACGGACCGGGGTCCATCGAGAACGGCGTCGGTGACCTCCTCCCCACGGTGAGCGGGAAGGCAGTGCATGAAGATGGCGTCAGAGTCGGCCAGCGCCATCATGCAGTCGTCCACGCGGAATGGAGCGAAGATTTCCCGTCGCTCCGCAGCCTCGTGTTCCAAGCCCATGCTGACCCAGGCGTCGGTATAGACCACCTCGGCGTCACGAACGGCGGCTTGAGGGTCGTTGCCAATCTCGATGCCGCCGCCGGCGTCGTCGGCGATTTCCTGAGCGCGTTCCAGGATGTCCTCGTCGGGCTCGTAGCCTTCGGGCGCAGCGACGCGGACGTGCATGCCCGCGAGCGCGCCGGCAAAGAGCAGGGAGTTGCAGACGTTGAATCCGTCGCCGACGTAGGCCAGTTTCCGGCCGGCGAGTCCACCCCGATGCTCCCGCATCGTTAGCACATCGGCCAGCGCCTGGCAGGGGTGGGTGAGATCGCTGAGGCCGTTGATTACCGGAATGTCGGCCCAGGCGGCCAATTCTTCAAGGGTGCGGTGCGCGTAGACGCGGGCCATGAGCGCGTCGACCCAGCGTTCCAGGTTGCGGGCGATGTCCGGAATTGACTCGCGGACGCCAATCTGGGTGTGCTCATTCATCAGGTCGACCGCAAAGCCGCCGAGCTGCGACATGCCCACCATGAAGGTTGTGCGAGTACGAAGGGAAGCTTTCTCGAACAGCATGGCGAGGCTGAGGCCGGCCAGAAGCTGGTGCGGCTGGCCGTTGGCCTGCAGGGCCTTGAGCTGAGAGGCGCGGTCCAGCAGGCATCGGAGCTGGCCGGGCGAAAGATCGGCCAGCGTCAGGAAGTCCTGGCCGCGAAGGTCAGTGGTGTTTACGTGGAGGGTCAATAGACGTGCTCGAAGTCGATGCCGGTGTAGTAGGCAGCCAGGATCTGCTCGCCGTTGGCCCCGGCCGCGGCCATGGCGTTGGCGCTGCGCAGCGGGAGTCCAATGCCATGGCCGAGCAATGTTTGTCTGCGGCTATATGGATCGTCGACTGCTACGGCCCAGGGTTTGATAGGTCCGCCCCATTCTTCATGCCAACTGCGGGTTCGGCCGTCGGCGCGCGAGAAGTACACGGCGTGGATGGTACGACCCTCATACGTAAGCACGCAGCCTCGCGTGTCGTGAACGGCGTCTCGCAGTCGCGTGCCCGACAGCTCGCGCGCGTAGCCGTGATAGACCTGATCACGGGTATAGAGCGTGGGGGTATGGCGGGTGGAGGCCGCCACGTCGAAAAGGGCGCCGCGCGCCCGGCGCGGGCCGCGGACCGTGTAGGCGTAAGTCCGAAAGGCGATGGCTGACGCGCGCAGGGCTTCCCAGGGAATGTAGTCGTTCTGCTCCACGAGACCGGAGAGGTAGTCGTCGAAGAGCAGGGTGTTGACGACCCAGGCGCTACGGTAGTTCGGCAGCCAGGCAAACTCCATCGAGCCGCGATACGTCCATTGGGGGGCCGTTTCCTCAAGGCGCAACAGGGACCCCTCAACCGGATCGATGAACACTCTGCCGACGGTCTGAAGCCGGGTGCCGTCCGGGAGGTCGAGCAGCTGCATCT
>JAPPFO010000037.1 GCA_028875175.1 Chloroflexota bacterium | reverse complement strand
CTTCCAGCGGTCGGTGACGGCGGTCTTGACGAACATCAGGTCGTCGCGCAGACCGGCTTCGATGTAGAACTCGCTGAAAACGATGTGACGCGGTCCAGGGCCCTCGCCGAGAACCATTTCGCTCTGATCAATCCCGGCGCCGGCACAGATCGGAACGCCGCACAAGGCCCCGAGAGTGGCGGGCAGGTCCACGGTATTGAACAGGGCGTCGGTTTGCCGCCCCGCGGGAATCTCGGCCGGCCAGCGCATGATCAGAGGGATCCCGATCGACTGCTCGAACATCGCGGGACCCTTGCCGGCCATGCGATGGGCGCCCATCATTTCGCCGTGGTCCGACAGGAACACAATCAGCGTGTTGTCACGCAGTCCTTGCGCGTCCAGGTACGCGAACAGCCGCCCGACCTCGGTATCGATGTGGGCGTTCAGCCCATGGTAGTGAGCGATGAATCGACGCCAATCTGACTCCGACATGTTCCGTACCCAGCGATGGGTGAGGCTGCGCTGGTAGGCGTCGGACTTGCCTTGGAAGTCCTCGTCGAGCGTGGGCGGAAGGTCGACATCGGCAGGGTCGATGCGATCCGCGAAGTCACCCGGTGAGATGACGGGTGGATGCGGGTCCTTGATTGACAACGTGAACGCCCATGGCCGCTGGTCGCGGCCATCGATGAAGCTGATGGTCTCGTCAACGGCCCACGAGGTACGCGCGTGCTCGACTGGAATCGCAGACGGCCCCGAGGGCACCACACCGGACTTCGTGCCCTCACTGAATCCGAACACCTGGTGCTCTCGCTTGAACAGGTCGGCCAGACCATGCCGCTCGAGGTGCTGGATGTAGTAGTCGCGGCCGTTTTTCCAATAGCGGTACGTTCGCCAGTGCTCTTCCCAGCCGTGATGCGGAATCTCGTCGTTGCCCATGTGCCAGGGGCCGGTGTAACCCATTCGGTAACCGGCGTCTCGGAAGGCCTGACCCAATGACGGCACGGACTCGGGCAGAACGGCCCGTTGGAAAACCGTGCCGAAGCGCTCGTCCTGGCCAGATCGAGGCACGCAGAGCAGGTGGTGCTGGTGCGGATACAGCCCGGTGAACATCGAGGCTCGGGCCGGCGAGCACTGGGGGAGCGGAACGTACGCACGGTTAAGCGTCAGGCCGTCGGCCGCCAGCCGGTCAATGTGGGGCGTCTGCGCCACCTGGTTGCCATAGGCGCCCAGGTAGCTGGCGTCCAGCTGGTCGCAAAGGATGATCAAGAGGTTGGGGCGCTGAGGCTCCACGGTACGACTCCCAGGTCCGCCGGGACTAAGCGCGTCATCAGAATCGAGCCATTGCCCGCATTGACGCCTCGCCCTGCTGGACGTAGCGTGTGGATGGTTCGGGCCTAGCGTACTTCCAAGGCGAGAAGTATGCGGGCACAACTAGGGAGGGGATCGATGACGCGACGACAGATCCTGCGAGCGCTGGGTCTTGGAGGACTCGGTGCCAGTGGAGCGGCGGTGCTGGCGGCCTGCGGAGAAACCCAGATCGTAACCAAGGAAGTCCCGGTCGAAAAGGTAGTAGTCAAGGAAGTCCCGGTTGAGACCATCGTGACGCGGACCGAAGTCAAGGAAGTTCCGGTCGAAAAGATCGTGACGCAGACGCAGGTTGAGGTTCAGGTCCAGGAAGTTCAGGTCGAGAAGGTCGTCACTGAGGTTGTCAAGGAAGTTGTCGAGGTTGAGAAGGTTGTTGAGAAAGTCGTCGAAAAGGTCGTGGAAGTCGAGGCGCAACGCCCGCCCGTAGTCCTCACGTTTGCAACCGACCACACGTCCGGCCCGCGCGGCGCGGCGGTGCAATGGGCGGTTGACAATTGGGCCACCCGACGACCCGACGTGAAGGTGCTGGTTGAGCCGGTCGGCGGGGGCTATTGGGACACGCTCTCCATCCGAGCCGCGGCCGGAACCTTGCCGGAGATGGTCCTGTGGGACGGCCACCTCTTCAACGCCTGGCGTGACGACCACACGGTGCTCCAGCTCAATGACGTCCTGTCGAAGCTGGATGGTTGGAACGAGGATGAGTACTACTACATCCCCAACCTCTGGACCGACAACGGGCACGACGACGATCACAGGTTTCCGCCGCCGACCAGCCTGCACGGCAATCAATACGGAATCACCTATCAAGGCGGAATCAGCGGGTTCATCTATAACCAAACCCTGGTGGATGAATTAGGCGCGGGTCACCCGGACGACAGCTGGACCTGGGACGACCTTCTAGAAAACGCGCAGAAGACCACCGATCCTGAGCAGGGCCTGTGGGGTCTCGATGGAGGCGG
Organism: Chloroflexota bacterium; assembly: GCA_028875175.1. Lineage (GTDB taxonomy): Bacteria > Chloroflexota > UBA11872 > UBA11872 > UBA11872 > UBA11872. The sequence continues at coordinate 10,974 of JAPPFO010000037.1, read as the reverse complement.
TAACTGGTACTCCTGGCACCCGCTGATTTGGTCGGGCAACGAGGAGTATTTCCGCAGCTACGACGACACCGAATTCACGATGTACGACAACGGTGGCGATGCCGGAATCCAGTTCATCCACGACGCGGTGTTCGAGCACGAGGTCGCCGTGCCCATTGCCGAGATTCGCGAGGTTCGCGGCGAGTTCAGCACGCCGTTCACGGCAGGCATCCAGGCGTACTACCTCACCGAGCGGGTTCGGCAGACGGCGCGCCCCCTCATTCAGATCAAGGATCGCTTCGATTGGTCGCTGGCACCTGTGCCCGTCAATCCAGCGACGGGCAGGTCGGGCACTTTCTGGTCCTGCCAGTTCCATGCCGTGACCAGCGGCGCCGAGGCGCGAGGCAACGTGGAAGAGACAACCGAGGTGTGCCTGTACTTCGGCACCGAGGTGCAACACCGCGTGGCCGGCGTCGACCGCGGCCATCTGCCAATGTGGCGCCCGGCCCTCGAGACGGCGGAAGCGCAAGCCGGCCCGCCGAACAACATGCATTACCTCAAGCAGTACGCCGACGGCACCGAGAACCGGCATCGCCAGTACCGCATGCCCAACTGGGGCGAGTGGTACCAGAGTTGGATCGGACTTGAGCAACGCTACATGCTCGGCGAGGTGACGCTGGAAGGGATGATTGGGAACGTCAAGACAGCCGCCGAGGCCAACCAGGCGCTGCAGATTGAGGAGATGCGCAGTCGCGGCTGGATCTAAGCGGATGAACCACCGTGCAGGCGCGGACGGTCTGGTCCGCGCCTGCTCACGGCGGCCGTGCCGAGCCAGAGCGCCACTGAAGCGACGCATGACCATGGGCCAGCGCGTTGGGGTGCGCCTTTCGCTTGGAGCCGGTGTTGTTGCTGCCGTGCTACTGCTCGCAGGTTGCGGCGACTCCAAGAGCGCCTTCGAGGATTACTCGTTTCCCAGGACGAGCTCCGAAAGCGGGCGATATCTGTCTAACGAGGAACACGCCCGACTGCGGGAGCAATGGCAGCAAAAACAGAACACTCAAGGCGCTCAGACGACTCCGCAGGCATCCGGGGGAAGCTGAGTTTCGCCCCTGACCGGCCGAGCGTTCGGCGGCAATCCAGTGACAGGTAGCCTTGATGCGCCTCGCGTAGAGGATTCGCGGCGGGAGGTCCACAGTGGTTGAGAAGCCCAATCTGCTGTTCATCTTCACGGACGAACAACGGGACGACACGCTGGCCTGCTACGGCAACCAGACCATTCAGGCGCCAAACCTGAATCGCCTGGCCGAGCAGAGCTTTGTCGTCGACCGCGCATATTGCACACAGCCGGTCTGCACGCCCTCGCGCTCGTCGATCATGACCGGCTACTACCCCCACACCACAGGCTGCCTTGAGAACAACGATCCGCTACGGCCTGATCACCTGACGCTGGCGGAGCGTGTACCGGACGACTACACCTGCACCTACTACGGCAAATGGCACCTGGGCAGCGAACTCATAGCGCAGCGCGGGTTTTCGGAGTTCGTTGGAATCGAAGATGGTTACCGGGAGCACTACACAAATCCAGTAGAGGCTCAGCGTCTCAGCGACTATCACCACTTCCTGGTCGAGCAGGGGTTTGAGCCGGATTCAGGAAAGTCTCAGCGCGGTGACTCATCGGCGGACACCGGTACGTTGCGGACATTTTCCCGGCAGTACGCCGCCGAGATGCCGGTGCCGTACACGAAGGCCAGCTTTCTGGGCGAACGTTCGGCCGAGTTCATTCGTGCCCACGCGGACACCCCGTGGGTGCATTATGTCAACTTCCTCGAGCCGCACATGCCCTTCGACGGGCCGCTCAACGAGTTGCACGACCCGGCAAACCTAGAGACCGGACCGGCCTTTCTGCGACCGCCGGACAGCGACGTTTCGCTGATCCATCGGGCGCTGGCCGCCTACTACGGCAGCACGGACTGGCGAGGGTTTGATCTAAAGGACGAAGCTTCCTGGCGCAGGGTGCGGCGGAATTACTGGGGGCTCGTGACTCTCGTCGACCGCGCCGTGGGACGCATCCTCCAGGCCCTTCATGACTCCGGACAGGCGGATCGAACCATCGTCGTATTCACGTCGGACCACGGCGACATGATGGGCGACCACAACATTTTGGCGAAGTGCACGCTCTACGAAGAGGCTATGCGCGTGCCACTGCTGCTGCGCGTGCCCTGGCTACCAGACAACGGACGACGGATCGACGGCGCCATGAGCCTGGTGGACCTGCTTCCGACGCTCATGGATTTGATGGGCCTGGGTGCCCCAACCGAGGTCCAGGGCATCAGTCGGGCAGACGTGTTCGAGGGCAACGCCGACCTGTCCACCAACGACGTGATCGTCGAGTGGAATGGCAGCCACAACTCCTGCGTCTGGCCGCCGGACGCGCCGCCTGAAGCGCACCGGGTGGAATCCGACCCCTGGCGCTCCATCCTCAGCCACGACGGCTGGAAGTTGAACGCCAGCGCCACGGATCAGTCGGAGCTATTCGACCTCAACACGGATCCCCATGAACTGACGAACCGGTTCAACAATCCCGACCAGCGCGCACGAATTGCCGACTTACTGGATCGCATCCGGGCCTGGCAGGCCACGGTCGACGACACGGCACCGCTGCCCGCCGTCTAGATAGTCGCTTGCCTCACGTGGCTTCGCCATACCCCACGGCCGTCGAGCTTGTGGTCGAGGTCGGCCACTCGATTCTTTTCCTCGACCTGCTCGAAGTCGACGATATGCAGCGCGTGCGGCAAGTCGTGCATCCCGCCGTCAAGCACCCCGCCAATCCGGTCATCCGCACCGGGCCGCTCGGAACTTGGGACTCACTGCAAGCCAGTCCCTGGCAGGGCACAGTGATGTGGGATGCCGAGGATGGGCACTACAAGGCCTGGTACATGGGCATGGACGTCGCCGAGGCCGGCCTGCAGATCCCGCGCGTGGGCTACGCCGTTAGCCCGGACGGATCGACCTGGGAAAAGCCCAACGTCGGCGTGCACAAATACGGCGGCTCGCGCGACAACAACCTGATCGCATTTCTCCCGGGCAGACGCACCAATGGTCCGGCGCTGAAGGACCCAGGTGAAACCGACCCCTCGCGACGCTACAAGTTGCTGCTACGCGACGAGAACGGTGACCGGGAGATTTGGAATTCGCCCGATGGATTGGGCTTCACGCGCGAGGGCGCTCCCAGCATCTCGACGCCCCCGGCCGCCGATGGTTCGCGGCGACAGCTCCCGGATCCCCTCGCCTGGTTCGACGCGCACCAGCTTCTCTATGACCGGCAAGACCCGAATCCTGACCGCCGATACAAAGCCTATGGCCAAATGTCGGCACGGCGCGGCGGCTGGTCGATCCGAAAGGGCGCCCTGCTGTACGGCCCGGACCCCTGGACCTGGACTCGTTCACCGCAGAACCCAATCATTGACCCTGACGAGGGCGATGAGTCCCAGATCCACTTCATCTCAGTTCTGCCCTACAAGGGTCTGTACGTGATGCTCTACGAGTACGGCTGGCTGGATCCGCTGACCTCCGTGTATGTGGCTGACATTCGACTGGCCGTCAGCCGTGACGGTGAGCGGTTTCAGAGGGTTCAGCCCAATCAGCCATTTGTACGGCGAGGCGGGCCCGGTGACTGGGACGGTGGTTTCCTGGTCACATCGAGTGACCTGGTGGTACGTGACCACGAGATCCAGCTGTTCTACGCAGGCCAGCCCGAGCACTGGACAAACTGGCCCTCCGAGAATAGGGGCGAGTGGACGAGCAGCGCTGGCAGCGTGTATCCGGCGCAGACCGGCCTCGCGACGATTCCTTTGGATGGATTCGCGGCTCTCGAAACAGCCGACGGCGAAATGCCGGGCGCCGTCACGACGATTCCACTCAAGCCTTCGGCGACGCGGGTTGGGCTCGAGATCTCGTGGGGCAACGCGCTGCCGGGTCGAAACTGGATCGACGTGCAAGTGTTGGACCTTGCAGGAGACCCCATCAGCACCGTGTCCCCTGCACGCGTCGTGACGCAAGGATCGTGCGTGCCAGTGGTGTGGGACGACTTGCATTCCTTGCCGGTTGATCGAGAGTTTCGATTGCGATTCGGAATCCACGGCGCCGCCCGACTCTTCGGGTTCAGCTTTCGGGACATTGACGGCAGGCAATGAGCGACGACCGCCGTCCGAACATTCTGATCTTTGGCCTAGATACCACACCAGCCAATCATCTTGGCTGCTACGGCTACCCGCGTCCCACCTCACCCAATATCGATCGACTGGCACGTAACGGCGTGCAGTTCGCCGACGCAAACCTGACGGGGCTGCCGACCACGCCGGGTTGGACCAGCATGCTCACCGGCGTGCATCCACTGAATTCGGGCATCGTGATTCACGCCGAGCCGCCGCAGCAACACGCGCTGGCACTGGACATCGAGTTTCTGCACGAGACGCTGGCTCGGTATGGGTACCGCACGGCAGCGCTGGAAGGACGCGGACGCGCCTTTCGCTCGCCGTATTGGATGCGCAACTGGGAGACGTACCTGGACCGTGGCGGCGAAGCCACTTATGGAGGTGGTATCCCAGCCGAACACATGGCCGACATCCTGGTGGAGTGGATCGAGTCGGGCGACGCGGATAACGGCCCGTTTTACCTGTTCACCCACTGGTGGGATCCCCACTGGCCTTATTTTCCTCCGGCACCATATGACCGAATGTTCTACGCCGGCGACGAGCACAACCCCGGAAATACCAGCCTCACCAAGTTCCACCAGCACCCGTGGTGGAAACATCGAACGAGCGGCGGCGCAGGCAGGCGCGACCCCCGCCAGCAGGCGCACATTGACCTGGTACGCGATGTAACCGACTTGGAATTCGTGACTGCGTTATTCGACGGCGAAATCGCCTACATGGACGCCATGATTGGGCGCGTATTGTCGTCACTGGAATCACGCGGGCTTGCAGAAAACACATTGACGGTCATCGTGGCCGATCACGGCGAATCGATCATCGACCACGACATGTTTTTCAATCACGGCGATCTCTATCAGACCAACGTCCAGATCCCCCTGATCCTTCACCACCCGGCCAGCCTTCCGGCCCGTCGAATCACAGACACCGTCGAGCACATCGATCTGGTGCCTACAGTCCTCGACTATCTGGGAATCGAGAGGCCTCCGTGCGTGGATGGAATGAGCCTCATGCCGGCCATCCGTGGGCAGACGCTGGAGCATCCGCCGGTCTGCATGACCAACAACAACTTCGGCATGAACCGCGGATGGCGCAGCGGGCGCTGGAAGCTTATCGAGCACATGTCGGCCGGCCATCTTGGAGCTAGGCCAGGAGATCTCGAGCTATACGACGTCGTCAGCGACCCGTACGAGCGAACCAATCTCATTGCCACGCATCAGGGGTTGGCGGAAATGCTGCGAGGCGAGATGCACGCATTCGTGGCCCGCGTGCTGGATGGGCGGCCCGACCCGCAACTGACCTATGCCAACCATCCGTCGGCGGCCAGCGTCCCCTACTAGATCGCAAAGACCTCGGCTTCGGGCCGCCGCCTCAATCTGCGATCGTCAGCCGCTCGGCTTCGACCTCTTCGAACAAGGACTCCAACTCGCCAAGCAGCCTGGCGGCTCGCTGCGGTTCGGTGTTCGACAGATCGTTCTGCTCCCCGGGATCAATCTCGAGATCGAACAGCATCGGGGCTTCCGGAGGTGGAACGTCACGCTCCGGAATGTCGGCCGGAATCGCCGCCGCGTGAAGATCGGGTCGATACTTCAGGTCACGGTCCATCTGGGTGTGTTCGGGCCGGACGCTCATCAGTTCTGTGATTCGCGGCCGCACCAGCTTCCAGCGGCCATTCCGGATCGCGGCATTGCACTCGACCTGAGGTGTGTAGCGATTCCATTGCCAGTACCGTCGCGGTGCGGCACCCGGTATCTCGCCGCGGAGCGCAGGCAGCACGCTAACTCCGTCAATTGGCCGACCACCGACCCTCGAGACGCCGGCCGCCTCAATCAGCGTCGGCAGCCAGTCAACGTAGTGGACCAGTGCATCGTTGCGCTGTCCGGCCGGCAGTCCTTCCGGCCAGCGCACCAGCATCGGGACGCGGATTCCGCCCTCGAAGACGTTGCCCTTGGCGCCGTTGAAATTGCAATTGAAACGGCGCGTATCCACTTCAATGCCCATGGTGTAGTCGTGCCCGAGTGATAGCTGCGGCCCGTTGTCGCTGGTAAACATGAGGATGGTGTTGTCGGCACAGCCGGCTCGATCCAGCGCGTCGAGAATCTGGCCCACGCCCGCATCCATGCGCTCGTTCATGGCGTAGATCAGCGCGACGCCGTGAGCTAGGCCGGCATCCAGATAGGGCTGAACGAGTTCCTGCGGCGCCTGCAACGGCGTGTGCGGCGCGTTGAAGGCCACGTGCAGGAAGAACGGGCGTTGCGCGTTGCGCTCGATGAACGCCGACGCCTCGGCCGCGAAGACATCCGTCAGGTACCGGCCGTCCGAGTGCTCAGTTGTGCCGTTACGGTCGATCCGCCACTTGTAGTAGTCAGCCCAGCCACCGCGAAAGCCAATGAAGTCGTCAAACCCGCGGGCATTCGGGTGAAACCTGGGGTCCAGCGCTCCAAGGTGCCACTTACCCACCATGCCCGTTGCATAGCCGGCCGCTCGCAGGTGGTCCGCCAGCGTCACTTCCCGCAGCGCCAGCCGGTCGAGCCCCTGACCCTCCAGCGTGTCGATGGCACCGGTCCGGTGCGGATAGCGACCCGTCATCAGCGCTGCCCGCGCCGGTGCGCACACGCATGAGCCGGAATAGTGCTGGGTCAGGCACACGCTCTCGCCCGCCAGCCCGTCCAAAACCGGCGTACGCGCTGGACCGTTGTTGAACAGCCCAAAGTCGCCGTACCCCATGTCGTCGGCCACCATCAGCACAATATTGGGCTGATTCATGCGTCATCCCTTCGACGGCAACGGACTCCTATCATCTCCGACCTTCGACGGCCACACGACCGAAATCTCGCGGCCAAGATGGCGGTGGTCAGCCGCATAAGCCAGTTTGCAACAAGTGACTGAATGGCCGTCCTGACGTCAGCAGCCAGGAACTGTGCCACATCTGCCCAGTGGCGATGCCGTCCGGCACCGAAGATCAAGACGGCGCCAGTTCGATTGAAGCCCCAAGAGCCCGTGCCTCGAAGGAAGCCAGCACATCGCAAGGCGAGTAAGAAGTCCCCAACTACCTTGGGCTCGTTCGCCGGCGAGTTCGCCACTCTGGCGGGCTGAGAGGACGGCGGCGTGCACTCGGGCACCTGTCTGCGCTATCAACGGGCTTATTGCACACCATACGTACACAACCCCAACTCGGTGGGCGATGGCAAGGAATCGTGAGCTGACGCCGTCGGTCCGCCGCGACACGCGCACGGTGAAGGAAGTGTCCAGCGACCTCTCGTATGGAAAAGCTCTCCTCAATTGTGTGGCGCGCACCCAAGTACTCGCCGTGGTCAGGCAGCACGACAACGATGGTGTCGTCGGCCAGGGACATGGGTAGATCGACGTCGTATGGCGTACCACGCTGGCTTCTCAAGGGGAAGTGGGGCAGGCCCGCGTGGCAGCATCGGGTGAGCTCCGCGGATGGCACCACGGATCCGCAGACAGACTTCCCCGGCGGCGAGCTCCAGCCCGGTCGGCGCTCACAGATTCGCCGCCGTCAACCACGGGAGCGAGGCTCGACTCGCTACTCTATCCTTATGCACACCTCAGGCTTCTGGTTCGCAGTCGGGCTGCTGGCCGTCTGCGAAACCGCCATAGTCGTCACCGCTCTTCGCATGCGCGTGCGGACCAGCGGGGCCCTCAGCATCGTCGGTCGACGGCCGGCTGAGATCGGTTGGACGTTGCTACCGGCGTTGCTGCTCGTTGCGCTTGTCGCGCTTTCCTTGCAACCGCTGTAGACAAAGCCGGTCTGTTTCCCGTGAACACTTCAAGTCCCGAGAACTGGTTGCGTCGCGCCGGACTGTGGGCCGGCGCCGCGTCAATCCTGACCATTGGTCTCATTGGGTACGGGTCCTGGGTTCGCGTGTCGGGTTCAGGCCTGGGTTGCCCGGACTGGCCGCTCTGTGAGGGCGTGGTTGTCCCAGACTTAGAGGGCGCCACCGGCATTGAGTTTGGCCATCGCCTGTTTGCGGGCGTGACGATGCTCGCGGCTGTGGTGGCTTCGTGGTGCGCCATCCGCGGACGAACCGCCGACCGCCAGGCGACCAGGCTGATTATCGGCGCGCTGGCGGCCATCCTGGTGCAGGCCGTGCTGGGCGGCATCACGGTGCTGACCCATCTGCACGGCATGGTCCGGCTGGCGCATTTGACGTTCTCCATGCTGACGCTGGCGCTGTTGACCGCGGGGGCGCTGCGGGCCCTGAACGTCCCGGGCGTGGAACTGCCGAGCGTGAAGCGTACGCGCGCGCTGATGGTGGCCGGGGCGCTCGTGGTCCTGCTTGGCGGCACCATCGTCGGAAGAAGTCTGAGCGCGAGCTGCCCGACCCTGCCGTTTTGCGACGGCAGCGTGGGCGCCGAAGCCCTGGGGCTTCACATGCTGCACCGCATCGCCGCATCGCTGCTTGCGATCGACATTTGCTTCGCGGCATGGCAGGTCTGGTCCCGCGGCGGTACGCGGCCGGCAATTCTGTTGAGCCTCAGCGCTGTCGTCATTGTGACGGCGCAGGGGGCCGTGGGCGTGCTCTCCAAATCCATCGGCCTGTATCCGGAGCTTCGCGTCCTGCACCTGACGCTGGCCGCGCTGTTGCTGTGGGTGCTGGTCATCAACTTCAGCCTGGCGCTGAAGTACCGAAGCGGTTGATGCCGGCGCTGGTCCGACACCTCTTCCCGCTGGCGAAACCGCGAATCGTCCTGCTGGTCGTCTTTATCGCGGCAGCCGGTACGTGGAAAGCCGCCGGCGGGCAGCCGGATCCCGCGACCCTGCTCGCCGTGATCCTAGCCGTGGCTGTGGCGGCCGCGGGATCGAACCTCGTCAACCAGGGGCTGGAAGCCGACATTGACGCGGTGATGAGGCGAACACGCGGGCGCGCGGTGGCATCCCGGCAAGTCAGCGCGCTCGCCGTAATTGCGGTGGGTCTGATCCTCGTTGCGGCGGCTGTCGTGGCGCTGGCGGTCGCTGCGAATCTCCTGGCCGGTTTACTCACGCTGGCCGCGGCCGTGACGTATGTGCTCGTCTACACCGTGGTCCTGAAACGGCGCTCCTGGAACAACATCGTCATCGGAGGCGCAGCCGGCGCGTTTCCGCCGCTGATCGGAGCGGCCGCCGTCTCGGGCCACATCGACGCCCTGGGCCTGTACATGTTCGCCTTCGTGTTCTTCTGGACACCGCCGCACTTCTGGACGCTCTCGCTGCTTCTACGCGAGGACTATGCCGCCGCGAAAGTCCCAATGCTCGGGGCCATCGCCAGCCCGCGTGATACCGCGATCCAGATCAAGCTGTACATCCTGCTGCTGGCTGCCCTGACGTGGCTGCCGCTGGCGGCTGGCTACGGGGGGCTGACCTTCGCGGTGGTGGGAACGCTGCTGACGGGATACTGGCTGCGCGCATCGAGGTCGCTAGGTGGCGGCGCGAGCCCCAGCCAAACGCTCGCGGCCTACAAGTTCTCGCTGTTGTACCTGGCACTGACGTTCCTGATCCTGGCCATCGAGCCGATGCTTCCCTGGTACGCGTAGGCGTTCGGCGACCGGGGAAGCGCCGTTGGGCTAACGCGCGGCGGGCTGGCGCCTGATGACTCCGACGATCGGAACAGCGACCAGGACGATGACGGCGGACACGAAGAAGGGCAGCCCCATAGAGTCCTGATAGAGCCCAACCAGGCGCCCGCTGCCGGCTGACCCGATGGCGACGCCCAGCGAATACACGGCGTAGAAAATGCCGAAGGCCATGCCGCGGCGCCCCGGGCCCGCGGCTTCAGTGACCAACGCGGTCGCCGCGGGGAATATCAGCCCATACCCTAGGCCGAACACGGCCATCCCGGCCGCAATCACACCGTAGCTTTCGGCAATGCCAAGCACGGCCAGGCCCGCAGCGACACCAGCCAGGCCTCCGAGCAACGGGACGAAACGACCAAATCGGTCGCTGGCCCCACCAATTGGACTGGCCATGACGAGGATGGCCACCAGCGCAAAGATGGCGAAACTGAAACCGGAGCGAGCCGCAGACTCTCCCTGACTTTCGAGAACGAGCGGCAGATGCGCCACGAGCACACCGACGCCGACGGTGACGGCGAAGAGGGTGGCGTTAGCCGAAAACATGAGCCCCACATTGGTCGTCGAATCCTCGGCCGCCGCGCTTTCCGCAGCCCGCCGTGCCGCCTTGTACGGCAACTGCCGCGTGACGGCCGCAAATGCAATCAAGGTGATTGCAAGCACCACGGCGTCGAGGAAAAAGACCGCGTCGGCGCCCCAAGCATCGCGGAGAAGGCCAGCGGCCGGCGGGCCGATCATGGCCGGTATGGCAATCATGGCGCCAGCCAGGCCCATTGCGCGGCCCCGCTGATCCGAAGCGACCCAGTCGCCGATGATGGAGAACGCGCCGGGCGTGAGCGCGGCCGCGCCGATGCCGTGAATAGCGCGCGCAACCAGGAGTTGCTCCGGGGTTCGCACGAACGCATAGCTGAGCACCGCGAGTGCCGTGATCGCCAGACCGATGATGATCGGGCCACGGCGGCCCCACCGGTCAAGGACGAACCCCGCACCCAGGTTGCCGAAGAGGTTTGTAATGGAGTAGGCGGCCACGACGATGCCGACGAGCGTGGCCGAGGCCCCGAGGTTGCGGGCATGCGGCGCCATGGTCGGAAACTGCACAAAGAGGTCGAAGAATGCCGCGAAGACGACCAGCCGCGCGGCCCAGATTGAATGACGCGCTACGCCGTTCGAGGGAGTCGCTCCTGTCGCCACGGAAAGTCCAGATGCTATGACA
>JAPPFO010000140.1:13117-13359 GCA_028875175.1 Chloroflexota bacterium | reverse complement strand
CCCGCCGTGTCTCCCCCTGCCGTCCACGCCGCCCGAGCCCGTCGTCAGCCCTCGTGATCCCGCCGTGCCCGCGCCTCCGCCTCCTCGGCCCGGCTCCGACCACGGAATCTGGCGCGTCCGCGCAAGAATCCGCGCCAAACTGTCGCGGCGCGGCCGCCCCCCCCCGAAGGGGGTAGCGGGGGGGGGGGCGGGGCGGCGGGGCCGCCCCGCGCGAAAAGACCCCCGCGCGCGGCGCGCGCGGC
>JAPPFO010000140.1:0-13107 GCA_028875175.1 Chloroflexota bacterium | reverse complement strand
CCCCCCCCCCCCCCACCCCCCCCCCACCCCCCCCCCCCCCCCCCCCCCCCCCCCGGGGGGCGCGGGGGGCCCCCCCGCCACAGTTCCCCCCTTCACCCCCATCAATTTCGCCCGCACGGCCCTGGCCCCGGCAGCCAGGGTCAGGCTCTGAAACGCCGCAGCGTATGATCAGCGCTGGTTTCGTGGGAGGTCGCTAAGTCCGTGCGCAGACGTCAGTGGGCCACGCTTGCTGCCATCGCCGTCATCTTCGGCTTCGCCCTGTATGTGTCGCTTCCCGGCACACCCGGGCTGCCGGTCGAGGTGGCTGGGCGCGACCTGTCCGACCTGCGATTCCGTCAGGGCCTGGATCTGCAGGGCGGTCTCCACGTGCGTTTCCAGGCCAGCCCCCCGCCCGACCAGCAGTTGCAGGACGGCGACATGGACGCCGTCAAGCAGATCATCGAAAACCGCGTCAACGCCCTTGGTGTGGCTGAGCCGCTCATTCAGATCGAGGGCGACAACCGCCTGATCGTCGAACTACCTGGCGTCGAGGATCCGGAGGAAGCCATCCGCGTCTTCCGCCAGACCGGCCAGCTCCTGGTCATTAACACCGGCTTCGAGTTCATCGACGAAGGAACGCTGCTACCAGCCGATCCCTCCCAGACCGTGCTCCGTGGCCGCGACCTGCGCGACGCCCGCGTCGGCTTCGACTCCCTCGGCGCCCCGATGATCGAATTCGATCTCCAGCCCGACGCCGCCAACCGCTTCCAGACCTACACCGCCAGCCACCTCAACGAGGTCCTCACCATCACGGTTGACGACGTGGTCATCAGTTCGGCCCGCATCGAGGCCGCCATCCGCGACAGCGGTGTCATCCGCGGCTCGTTTACGGCCGACGAGGCCCGCAACGTCGCCATCCAGCTTCGCTACGGCGCCCTGCCCGTCCCGCTTGAGGTCGTCCAGACCCTGAGCGTCCGTCCCACCCTCGGCCAGGAATCCCTGGCAGCCAGCCTCCGGGCCGGCATCGTTGGCGCGCTCCTGGTGCTGGTCTTCATGGTCGCCTTCTACCGCGTGCCCGGCCTCGTGGCCGCCCTGGCGCTGGTGGTGTACGCCTCGGTCGTCTTCGCCGTCTTTAAGCTCATTCCCGTCACGCTCACACTTTCCGGCCTGGCGGGCTTCATCCTGTCCGTCGGTGTGGCGGTCGACGCCAACATCCTGATATTCGAGCGCACGCGCGAAGAACTTCGCTCCGGTCGAGCCATCCGTGGCGCCGTTGAGTCCGGGTTCAACCGTGCCTGGACGTCCATCCGCGACTCCAACATCTCCACCCTCATCATTTGCGCGGTCCTCTTTGGCTTTGGCAGCGGCGGCGTCCGCGGGTTTGCCGTCACGCTGGCCATCGGCGTGGCCGTCAGCATGTTCAGCGCCATCACCGTCAGCCGGAATCTGCTCCGCCTGGCCATCACCCTGCCGGCCCTTACTCAGCCTCGGCTGTTTGGCGCCGGCGCCTCCGCGAGTTCTGATACCTGATGTTCGCCATCACGTCCCGCCGCGGTTGGTGGTACCTGCTGTCGCTGGCGCTGCTATTGCCAGGCGTCGTTGCCCTGCTCACTGGCGGGCTCAAGCCGGGCATCGACTTCACGGGCGGATCGCTTATTCAGCTGCGCTTCGAGCAAGAGATCACGCAGCAGGCCGTTCAAGCCGTCGCCGTTGACGGCGGGTACCCCGGGGCGACCGTTCAACTCACGGACGACCGTGGAGCCCTGGTACGCACACCGCCCCTGGACGTCGAAGCCAAGAACGCGCTGGTCGCTTCCATCTTCGAGCGCATCGGACCCGGCCAGGAACTCGGGTTCTCCACAATCGGCCCGGTGGTCGGCGCCGAGCTCACGCGCGCCGCCGCCATCGGCGTGGCCGTGGCCTCCGCTCTCATTCTGCTCTACGTCATGTGGGCCTTCCGCCGCATGGAACGCCCGATCGTGCTCGGCCTGGCCGCCATCGGCGCTCTCCTGCACGATGCGCTGTTTCTGCTCGGTGTCTTCGCTCTGCTGGGCCACGCGCTCGACGTTCAAGTGGACGCCCTATTCGTTACCGCCATCCTCACGGTCATCGGCTTCTCGGTGAACGACACCATCGTCGTGTTCGACCGCATTCGCGAGAACCGGCAACGCCACCTGCGGTTGGCCGACGCGCAGCGCCCCAGCTTTGAGCAGACCGTCAACTTCAGCGCCAACCAGAGCCTCACCCGCTCGCTCAACACTTCGCTCACGGCGCTGCTGGTGCTGCTTGCCCTGATCGTGCTCGGCGGCCCCACGATTCGGCTGTTCGTAGTCGCGCTGGCCGCGGGATTCCTGATTGGAACCTACTCGTCGATCTTCGCCGCCTCGTCGGCCCTGGTCTCGTGGGACCGCCGCGACCTTCCGCGAGTCTGGGAACGCTTCCGTGGCAAGCTGACGCTCGCCCGCTAGTCCGCGTCCGCGCTCCGACGTAACTCCGCCAGCGGCTGTCCGTACTCCACGACCTCGCCATCGCGCACCAACAGCCGCTCGATTACGCCGGCTTCGGGCACACAGACGTCGTGCGCCACGCCCAGCACATCCACGTAGCCGATGGTCTGACCGTCCTCTACGGCATCGCCAATTCGAACCTGCGGCGGCGCACCCGGTTCGGTCAGCGCCACAAACACGCCAACTTGCTCCGAGGCAACGACTATCAAGCCTTCATCCGCCGTTTCCGTGCCGTCCACCGGTGCCGCTTCAGCGGCCAGGAGTCCCAGTCCACTTGACCGCCGCACCCGTATCGTCCGCGCGGCGTCGCCAATCTCGATCTCTTCAGCGCCTGTCTCCCGCAGCAACCGGGCCAGGCGTGGAACGTCCTCGTCCAGCGCGGCGTCCCAGTCCGGATCAGTAGCCATCAACGACATGCCCAACCGCTATACGCGCGTCTGGTACTCGCCGCTTCGCGAGTCGATGCGTAGCACGTCGCCCGTCTCTACGAATAGCGGCACCTGGACTTCCAGCCCTGTCGCAACCCGCGCCATCTTGGTAGCTCCGGTCGCCGTGTCGCCCCGCACCCCCGGCTCGGTCTCGACGACTTCAATATCCACGTTGATCGGCAGTTCCACGCCCAGCGGCATGCCCTCGAAGGAGGTGATCTCCAGGTCCAGCCCGTCAGTCAGGTAGTGCGCGGCTTCGCCGATCGCGTCCGCTGACAGCGTCATGTCCTCGTACGTCTCCATGTCCATGAAGTGAAAGCCTGAAGCGTCCTGGTAGAGGTACTGCACCTTGTGCGTGTCCAGGATCACCCGCTCGAAGCGCCTCGAGGCCTGGAACGAACGGTCAGTCGTCGACCCGCTGCGCACGTCACGCACCTTGATCCGCACGTTGGCCGACCCGCGACCAATCTTTTGGTGTTGGAAGTCGATCACCTGGCAGAGATCACCATCGATCCGCAGCACCCATCCACGTCTCAGTTCGCCCGCGTCAATCACGCAGCGGCCTCCTTAGCCATGAGTTATCAGATTGCACGTCGGTTTTTTCGTTTCGGTCACTTGCTTGCTTGCGTCAGCACGTCAACGCCGTCGGCCTCAACGACCACCAGGTCCTCAATTCGAACCCCGCCCCAACCCGGCAGGTATATGCCCGGCTCCACCGACACCACGGCGCCCGCCGCCAGGGCGTTGGCGCCGCGCGGAGATAGCGTCGGCGCCTCGTGAATCTCGAGCCCCACGCCATGGCCGGTCCCGTGACCGAAATTCGCGCCGTAGCCTGCGTTCGTAATTGCCTCGCGAGCCAGCGCGTCCGCCTCGCGCCCTGTCATCCCGGCGCGCGTCCCGGCTTCGGCCGCCGCCTGCGCCTGCAACACGATCCCGTAGATCTCATCAAATTGTGCATCGGCGCCGCCCGCGGCGAATGTCCGCGTAATGTCGGAGCAGTAACCGTCCAGTCGCACGCCAAGGTCAACAATCACGGGCTCGCCCGCGCCAATCGGGCGCTCAGCTGGGGAGTGATGCGCCATGGCCGCATTCGGTCCTCCGGCCACGATGGTCGGAAACGACGGCCCATCTCCGGCCTCCCGGATCAGGCGTTCCAGCTCCAGTGAAAGCTCGCGCTCGGTCATGCCGGGCGCCACGGTTTCGCCCGCCGCGGTCATCACGTCGTCCGCCAGCCGCACCGCCTCGCGCAGCAGCGCCAGTTCGGCCTCATCCTTTTCGACCTGGCCGTCCAGTGGCCTCACCGCCGGCGACTGCGACTCGTCAGTCAGGCGCTCGACCAACTCCCTATGCTGCTTCAGCGATGTGTGTTCAGACTCCACGCCCAGGCGGTCGATGCCTCGTTCGCCGATCCAGGCCGACACAGCACCCAGCGTGTCGACGTCTTCAACGACGTCGAATCCCACGGCCTGCCGCTGCGCCTGCTCGGTGTACCGCGAGTCCGTCACCAGCCGGCGATCCTGCGGCGAGATCAGCAGCGTCGCCGCCGTGCCGGTGAATCCGCTGAGATACCGGCGATTCGCCTCGCCGGTCACCAGCATGGCGTCAACGCCCAGCGCGTCCAGGCGCGCCGCCAGACGGTCGGTCCGCGCGGCGGTCAGTTCAGATAGCGCTCGATGTTGCGTGTGTGTTCCTCCAGCGTTTCGGAAAAGGCGTGCGAACCGTCGCCGCGCGCAACAAAGAACAAGTACTGAGTGGATTCCGGTCTCGCCGCCGCGATGATCGAAGCCAGGCCTGGCGCGGCAATCGGCCCCGGCGGCAGCCCGTTGACCACATACGTATTGTACGGAGACTGTGTCCGCAGATCGTCGCCGGTGATATCCGGCTTCCACCAGCGGGCCCCAGACCCGGCCTGGCCAATGGCGTACTGGGCCGTCGGATCCGCTTGCAGCGGGATTCCGCGTGCCAGCCGGTTGTGAAACACCCCGGAGATCAGGGCCCGCTCTTCATCCAGCACGGCTTCCCGCTCGATGATGGAAGCAAGCGTCAGCATCTCGTGCACCGACAGCCCGTTGTCCGCCGCGTCCGCACGAATCTCCGCCGTCACTACCTCGTCGAACCGTCGCAGCATGCGTTGAATCAGATTCCGCGCATTGGAAGACCCGTCGATCTGGTAGGTATCCGGAAACAGATAGCCCTCCAGCGACTGACCGGGCGGAATGCCGGTCAGGAAGTCGAACTCGGCTACAAGCGTTGCGGTCCCCTCGCGCGCCAGGCGCATAAACTCCAGATCGTCAATCTCGGTTTGATCAGCCAGCCGTTCCGCCATCTGCTCCATCCGCCAGCCTTCCGGGAACGTCAGCGTCTGATCTACTGCGTTGGCAGAACTGAGCGTGCGCACGATTTCGTCCAGAGTCATGTCCGAGCGCAGCAGAAACGTTCCCTGACGGAACGCCCCCTCCAGGCCGCGGCGCTCCACCAGCACTTGAAACAGGAGGTCGCTGCGAATCAGGCTCGCCTCCCGCAACCCCTCCGAAATGTCCGATGCCGGCCCCCCCACGGCAAGCGTCAACGGCACCGTCCGCGCGGCTACTGCCGCGGGCGACTCCGCAAACCGGGCCGCTGCTGAATATCCCAACAGCAGCACGCCCGCCAGCGTGAGCAGCACGATGCCGAAGGCCTGGGTGATCGCACTAACTCGGCTCAGCATCTGGACTGACTCCTGAGGTAATCCAGCAGCAGAATCTCGGCGGCGCGCGCATCCACGTCCGCTTCCGCTGCTCCACCTCGCCGGGCGGCTTGCGTGGTCAAATGCTCGTCCTTCCAAACGACAGGTTCGCGGCGACCATCCAGCAGTTGGCCAGCCCAACGCCGGGTACGACTGGCCTGAGCGCTCTCGGTTCCGTCCGTATTCAACGGCAGACCGATCACTAATGTTGCGCCGGCATAGGCGTCCAGAATCGCGCCCAGGGTCGCCGCATCGCAGCTTTCCCCGGATCGTTGCAGCACCTGCCGCATGGTCACGAACGATCCGCCGGCATCCGTCATCGCCACGCCAATCCGACGCTCCCCCAAGTCCAGCGCGCAGACTCGCCGGCCAAGGGCGGGCGGCGGGCGCTCCGGATCACGGAGTCTGGATTGGCTGCGGCGCTTCGACCTGGACATTGATGCGAAAGCTGATTCTCGGAAAGTTTCCCGTATCCGCCGGATCGTGCGTTACGGCCACGCGGTCCACGCCCGGCAGCGACCGCAGGGCCTGCAGTCCCTCGCCAAGCGAACGACCGGCCGCCGTGTCCCGCACCGTGTCGTGGTCGATCGTGTCCACGGCTTCCGCAATCGCCTGCACGCGCAGATCCAGCACGCCCTGGCGTTCGCCCAACACCTCGGTATCCACCACTCGAATCGAGTCGATCTCGAACGCCTGTCCCTCCAGCGAGTCCAGCAACCGCTGCCGCAGCACCGCTTCAAGATCGTCCGTCGAGAACGCTGTGCCGAGTGCGCGAATCTCCATCGACAGCGACAGCTCATCCGCATGCTCATCTGGCTCGGCGCTGAAGTCCCGCCGCAGGAGTTGCGGATTGCCAGTGGCAGGTGACCACACGATCAGTGTTTGGTTGGCCGGACGGTCACGCCGCAGGCGCTCGATAGCCGAGCTTTGCAGCCGCTCCGTTAACAGCTCTTCCAGTTCGGCGAAGTCACGTGGCGACACCAGCGCCGCTTCGAGTTCCGAGCCACCCTCCAGCGGCTGCGGATTGAACGCCTCCAGCGCCCCGCCAAACGGCCCGTCCACCGTCGTGATTGCCAGCGCCGGGGCATTTCCGGCCAATCCCGGCGCCTCCGCCGTGACCGCGACAATGGCCTCCCCCGGCACATCGCGCCCGCCTACCTGGAGCGTCGGCGGCACCAGGAACTCAGCATCGGTCAGGAATCCCGTACCGTCAGCCGTCATCACCCGCGACCCCACCGGCAGAACCACGGCCTGTCGCGTGCGATTGCGCACAGTCACGAATCCCCTGGCCACCCCTTGCGCCTCGCGTCGTCGGCCCGTCGTCGGTTTCGTCAGCGTCTCCGACACTGTGGCATCCATGACTGTCGCCGGTATGATTCCGCGTTCGACATCCAGCGCTCCGGCGTCCGGATCGATCCGCACCGTTGAGTCGATCGGTAGTCGCTTGGCCTGCGGAATCACCGTGATCGTGCTCGACGGAACGACGAAATACTGAAACGCGACGACTACAAGCAAGACTACCGCCAGCCCACCCACGATGGCAGCGATCAATTGCCGTGATACCGGCTCCCGCCACAACCGGGTCGACACCACCGTCGAGCGTGGCCGTCGCCATGCCGTGGACTTCGGTATTGCGTCATCCGCTACAATTCGTTCGAATACGACGCTGCGACTGGGATCACCAAACCGGCGTTCCGTTGGCCGCGGCGCGCCATAGTCCAACGGCCGATATACCCCCGAATCCGGTACCTGGATCCGCTGCGCCACGCCGCGGCGTCGTTCCCTGACCGCCCTCATGCCACCGCGACCAGATCTGCCAGATAGGCGTGCCCTGCCTCCAACGCCGCCGGGATCAGGGACGGGTCGGTACCACCGGCCATGGCCAACTCCGGCCGTCCGCCGCCGCCGCCGCCGGCCGTCTGCGCCATGGCCCGGGCCAGCGCTCCGGCATTGACCCCTGCCGAAACGGCCTCGTCCGACGCCGCGGCCACAAACGCCGGACGTCCATCAATGGTCGCCGCCAGCACGATCACCCAGGGAGAGTCAAGGCGCTGGCGCAAATCGTCGCTCAGACCTCGCAGCGCGTCCCTATTGGTCACGGTCGTGTTGGCCGCGACCAGCGAGATTGGCCCCACCGAGACTGCACCGGCCGCCAGGCTTGCAGCCTGGCGACGAGCCTCGGCACGTTCCGCCGCCTGCAATCGTCGCCGCAGGTTCGCCTGCTGATCCAGCAACCGTTCCACCCGTTCCGGCGCCTTCGCGGGCGCTGTCTCAAGCTGACGCGCAATCCCCGCCAACAGGTCCTGGTTACGCTCGACAAAGGCCACCGCACCCGCGCCGGTTACGGCCTCGATGCGTCGAATTCCGGTCGCGATACCGGCCTCTTGCACGATGGCAAACAATCCGATCTGGTTGCTGGACAGGCAGTGCGTCCCGCCGCAGAGCTCGCGGCTCACCTCGCCCAATCTGACCATACGAACGACTTCGCCGTACTTCTCGCCGAACAGCGCCATCGCGCCGGCCTCAACGGCCGCCTGCACCTCGGTCAGTTCGGTCACCAGGGAGTGGTCAG
The DNA here is from genome assembly GCA_028875175.1 of Chloroflexota bacterium. GTDB lineage: Bacteria > Chloroflexota > UBA11872 > UBA11872 > UBA11872 > UBA11872. The sequence continues at coordinate 4,896 of JAPPFO010000140.1, read as the reverse complement.
CCAGGATCTGAGCGTTGACCCAGCTCTGGATTTCACGCAGCTGGGCATCCGTCACCGGCGCCGGATTCGTGAAGTCGAAACGCAGCCGGTCCGGCGCCACCAGCGATCCAGCCTGCCGAACGTGGTCGCCCAGCGTGCGGCGAAGCCCGGCGTGCAGCAGGTGCGTGGCGGTGTGATTTCGCATGACGCTGAAGCGCCGCTCGCGGTCCACTTCGGCGCGCACGCGTTCGCCAACGGAGAGCCGGCCCGCGGTGACCTCGGCCATCATGACGACCGTGCCCTCGGGATTCCTGCGCGTGTCCGTAACCCGGGCTGCGCCATTGGGTCCGTCCAGCAGTCCCGTATCGCCAACCTGGCCACCCGCTTCCCCGTAGAACGGCGTTTGATCCAGCACCACCATGACGGGGCCGTCGGCCGTTGCGTTGTCCAGCAACTCGCCCGCGCGCGCCAGCGCCACAATCGTGCCCTCGCCCACAGTCACGAAGTCGTAACCCAGAAATACGGACTCACCGAATCCGGACGGCAGATCCCTGGCCTGTCCGTCAGACTGGGCGGCCCGGCTGCGCGCCTGCTGCTCCGCCAGCGCGGCGTCGAAGCCGGCTTCATCCACGCCCACCCCGCGCGTCGCCGCGATGTCCCTGGTGATGTCTGGCGGAAAGCCAAAGGTGTCGTACAGCTCAAACATCCGCGCGCCATCCACGCGGCCTCCCGTCGGCACCTCGGCCAGCAGGTTTTCCAGGCGGGCCACGCCGGCGTCCAGCGTCCGGCGAAACCGCTGTTCTTCGTCGCTCACCACGCTGCGGATGAAGTCCGCCCGCGGTAGCAGGTCGTCGTAGCCTTCCTCGGCCATCACGTCAATGGCGGTTTCCACCACCGGACCAAGCGCATCCGATTCGATACCCAGTTGCCGCGCGTGCCGCACGCCCTGGCGGATGCTCCGGCGCAGGATGTAGCCGCGGCCCTCGTTGCCCGGCATCACCCCGTCACCAATCAGGAACGCTGCCGCCCGGCTGTGCTGCGCAATCACCCGCAGCGAGCGCCCGCTGTCGCGTTCCGCCTCGTATTCCAGCCCGGCCCGCCCCGCCGCGGTAAGCACCAGCGGCCACCACGTGTCCGTTTCGTAGATGGAACCAACGTTCTGCAGCACCACCGCCCAGCGCTCCAGGCCCGCCCCCGTGTCCACACCGTGCTGATCCAGCGGCGTCAACTCGCCGTCCGCCGACTTGAAGTACTGGTTGAACACCAGGTTCCAGATCTCCAGGTACTGCTCCGGAGCCTCCAGCGGTCCCACGTCCGGCAAGTCGGGCTGCAGGTTGATGTGAATCTCGGTCGTCGGCCCGCACGGGCCGCTGTCGCCGGTCGGACCCCAGAAGTTGTCCTCGCCCGCATAGGCAATGCGTTCCCGCGGATGCCCCAGGTCGGCCCAGATATCCGCTGCCTCCTCGTCACGTGGCACGCCCGGGCTGCCTTCGTAGACCGTGGACCAGACCCGGTCGGCCTCGATCCCGATCACGTCCTGGACCAACTCGCGGGCCCAGGCAATCGCCTCGACCTTGAAGTAGTCGCCGAAGCTGAAATTTCCCAGCATTTCGAAGAACGTCAGATGGCTCAGGTCGCCGACCTCGTCCAGGTCGGTCGTCCGGAAGCACTTCTGCACCGTCGCGACCCGCAGATTGGGCGATGCACGCTCGCCGCTGAAATATGGCTTGAACTGCTGCATGCCGGCCGACGTCAGCAGCACGCTCGGATCGCCCACCGGCACCAGCGAAGCGCTTGGCAGCACGCGGTGCCCGCGCTCGGCGAAGAACCGCAGGTAATGGTCGCGAATCTGGGCGGTATTCATCGGATAGTCCCCAGGCGGGCCTGGCCCGCAAAATAAAGAAAGACCGATGGAAGCTGCCTCCCATTCAGCCTTAGAAAACGTGCGAGCCGTGGGTTATGCCTGCGCTATGGGAATCCCTCCGTCGGTTGCTCGGGGTCGGTCGCGGGCCGCAACACGCTCAGCGCGAAGCCCGCAGTCATCCCGATTAGAAACCCCAGGGCCAGCTTGGCTAATCGGACAAACACTGTCCGACTCCCCGGAGTTCAATGTGCCCGAAAAAGCTAGCACAGTTTCGGTCGCGACAACGCCAAGACGCTGGCCCAAGCGACGCCCGCCGCCGGCGCCCTCACGTCAGCACCAGGTGCGCGACCAGCAAGCCCACCAGGCATCCGACGAACCCGCCGAGAATGGGCAGCCCGCCAATCGCCATGTACGTGGCCCCAATTGCGCCGGCGGCCAGCGCGCCACCGGCAAACCCGGCCACCCCAAACGGCCAGTAGAAGAACCCCGAGTTTTCCCGGCGGCCCATCACCGCGTGAAACGTAAAGCAGATAAACGTAGCCAACAGCAATCCCAGGTAGACGGACGGTGGAATCACAAACAACACATCCACGCCTACACCGCTCCTGACGACGCCGAAATGGCTCGCAGCGTCCGTACCTGCCGGACGATCGCCTCGCCGGCCCGCATGACCTCATCCAGCGTCGTTCCCCGGCCCACGGTGCAGCGCAGCGAACCGCGCCGGAATCGCTCCGGCAGCCCCAGCGCCTCGATTACGTGCGACGGCTCCAGCGAGCCCGACGTGCAGGCCGCCCCTGTGGAGACGGCAATCCCCTCCAGGTCCAACCGAATCAACAGTGACTCCGCGTCGATATCCGCAAATGCAAACGGCGCGAATGCGGGCAGTCGCCGCTGCGGATCGCCCGTCACCCGTACCTTCGAACATCCGGCCGTCACCCGCTCCACAAGCGACGCGCTCAGCGAGCGCATGTGCGCGGTCCGTCGTTCGCGTTCGGCTTCGGCGCGCGCGACAGCTTCACCCAGTCCAACAATTCCGGGTACGTTCTCGGTCCCCGCTCGACGGTCGTGTTCCTGGGCGCCGCCAAAGGCCCGTCGCTCCAGGTTCACGCCCGCGCGCACGTACAACGTGCCGACCCCTTTGGGTCCGTAGAGCTTGTGCGCGGACAAACTTAACAGGTCAACGTCAAGCCTATCAACATTTATGTCGAGTTGCCCCGCTGCCTGCACCGCGTCCGTATGCACACGCGCGCCGGCCTGGTGCGCGATGCGCGCAAGCGTCGGCAGGTCTTGAATCGTGCCGATTTCATTGTTCGCTAATCCGATGCTCACCAGTGTCGTGTCCGGGCGAACGGCGGTCTTCAATTCGTCCGGATCGACTCGGCCTGCCTGATCAACGGCAAGCTCCGTCACCTCGAACCCGCGGTCCCGCAGCGAACGCGCCGCGAAGAGCACCGCGTGATGCTCAATGGCTGTAGTCACGACGTGTCGACCACGCCCCGTTTCGGCCAGCGCCAGCCCGATCACGGCCAAGTTGTCCGCCTCGGTCCCGCCACTCGTAAAGACCACCTCGCCGGATTTGCAGCCCAGCACGCTGGCGACCTGCTCACGTGCGCTGTCCACAGCCGCGCGCGCGCGACGGCCGGCGGCATGCACGCTCGACGGGTTTCCGGCTTCCGACCAGAGGTATGGGCGCATGACCTCAAACACCGCCGGGTCCAGCGGCGTGGTGGCGGCGTGATCGAGATAGATTTGAGAATCGGCAGCCTGCGTCACGTCGGCAGTATGCCCGCGTTGAAGCTGGAGACCGGTGCGCGACGCCCAGTCAACGGGACCGATCCGACTGGCGCGGATTCCCGGAGTCGTCCGACCGCGAAGGTGAGGTTTGTAACTGCCGCACCCCTTTTACCCGTTACGCTGGTCGTTCATGCCTCGACAGATGTCACGACGACACCTGGGACGTGCGGCCGCCCTGGGCGCCGCCGGCTTGGCCGCGGCACCTGCCGTACGCGTCCTGGCCCAAGTCTCCGGCGTGGCCAACGCCTCCGTGGACCCGCTCTTTAGCGCTTTCGTAGAACGCGTGGGGGGAGTCGCAATCGTCGGCGATCCACTCACCGAGCGCTTCCAGCGCAACGGCCGCTCAGCGCAGCTCTTCGCCAATTTCCTACTCGAGCACTGGCCCGAGAACGCCGGCACGGACTACGACGTGCAACCCGCCCTGCTGGGGGAATTGGCCTCGGGTGGTCGCTACTTTCACCAGGTCGCCCCGTTTCGCAGCGAGGCGACCGTTGAATACATCTGGCAGACCCGCCACTCGGTTCGATTCGGCTTCCTGGAGCAATGGAATCGCCTGGGCCGGACTTCCCTGCTGGGGCTCCCAATCTCGGAGGAAGTGCCGGAGGCCGGCGGCGTTACCGCCCAGTTCTTCCAGCGGGGCAAGCTGAGCTTCCTGGCGACTCGCGCCGTACCTGTGCAGATCGAACCACTCGGCCGCGCGTATCTCGAGGCCCTGAATGATGGGATTGACGCCGGTTACGTAATCGACCCGCTGGCGCCGCAGGCGCCAGGCGCATCAGCGTCGCTAAGGCTCACGGTCACGAATACCGGGGACGACACATGGACAGGAAGCGGCGCGGAGGCCGTTACGGTCGGGCTTCGCTGGGCTGACTCTTCCAAGCCATCCACCCGCGCCACACCCGATCCGATCTCGCTGCCTAACGACGTGGCGCCGGGCGGCTCCGTCACCACAGACATCGCCGTGGTAATACCCGAGGTTCCAGGCCCGTATCGGCTTCAGCCAGACCTGCAGATCCGCGGCGAGTGGTTCACCGCCCTGGCCGTCCAGGCCCCAATCATCGAGGCACCCGCCCACCTGGCCATGCCGGACATCAGAGTCGGCCTTCTCGAAATCAGCGACGACAACCCTGGCGTCCACCAGGCCACGATCTTTTCGACTGCGGGCCTGGAAGTCCGCGATGAAGGCGGCACGCTGCTTGCCAGCCTTGACCAGGAGGAGCGCGTCGCCATTCGCAGGGACATCGCCAACGAGATGCAGC
>JAPPFO010000045.1 GCA_028875175.1 Chloroflexota bacterium | reverse complement strand
CACCCATACTTCGGCAATGTGCGCCACGCCGCCATCAAGGTGAAAATTCGTGAGCGCCAGCGTGCGTCCCTCACGCTCATACATCCAGAGCCACGTCGGTCGCTCGTCCAGACGGCGTCGAATCCGCTCGGTGTACAGCTCGTGCCACTCCAGGTGGCTGAGTTCGCTGGGAAAACTCTCGTTCCAGTAGGCCACCATGGCGGTGAGAAAGCGCTCCCAAAGCTCGCTCGAACTCTCGGCGTCCACCCGCCGGATCTCACTGGCTGACCAGTTCATCCGCACCCGCTCCTACTCATTACTCACCAGGACTCGGTGATAGCGCTTCTTGCCTGAGCGCAGCAGAAGCTCGCCATCGTGGAATGCGTCCGCGCGAAAGATCGCATCGGGGCTGTCAACGCGTTGGTCGTTGGCGTAGGCGCCGCCCTGAGCAACCAGACGGCGCGCCGCCGAGCGTGATCCGGCGAGCCCGGTCGTGAGCAGCAGGTCCACGATGCCCAGACCCTGGGCAAGTTGTTCCTCGGTTACCAGCGTCTGCGGCGCGGCCCCTGTGGACCCGCCGTCGCGCCCAAACAGGGCGCGGGCCCCGTCGCGTGCCGCAGCGGCGGCCTCCGCACCGTGGACGCGGGCGGTGATCTCGAAGGCCAGCCGCTCCTTGGCAGTGCGAATCCGGGCGCCGCGCAGGGAGGCGAGCGCGCGAACCTCGTCCATCGGCAGCGGCGTCAGCAGCGCCAGCGTGCGTTCCACCGACGCGTCCTCGATGTTGATCCAGTACTGGTAGAAGTCGTAGGGCGATGTCAGTTCGGGGTCCAGCCACAGCGCGCCGCTGGCGGTCTTGCCCATCTTCTGGCCCGTGCTCGTCGTGAGCAGGGGCGTGACCAGGCCGAATGCTTCCTGGCCCTCGATCCGGCGAATCAGGTCGACGCCCGCCAGGATATTGGCCCACTGGTCGCTGCCGCCGATCTGCAGGATGCAGCCGTGTTCCCGAAAGAGGTGCAGGAAGTCGAAGGCCTGCAACAGGCGGTAGTTGATCTCGACGAAGTTCAGGCCTTGCCCGCTTTCCAGTCGGGCGCGGTAGGTCTCCGTGGCCAGGATTTCGTTGACGCTGAAGTGGCGGCCGATATCGCGCAGAAACTCCAGATAACGGAGTTGGGTCAGCCAGGTAGCGTTGTCCACGATCGCGACGTCGGCCTGCTCGTTCTCGAATAAGCGGTCGACCTGTTGACGAACCGCCCGAGTATTGGCGGCGACACGCTCCGCACTAAGGAGGGCACGGGTTTCGGCTCGGTCGGTTGGGTCGCCGATCAGTCCGGTTCCACCGCCCGCCAGCAGTACCGGGTGGTGACCAGCCCCGGCCAGGTGGGCGGCCAGCGCCAACGGAATGAGGTGGCCAGTGTGCAGGCTGGGCGCGGTGGGGTCGAACCCGACGTAGAACGTGCAGGGTCGCTCCAGGGCCGCCCGCAAGCCGTCCGCGTTGGAAACGGAATGGATAAACCCGCGCGTGGCGAGGGTCTGATACAGCGATGATTCCATGGAGACTGTCCAGGGGAGACCGCGTTGCTCCCGCTGCCAGGGGGCCACAGGCTCGTGGTCGGCGCGACCAGCCTACGGCCTGCGAGGACAATGCCCTAACAGCTTACGACCAGAACGCTGACATTCTCAGCAGGCATACGCAGTCCTGAACGTGACGCCGGCGGGCCTGCACGACGGCGTCGGTGCCGGACGTTATCCCTTGGCCTGGGCAGTCAGTGGCTTGTCGCAGGCCTCCTGGTACAGAAACCGCGCCAGTTCCTCGATGGCCGTGGAGCCCTCCTGGTAGATGGAGGCCCGACTGGTCTCGATGCGGACCAATACGCTGGGGCGAGGGGGCAAACCGTGGTCGTCTACGAGAGCGCGCCAGGTTTGGATCTCACGCGTAAGCGCCCGCACCTCGGCATCCAGGCAGCTCTGGCTGTCCTCACCAAGCTGGCCGAGCATGAAATCTTCAAAATGCTGGAGTTCGTGCGCCAGCACCGCGGCGAGCGGGAGGGGGGCTTCATCACGCAGATTCGTGTTGACTTGAATGCCACTCGCGGCATTGAAGGAGGCCAGCACACTTTCTGGCAACACGTGAAACTCAATGACGAGTTGCGTGCTGGCGGCCAGTTCCAACGCCGCGAGATTGGCCTCCACCCCTTCCAATAGCGCCAGCGCGGTGCGCAGCCTGTGGCTGGATGTGTTGTAGGCGCGTGACGCCACGGCAGCCGGAGCCAGGCCGGCGTCATCCGGGGGATCCAGCCGCACGTCCACCACCGCTGCGTGGTCAGGCTGGTGAGGTAGCGCCAGCACCTCAGCCGGCAGCGCCAGGTCCCGGTAGATATCGCCCGCGTTGACCAGGACCACCGAGCCAACCGGTGGACCACCGTCTACCTGCTCGACCCAGTGTTGCAACGCCGTTCGTTGGAAGCGCTGAATGACGAACGGTCCCGCACGCACGGGGCGCGACATCGGCAGTCCGTGGAATTCGATACTGGCGTCCTGGTTGCCGAGTTGCAGCGGATTGTTGGCGAACGTATCCGCGATCGCGCGGTCAGTCAGCCAGGCCAACCGGGCCTGTTGCGCGAGGTTGGGCGACAGGGGTGGCGGCGCTTCGGCGTCGGGGATGTGGCGGGCGCGAAGTTCATCAGCGAATTCGATGCCGTCCAGCAACTCGAAGATGTTGGCCACTCCCACCTGCTGGTCCGTTGGCGACCATTGAAGAAGCGCGCGCTGCGTCAACTGGTAGGCAAATCCACCGTCAGCGATCCACGGCCGGGAAACCGGCGGTCCGAGGGTGTCGGCGCCGCCGAAGCGTAGATACGCGTCGTAGAACGTGGGACCGTCCGCGTAGTTTCGAATGGCAAAGCCGAGGGCCTCGGCATCCGCCTGCTTGAAGAACGCACCGCCCTCGACCGGCGTGGCGTCCAGCGGGGAGGCAGCGGCGAGGCGCCCAACGCCCGCCACAAGCCACGCCAGCACGAGGGTCAAGGCCATCACGCGGCGTATGGTCCGACGGCAGGGCAACGGCAACGGCCGGCTCCTCATGGCCTCCGAGTGCAAGAACGGAGTTTGCGGACGGCGGCGTTACGCTACGGTGCAGGAATGGATAGCGAACACACGCCGCTCAAACTTACCCGGTACGCGCACGGCGCCGGCTGAGCGTGCAAGCTCAGCCCTGACGAGCTGGCGCACGTGCTGCGCCTGATGCCGCCAATGGCCGCGCCCGACCTGCTGGTTGGAGGACAGGCGATGGACGACGCCGCGGTCTTCCGACTGCGCGACGATCTGGCCATTGCCTTCACCACGGATGTCTTCACACCGATCGTCGATGACGCCTATAGCTTTGGAGCCATTGCCGCCGCGAACGCCCTGAGCGATCTGTATGCCATGGGCGCCACGCCGTTCCTTGCGCTCAACATTGCCGGCTGGCCGCGCGGCACGTTGCCGCTGGACCTGCTGGCTGACGTACAGCGCGGCGCCGCCGACAAGGTTCTGGAAGCCGGAGCGGTGATCGGCGGCGGGCATTCGATTGACGATCCGGAGCCCAAGTTCGGTCTGGCGGTCCTAGGAACGGTTGATCCGGACGCGGTCAGCACGAATGCGGGCGCACGTCCGGACGACTTGCTGGTGCTGACGAAGCCGTTGGGTACGGGGATCATCACGACTGCCGGCAAGTTCGACGTCGCCAGCGAGACTGCGCTGGAGGCCGCGATCGAGTCGATGACCATGCTCAATGCCGTCGCGGCCAGGGCCGCCAGCGATCATGGCGCGCACGCCGTGACGGACGTGACGGGCTACGGCCTGCTGGGTCACTTGCGCGAGATGCTGAACGCCAGCGGCGTCTCGGCCGAGGTCTATGCTGACGAAGTCCCGGCCCTTCCCGAGGTCTGGTCGCTGATTGCCGCTGATGAGGTTCCCGGCGGGACCGAGCGCAATCTAGCCTCGCTGGAAGGCGATGTTCGCTGGCATCCCGCGGTGGACAGGCCCGCCCGTATTCTGCTGGCCGATGCGCAAACAAGCGGCGGGTTGCTGATCGCCATCCCACCCGAAGACGAGGCCGCCTTGCGGCAGGCCCTTGAGCGCGCCGGCTCGCCAGCGGCAGCCACCGTGGGCCGGATTACTGCGCCAGACTCCTGCTTGATGTACGTTCGCCCAATGGACACCACTGACGACATCAATGACTAAACGCTCGCCGCGCATCCTGCTGTACACCGGTAAGGGCGGCGTTGGCAAGACCAGCGTTGCGGCGGCCGCGGCGCTACGTTGCGCGGACGCCGGATTGCGCACTGTCGTGCTCAGCACGGATACCGCACACAGCCTGGGCGACTCGCTGGATACCCAGCTGGGACCGGTTCCCAAACCCGTGGTTGACAACCTGTGGGCGCAGGAGTGCGACGTCTACTACAACCTGGAGACGTACTGGGGCACGGTGCAGACCTGGGTGGAAGCCGTGCTGACCTGGCGCGGCATGGACAACGTGCTGGCGGAGGAAATTGCCGTGTTCCCAGGCATGGAAGAAATGGCAAACCTGCTCTGGGTCAATCGACACGCGTCTTCAGGCGAATACGACGTGGTGGTTGTGGACTGTGCGCCCACCGGCGAGACCCTGCGGCTGCTGGCGTTCCCGGAAGTCGGCCGCTGGTGGCTGGACAAGCTGCTACCGATCAACCGCCACCTGGCCCGCATGGTGCGGCCGATGGCTCGCCGTGTGACCGACTTGCCGCTACCCGAGGATGACGTTTTCGAGGCAATGACCGACCTGGTGGATGAGCTGCAACAGTTGCACGACACCCTGACGGCCTCGAATACAACCACCGTGCGCCTGGTGGTAAACCCGGAGCGCATGGTGATCCGCGAGGCCCAGCGCAGCTACACCTACCTGACCCTCTATGACCACATTACGGACGCGGTAGTGGTGAACCGAGTGGTTTCCGAGGAGGCCGAGGGGCGCTTTGCCGAGCAGCGCCGTGCCATGCAGGCGCCCTATTTGCGAGACATCCACTCGATGTTCGACCCGATCCCGATTCTGCGGATTCATCAGTTTCCCGAGGAGGTGGTTGGCCTGAAGCGGCTGCGCCGCATGGGGGCCCAGATGCACGCCGACTGCAAACCGGCCGACCGCCTGATCGACTTCAAGCCGTACGAAATCGTGGAGGTGGCCGGCGGTTTCGAGTTCCGTATCCCGGCGCCGTTTCTGGACAAATCCGACGCATCCTTGATTCGTCGCGGGGACGAGTTGGTGGTCCGCATGGGGGCCGCCCGCCGCAACATCGTGCTGCCGCGCGTGCTGGCCCGGATGACCCACGGCGGCGCCCGTCTGGAGGACGGCCAGCTGCGCATCCGTTTTTCGCCGCGCGAGCCAGCCACGGCAACCGTCCGGAGTCGCGGCGCCTAGCGTGCTGACGCCGTCGCGCCCCGCGCCGGCCCACGAAGCGGCGACCACGCGCGGCCTGCCCCGACGAATGATCTGGGGCGTCGGGGCCACGGACACCCTGACCGTCAGCGGGGTCATCGGCTTCATGTTGGTGGCGGCCGTCAGCCCGCTGGATGCACTCTCCGTGACGGTCGTCACGCTTAGCACCGTTGGCTACAACGAGATCGCTCCGCTTGACCAGGGCGGCCGAATATTTCCGCTTGCGCTCATCATTGCCGGCATCGGCACCATCGGATATACCGGCGCCGTTCCGGTTGAGTATCTTGTCAGCGGTCATCGGCTCGCGCGGGTGGCGACACGCCGCAAGGAGCAGGCTCTGACGGCTCTGCGTGACCACTACATCGTTTGCGGCTTGGTCGCGTGGGCTAGTGCAGCATTGAAGACCTGGGCGTCGCCGGACGGTGCGTAGTGACCATTGACCGAGACCAGGCTCGCTGCGAACGCGCCGAAGGCCTGGGTGTGCCGGCCGTGTGCGGAAACGCTGCGGGCCGCGGGCATTGACCGGGCAGCCGCCGTGCTGGTCTCAACCGGCAACGACGCCGACAACGTATACACCGCGCTATCGGCGCGTGCGACCGCGCCCGAGATTCCCATCATTGCCCGCGCCAACACCGATGAAGCGTTCGAGCGGCTGATAGTGGCAGGTGCCACGCGAGTTTTTTCGCCGCACGCCGCCGGCGCCCAGCACATGGCCTCCCACGTGCTAAAACCCAACGTCACCCGGGCGCTCTCGGAGTTGTTGGACGAGAAATCCAAGGTCATGACGATTGAGGAAGTGGCGATTGGAGCTGCCAGCGTCTTTGTGGATCGGACGATTGGGGACTTGGGGCTGTGTCAGCAAGGGGTGGAAGTCATGGCGATTGGACGCGACGGCGAGCAGCAATTCCTGCCGACACGTGACGAGACGGCCCGCGCCCAGGACGTACTCGTCATGATCGGGCCGCCCCCGAACGTGCGGCAGTTCGCGGAGCAGGCCAGCCAGTGAGCCCTCCCGCGTGGCGCAAGGTGCGATGATCAGTCGATGAGCGCGATCTGCATTGTCGGAACCGGCTATGTGGGGCTCTCGGTGGGCGCGTGTTTTGCCGACCTGGGGCACGACGTGGCGTGTCTGGATATCGACGAGGACAAGATCGCCGGGCTCCGCGCGGGGCGCGTGCCGATTTACGAGCCGGGACTGGAGTCGCTGGTTGCGCGCAACGTAGCCGCCGGGCGGCTGACGTTTACCACCGACTATTCGGTCGCGGTTCCTGAGCGGGAGTTTGTGTTCATCGCGGTGGACACGCCAACCGGCGCCGCCGGCGAGGCCAGCCTGCTGGCGGTGGACAGCGCCGCGGTGGCGCTGGCGCCCGTGCTGTCGGAGGGAGCACTGATCGTCACCAAGAGCACGGTGCCGATTGGAACCAGCGACCTGATTTCGCGGATCATTCACGAGCATCGGGCGGACGGCGCACGGTTTCCGGTGGTATCCAATCCGGAGTTTCAGCGTGAAGGCTCGGCCGTTCAGGACTTTCTGCATCCCGACCGTGTCGTCATTGGTTCGGCCGACGCGGCGGCTGCCGAGCGCGTGGCCGAGCTCTATCGGTCATTCGACTGTCCTGTCATCGTGACCGACCTGCGAACGGCCGAGATGATCAAGTACGCCTCCAATGCCTTTTTGGCCACGCGAATCTCGTTCATCAATGAGATTGCGACGATCTGCGAGGCGCTGGACGCCGACGTTGAGGTCGTGGCGCGCGGCATGGGATTGGACGCGCGCGTTGGTCCGGCCTACCTGAACGCCGGGCTGGGGTGGGGCGGCAGTTGTTTTCCCAAGGACGTGCGCGCCCTCGAACACATGGGGTCGGTGCACGGGGCGCACCCGCAGTTGCTGCGGGCGGTGATCGAAATTAATCGCGACGCGCGGCGTTCGGCCGTGCGCAAGCTGCGCGAGGCTCTGGGCAGCCTGCGTGGCCGCGAGATCGCAATCCTCGGTTTGTCGTTCAAGCCAAACACCGACGACGTGCGCGACGCGCCGGCGATCGAGATTGCCCACTTGCTGGCGGGCGAGGGCGCCCACGTTCGCGCGTACGACCCGGTTGCGACCGCCAAGGCGCGCGCGGTGCTGGGACGCTCGGTGGCGTTCGCAGACTCGGCGGTTGAGGCCGCGACCGGTGCGGACGCTATTGTGCTGGCCACGGAGTGGAACGAGTTTCGCGAACTGGACTGGACGGCAGTGCGTGAGGCAATGCGCGGCGACGTCCTGGTGGACGGCCGCAATTTGTACGATCCAGCGCGTATGCACGAACTGGGATTCCACTACTTTGGCATGGGGCGCCATGCCTTAGCCGCCGAAAGCCAGGCGGCGCGTCTGCTCGCCGACCAGGTGTGACGGACTAAGCCATGCGGGACTCCGAAAGCACGTTCGCTCGCGGGGGCGAACTTCTGGCGGGTCTGCTGGTGGTGGCCTTTATCGTGTTCTTGCTGTGGGTGGTGCTGTTGCGGCCGCGCGACGACGAATCGACTGACGTGTCGGCGACGCCCACCCCCGCGACGGCGATCACGCCGACCCCTGACGATCCAAACATGGCATTCGATCAGGTCATCGCAACCCCCACGCCGGAGCCCACGCCCACAGCTACGCCGATTCCCCGGCCGACGCCGACCCCGACCGCGACGGTCTACGTCGTGCAACCTGGTGACACGCTCTCGGGGATTGCCGGGCGATTCAATGTGGCGGTGGACGACCTGGTCGAGGCGAACCGAATCGTGAATCCGGATGCACTCCAGGTGGGCCAGGAGATCACGATTCCCTAGGTGCGGGGCGTCGGGCGGTCGTTCGGCGTCGATCGACGAGCCGATTATGTCGCGACAATTCGCAGCGTCCGGTCCGGTTGATCAGGTTCGGAACGGCAGGCGGCGGACGTTTGTTCCCAAATTGCCGAAGGCGTACCGCAGGCCGTGCTACGGTTGCCCCCGGCTTCGCACGCCGTTGATCGGTCGCAAGTGGCGCGGCGCAAGCTGCAAAAGCGCGCATTCAACGACATAGACCGTGGGGTGCTGGGCGGGCTGATCTTCAACGCTCGTCGCCTGCACAGCCTCACCCAGGCCGAGGTGGCCGCCGCCATCGGGCGAGACCGGCCCTGGCTGAGCGATGTCGAGACGGGCAAGATCACGTTTGTGCCGGATGACGATATTCGGGCACTGGCGGACACGCTGAGCCTTGACGCGCAGCAGCTCACGACCACCCGCGACAGCGCACGGAACCCCGTGGCCGCTACAACGATCGCCATCGGGCGCCGCCTTGCATGCCAGGTGTGCGGCCACTCGAATCCCGACGACGCGAATTTCTGCTCCAACTGCGGAACGCAGGTGTCCGCCGACGTGGAGTGCCTGGCGTGTGGCCGGCTCAACGAAGCGCCGGCGAATTACTGTACGAATTGCGGCCGCCCGCTGCGGGGTCGGCTTGGATCGCGAGCGCATGCCGACGCGTGACGGCGTCGCGGACGCATGCCTTGCACCTTCCGCGGGCCTAGGCGGCGGGTTGGACCCGGACTCAGCCATGGCGTCTGCCGTCGCTGGACATCACAATCTCGGGGATATACTGAAGATTCGAATCTCGCCGCAGCCGAGGATCCAGAATGACAACCGAGGAGAGGGGCGGCGCGGGCGGTCACGTCCACGCAGGTCCAATTCGCATCACGATCGAAATCGATCGACCGCGCGTTGGCGTGGGCAAGGCTGGCGGGCACATGCGCGGCGCCGTACGAGAAGCCCTGATTAGCCTGCGTGAAGTCCTGGATGCAGGAATCCAGGCGGTTGACGAGCGCGAGGACGGGCCGTCAAGCAGCACGTCCGAGCGGATCGCCATCGACTAGGTCGGCCACCGTGGGCCGACACACCGAGTGCGGCCCAAGAATCACTTGACACGGCCGCGCCAAATATCGCACCGTACGCGAGCGAATGTTGCTGGCCGCTTGCTGCTTTCGGGCTGTGCCGCGTGCATAGTCGTTCCCGAAGGCGTTTTCAGGTTAGCTAGACCCCCAGGGGACCGTGTCTGGCGGGGGTGGAGGAGAAGGGTATGCATATTCCAGCCCTGACCCGTCGGCGCTTTGTCGCCGGAATGGGGATTGGCGCAACGTCGGCGGTCATGTTGGCCGCATGTGGCGAGAGCGAAAGCGAAGCTCCGGCCGCCGCAGCGGCTCCGGCAGCAGCTCCAGCGGCGACGGCGGCTCCGGCCGCTGCAGCCCCGGCGGCCGCGGCTCCGGCCGCTGCAGCCCCAGCGGCTCCTGCCGCTGCGGCAGCGCCCGCTGCGATGGCGCAGGCGGAAAACGTCGAGATCCGGTTCGTCACGGACCACACCGCTGGCCCGCGTGGCGCGGCCATGCAGTGGGGCCTGGCGCGCTTCGCCGAGAAGCGACCGGACATCTTTGTGAAGCTGGAACCGGCCGCCAACCTGATCGACAGCTTGGCGATCCAGTTCGCCGCCGGGACGGCGCCGCACGTTGCGCTGCTCTCGCAGTCGGACTTCCTGCGCTTTCACGAAGAGGACGCCTTCACGGAAATCAGTGGCGAGTTGGCCAAGCGTGACGACTTTGTCCCGGAGGACTACTACTTCCTCCCGGACGCGTATACGTTCAACAACATCGACCACTCGTTCCCGCAGCCGGAACTGATGACGGGTCCCCAGTTCGGGATGCCGTTCCAGTTCGCGATCAGCGGGTTCGTGGCCAACATCTCGCTGGCAGAGGCCGCCGGCGTCACCCTGCCGGACACGGACGGTGGGTGGAACTGGGACGATTGGACGGAGTGGGACGCCAAGATAACGAACCCCGAGAATGGGGAATTCGGCACCTGGGCCCGCGACGACTACGAATTCCAGTACATGCCGCAGTTGTACTCCAACGGCATGGCCAAGCCGTTCAACGACCCGCTGTCGAAGACGATGTTCGATCTGCCCGAGGCCGGCGAGGCCTGGGAGTACCTGATCAACAAGATCTTCGTGCACGAGACTTCGCCGCCAGCCGACATGGTCAATGAGCTCGGTGGTGAGTACGGCAACCCGTTTGCCGCCGGCAAGATCGGCATCTGGCCGTCGGGCCGGGTGTACTCGACCGGGTTCGCGGTTCCGCGGATCAAGGACCGATTCACCTGGACGCTGCTGCCGGAAGTGATCGCCGGTCGCGGCGGTCCTCCGGGCCACAGCACGAACGACCAGCCGGACCTGGTGACCAACAGCGCTACGCGCGACGGCTCAATCGAGCAGTCCACGGCGTTGGCGGTGTTCCTCGCGGGCGAGGAGTACCAGGGCCGCGTCGGTATCGACCGTGGGCACATGCCGGTTCACCGGGCCGCCATTGGCGCGCCGACCTCCGTGGCTCCGCCTCCGGAGGGGATGAAGTGGCTGAAGGTCTACGCCGACCGACCGGACAACCGCAGCTTGTACCCCTTCAACACCTGGCGTGAGTGGTGGTTCCAGCACCGCGCGCGTGGTCAGAAGGGCTGGGTGGGCGACCAGTCGCCGGCCGAGTCCCTGCAGGCCTGCCAGGACTGGGGCGTACAGCACCTGTCCACGTACGACGGCCCTGCCCCGTACGTTGCATCGCCGATTTACCCATAGCGGCGTAAGCCCTACGGCGCACTAGCGCCGAAATCGACTGCGCCCGGCCGGAGGAAACTTCGGCCGGGCGCGCCGCTGTTAACCGGCGGATAGTCATTTGGGTATTTCGGGTCGACTCGCGGGGGATCGAAAGTTCCGCGACCTTCCGTAGACCATCAGCGCTCGTTCGTCTGTAAGCATTTCAACGGTAGCCCCGGCAATCAGCCCATATATTCACGATCAATAGAACCCGGCTGCGCCTCGGGCGAACGCAACGGACCTACAAGCGCTACACGCGCGGGATTGAGGGTGTTGTTGACAGGCCGTGGCGCTGATGCGGCGGAGGCTTCGCCCCAGCAACGTGAGCTGGCAGGCGACGCAATGGTCATCGTTGACTACTGGGCGGAATGGTGTGGGCGGCGCAAGAGGCTCACACCGGCTTTCGGACGACGGTACAAGTTCGAAGGCAGTTTGAGGTTCGCGAAGCTTGCTGTGGACGCGAACCCGCAGACGCCCAGTTACAACGGTGGATGCGGGATTTCGGCCACTTTCCTAGTCCGCCCAGAGCGCGCCAACACGAGGATCGTCGGTTCGATGCCGGCTGACCGCAGGCGCGCCGGACTGGAGCAGAAACTCCAGGCCGCCTAAGCGCGCTTCACGCACCTCATCCGGGTGCAAGGCCTCCGCCCGGCTTTGCACCCGGAAATCTTTTCACCGGCAGAACTTCGCCTATCGCTCGATCCTCCATGCACGTTTGGCCGTGTGGGCGAATATCCATTCTCGGTCGGCATCGCCAAGGAACGGCAGGTTCCAGGCCGAGTCGAAGGCTTCCTTGTAGGTAGCGCTGGTCAGGCAGACGGGCCAATCGGTGCCCCACATCAGTCGCTTGGAGCCGTACGCGCGATAGACGCGCTCGATCAACGAATGGGCTTCGCTGTACGGATAGGCGGCGCGGGTGCCGTTGGGATAGCCGGAGAGCTTGACGAAGACGTTCGCCTGCTCGGACAGCGCCAGCAGGTTGGTCAGCGAGTCCGGGTCGCGATAGTCGGGCGAGCCGAGGTGGTCGATCACCACAGTCACGTCGGGATGTCGAGCGGCCATTGCGTTGGCCTGCGGGAGCTGCCGCCAGTTGATTAGGAGACCGATTGTGGCGTTGGTGTCGGCGGCCGTTTCCCACAGGGGGTCCTGGGACGGTTCGTCCAGCCAGCGGATCTGGGGATCGGTATTGGGCGCCAGCCGGATGCCACGAAGCTGCGGGTGCCGCATCAACTCGCGCAGGGCATCGGCCGCATCCGGGAGCAAGGGGTCGACTCGACCCGCCACCACGAGGCGGTCGGGATACGCCTCCGCCGCCTGGATAAGGTACGAGTTGTCCCACAGGTAATAGCGCGGCTGGATTAACACCGTCCACGCCACGCCGCCAACCTCATCCTGGGCCCGGAACAGGTCCGCTGGCGCCGCTTCGATGTCCGGCGTGAAATCGGACTCGGGGTGCCGACCAAACCGCGGATCCCGAATCGTCCAAATGTGTACGTGTGACTCAATCAGGTCCATGACGCACCAACTTCAATCTGTCCGCAGCATCATGCCAACTGCCCAGCGGCCCGCTGTCGCTAGAGCAGCAGGTACGGCTGTTCGATGAGTTCGCGGATGCGGGCCAGGAAGCGGGCGGCGGGGGCGCCGTCGATGATGCGGTGGTCGAAGGTGAGGCTGAGGGTCATGGAGAGTTCAGCGGCTACCTCACCGTCGCGGGCCACGGCCTTCTCACGCAGGGCGCCGACGCCGAGAATGGCCGACTCGGGCGGGTTGAGCACCGGGGTGAAGGCATCAATGCCGTAGACGCCCAGGTTGGAGATGGTGAACGTGCCGCCGGTGATGTCGTCCAGGTCCAGGCTGTTGACGCGGGCACGGTCGACGACGCCGCGCAAGTCGGAGGCGATTTCCACCAGAGACTTACGGTCGGCGTGCTTGACGTTGGCGACGACCAGGTCGCCGCCGACCTCGATGGCCAGGCCGACGTTTACGACCTCGTGCAGGCGAATGGCGTCGCCTTCCAGGCTGGAATTGGCGCGCGGGTGTTCACGCAGGGCGTGGGCGCAGATGCGGATGAGCAGGTCGTTGTAGCTGATGCGGAAGCCAAGCGCCGATTCGTGGCGACTCGCCAGCTCGGTGCGCAGCTCGTGGAAGCGACGGGCGTCGGCCTCGGCGACCAGGGTGACCTGGGCGCTGCCCTGCAGGCTCTGCTGCATGCGCTCGGCGATGACGCGGCGGATGCCTTCCAACGGGATGACCTGGCCAGCGGCCACGTCGGGCACGGCGGGGGCAGGCGCCAATGGCGGGGCGGCGGCAACCGGCATGGGTGCGGCAGCGGGAGCGGCGGCTGCGGCGGATACGTCCTTTTCGATGATGCGGCCGCCGGGGCCGGAGCCGACGACACGCGCGAGATCAATGCCGAGTTCGCGGGCCACGCGCCTGGCCAGCGGCGAGGCCTTGATGCGTCCACCGGCGGACGGCGCCGGGGCGACGGGTGCGGCGGCTACGGGTGCGGCGGCTACGGG
>JAPPFO010000082.1 GCA_028875175.1 Chloroflexota bacterium | reverse complement strand
TCTTTGGACTGGGCTACTCGTTCGTCGACATCCGTGAGCATTCCATCGGCATGAACATGCGGCTGTGGGTGCTGGCGGCCCCC
Organism: Chloroflexota bacterium; assembly: GCA_028875175.1. GTDB lineage: Bacteria > Chloroflexota > UBA11872 > UBA11872 > UBA11872 > UBA11872. Next base: position 13,519 of record JAPPFO010000082.1, on the reverse strand, counting down.
GTTGACGGCACGCTCATCGACATGACCCTGGTCTCCCAGGTGCGTGAGATCCGCAAGCCCAGGCGCTGGATTGTCGGCCTCGGCTTTCTGCCCGCAAGATTTCGCGCGCCGCTCATCAACAGGTTCATGGCGAGTCAGCAGAAAGAGGATGTCCTGCAGGACGTTGTCATCTGGGGACGCAAGCAATACACCAGCCGGCCCCGCCTCTGCCGATCCGACGGCGAGATCATGCCTTTCCGCTATTACTGCGCCCAGTTCTACCCCGAACACAGCGACAGCAACGGGGCCGCAACCTGAGGCTCGGCGCTACGCCTTCCGGAATCCCGGCCCGTACATGATGCTCCCGTAATAGTTGAAGGACCGCCGCGCCGCGGCATCGTCGAACGGGTATTCGGCCCCAATCTGCCGCGCCGTGGCCAGCCCGCTGACGAAGCACGTCTCCTGGCTGTTGATCAGCGTGTGCGCCCCGCAATGCCAGGTTCGCCGCCTGCCCTGGATGAACTGAAACAGGTTGATCAGCAACGCCACGTGCTTCACGTCATGCACGATGTGCTGAAACCACCACCGCTTGACGACCTTGTCGTCATCGATGGGACTGATCGCGTTATAGGTGACCAGGCACGGCTTGTCCGACCGGTTCGCCCACGGCTGCTGGTTATGCATGATGTACGTGATCTCGTAGTTGTCCGGCCTCGCCCCGTACTGCTCGATGTGGTTGCTCCGTGTCTCCAGCGGCTTCGCCTCGTTGTCTGGAAGCACCGACGAGTCCGAGTGGACTACCGCGTGGTTATGCAGCTCGCTCTCGTAACGAATCGACGACAGTAGATATCGTTCAAGCAACGTCGGCTTGTCCAGGATCATCAGCGTCTGGTTCGCGTTGCAGGCGAAGATCACGTCGTCAAACGTCTCGCGTTCACCGGCCTCGTCTTCTATCTCCACATGCGTCCCCCGTCGATACACCTTTCGAACAGGCCGGTTCAAATAGATCTTGTCGCGAAAATCAGCCGTCAGGTTCTCGTAGATTCGCCGCGTGCCCCGGTCCCACGTTTGCATGGGTGTTGAGCGTTCGATATCGAAGAACTCCAGGTAGCGACTGAAGAGCGCCGCCGGCATGTCGAACACGTTCGTCGCCATCAGGAAGTTGACGAACATGGGCTTCGACTGCGCACGGGTCAGCCAACCAATCCAATGCAGGCGCCGTAACAGGCGCTGGAACTTCCTGATCTCGGGTTGCAGCTGCTCTCGTATGTCGGAGTCGAAATCGTGGGCGTACACATGGCCCTTGTACTTCACGCTGTAGCTGAACCTGGTGTCGATCAGCTCGATGCCGAACTTCTCCATCAACAGCAGGATGTGGTGGTAGACCGACGGGATACAGGCGGTTACGGAGATATCAATGGGAATCGAGGCGCCGTCGTCCTGCCGCATCTCGGCGGTAATCGCATTGCCGCCAACCTGTGCGTTGGCCTCGAACAGCCGGAAGTCAAAGCGCTCCGGATGCTGCCGCAGCGCCCACGCCGCGCCTAAACCAGAGACTCCGCCACCGATTACGGCGATCCGTCGCAGCGTTGCGCTCCACTTGGCTACCTGCCGCGCTCTCGAACCTACCACCACGCCTTGAGACTCTCGGGTACCATTTGGCGCGGCGGCCTCTCCTTCAGCGATTGACGCGGCCGAGCCGCCCTCGTACGGTAATTCCGTGGCTGAAGCACCTGCGGTTCAAGAGAGTCCCGGGATTCTGATTCCAACGGACGGAATCCCACGGAAAGTCCTGCGAAAAGTCGGAAGGGCCAGTCGCCGACAGATCATCAGCGACTCCTATCCCTACTCGACCAAGATGGGGCGGCGAACCTACGAGGCCCGCAAGGGCGAGCTTCAGGTTGAGTTGCTGAAGCTCCAGAATTGGGTCCAGGAGTCTGGACAGCGCATCGTCCTGCTGTTCGAGGGACGGGACGCCGCCGGCAAGGGCGGCACCATCAAGCGCTTCATGGAGCACCTCAATCCGCGCGGCGCCACCGTCGTCGCGCTGCCGGCCCCCACCGAGCGGGAACGCGGCCAGTGGTACTTCCAGCGCTACGTCCAACACTTGCCGACGAACGGCGAGATCGTGTTCTTTGACCGCTCCTGGTACAACCGCGCGGTCGTTGAGCCCGTCATGGGCTTCTGCACTCCGGCCGAGACCGTCCGCTTCCTCCGCGACACCGTGCTGTTCGAGGAAATGCTGATCAATGAGGGCCTGCGGCTCTTCAAGTTCTGGTTCTCGGTCAGCCAGGAGGAGCAACTCCGCCGCGTCATGTCGCGCGCTCAGGATCGCCTCAAGCAGTGGAAGCTCAGCGACGTGGACCGGCGGGCGCTCCCTCTCTGGGACGAGTTCACCGAGGCCAAGAAGCTCATGTTCGCGGCCACCGACACCAGGGCCTCGCCCTGGGTGGTCGTCAAGGCGGACGACAAGAAGCGGGCCCGCCTCAACTGCATGGGCTACGTGCTGCGCAGCTTCGAATACGATGCCTGGGTTCGTCAGCGCGTGCCCAAACCGGATCCCAAACTGATTGGGCCCGCGAAGTCCCTCTACGCCAAGGACGAAGTCTGGTAGCGCGGACCGGGGCGTCGATGGCGAGCGCGAAGTTTAGATTTCTCTAGGGTCAAGGCCTGCCAGCTGGCCAAGTAACGCAGTCGTCAGCGCCGCTCAATGACATCCGCACGCTGTCTCGCTTCCGGTTCCTGCTTGTGATCGATGCGTGGCATAGCCATCGCGCTTCCACCAGTCCAGCCCACCGATCAACTCACGAACCTCAAATCCAAGCGTCAGCAGCTTCAACGCAGTCTTCGTCGACGCATTGCAGCCGATGCCGTCGCAGTAGCAGACGTACAGCGCGGACGTGTCCAACGATGCTGTTGAATTTGCGCTGATTTCCCGATGCGGAAGGCTGATGGCGCCGGGAATGTGCTCCTGTTTGAAGGCGCCCGCCGAGCGTCCGTCAACCACCACGATCGGCTCGCCATTCTCCAGCGCCTCGTAGAGGTCCGCCGAATCCATTTCATAGGCGAGCTTGCTCTGGTAGTGACGAATCTGGTCGAGACTCACGCTGCCGTCTCCTCCGGTCGTGCGTCGGCGCAACAAGCGTTCCACCGACCTCCAGCCTATGGCAGGCGTCCACGATCAGGCCATGCGCTGATGCGGTGCGCGCCGACGCCTGCGGACCCCAACGCTGACCCTGTCGACCGCCGACAAACTCGAACGGAGTTCGACTGCCGTCGCGTCTGATTGACCGTCTCCCGCCCCCTGTCCATACTTACCGCATCGCTGGAGGGCGGGGCTTTCGGTCATGATTGAGTGGCTCGGAATCGAGCACCTGTTCGAATTATCCCCAACGGAAGCGATTCTCGGCTTCTTCACCCCGCTGATTATCTTCGCCGTATTCTTCGTCGTTCAGGTCATCCTGCCCGGAGTCCGCGTTACCGGCTACGTCACCAATCCCGAGACCGGTAAACCGCGCAACTACCGGCTCAACGGGCTCCTGGTGTATGCCATTGCGGTCATCGTGTGGGCGTTCGAGCTCACTGGAATGCCGCGTGAGTGGTTCTATCAGTCCTCCGTCTACGCCGTAGCCGGCGGCACGGTGGTCGTAGCCATAGCTACAGCCATAGCCGTATTCAGCCAGCCAAAAGACGAAACCGTGAACCCAATAGCGGCGTTCTGGATCGGGCGCGTCCAGGAGGTGTCGTTCCTGAAGGAACGCATCGACCTGAAAATGTACTTCTACGTCGTCGGCGGCTCCATGTTTTCGCTCAACGCCCTGTCCGCGGCCGCCTGGCACCTGGAGCGCTTCGGCGAAAACGCCAATCCTGGCGTCTTCCTGGTCGCCGCGTTCTATACGTATTACGTAACCGACTACTTTATCTTCGAGCGAGTCCAACTCTATACCTTCGATGTGATCTACGAGAAGCTCGGCTTCAAGATGTTCTGGGGCGGCCTGATGGTCTACGGCTGGATCTACATCCTCCCCCTCTGGGGCATGGCCGCGCATCCCAGCCCCGGATTCTCCACGGTCTGGACGTACGTCTGGCTCATCGCGGCGGCGGCCCTGTATTTGACCGGGTGGGTGATTTCCCGTGGCGCCAACATGCAGAAGTACACCTTCAAGCGCTGGCCCGATCGCAAGTTCCTCGGGCTCATCCAGCCGGAGTACATCCAGGCCGGCGACCGCAAGATCCTGGTCAGCGGCTTCTGGGGCGCGTCCCGCCACATGAATTACCTCGGCGAGTGGTTCCACTCCTCCGCCATCGCGCTGGCCTTCGGCCACTTCACCAATCTCTGGGCCTGGACCTACTTCATCTGGATCGTCACCCTCTTCGTCATCCGCCAGCGCGAGGACGACCACTACTGCGCCCGGAAATACGGCCCCGAGAAGTGGGCCGAGTACCAGGCCCGCGTCAAATACCGCATCTGCCCCTGGGTCTACTGAGCTAAGACCCTGTGAGTCCCACGAGGTGTGCCGCTGACATTGCGAGGAAGGGCTCGGCACGTATTGACCGTTTCGCTGTCCGTCTACATACTCGCCGCAGCACTGGTAGTTGGGGAAATCGACCATGATTGAATGGCTGGGTATCGAGCACCTATTCGAACTTTCCCCAACCGAAGCAGTCCTCGGCTTCTTCACCCCGCTCGCGGTATTCGCCGCGTTCTTCGTCGCCCAGCTCGCCTTGCCGGCTCGTCGCGTTCCCGGCTACGTCATCAATCCCGAGACCGGGCAACCCCGCAACTATCGGCTTAACGGTCTCCTCGTCTTCATCATCGCCATCGTCGTATGGGCGACCGAAGTCACCGGCATGCCGCGCGACTGGTTCTATCGATCCGCAGTCTTTGCTGTGGCTGGCGGCACCGTATTTGCGGCTCTCATTGCCCTCGTCGCCATGCTCAGCCAGCCGCAAGGCGAAATTAAGAATTCATTCCACGCCTTCTGGACCGGCCGTTCCCTCGAGCATCCGCTATTCAATGAGCGATTCGACCTGAAGATGTATCTCTACGTCGTCGGCGGAACCATGCTGGTGCTCAATGCCATGTCCGGCGCCGCCTGGCATTACGAGAGATTCGGCGACAACTTCAATCCCGGCGTCTTCCTCTATACGGCATTCTTCACGCTCTACATCTTCGACTACTTCATCTTCGAGCGCGTCCAGCTCTACACCTACGACCTGATTCACGAAAAACTCGGCTTCAAGTTGATCTGGGGCGGACTCATCATCTACGGCTGGATGTACATCCTCCCGCTCTGGGGTATGGCCGTGTATCCAAACCCCGGATTCCCGACGGCCTGGACCTACGTGTGGCTTATCGGAACGGGCCTGCTCCTCGTCTTCGGCTGGTCCATCTCGCGCGGCGGCAACCTGCAGAAGTACTGGTTCAAGCGCTGGCCCGACCGCAAATTCCTCGGGATCATCGAGCCCGAATACATCCAGGCCGGCGACCGCAAGATCTTGTGTAGTGGATTCTGGGGCGCGGCCCGTCACTTCAACTACATGGGCGAGGGATTCGCCTGCTTTGCCATCGGCCTGTCGTTCGGTCACTTCACCAATCTCTGGGCCTGGACCTACTTCATCTTCATCGTCTCGCTGTTCACCTGGCGTCAATGGGACGACGAAGCGCACTGTGCCGAGAAGTACGGCGAGGAGAAGTGGGCCGAATACAAGGCCCGCGTCAAGTACCGCATCTGCCCCTGGGTCTACTGACCGGACGTCCGACAGCCGCCCTAACTCAGATCCGGTAAATCTCCTCGGCCGTCCCCGAGAACAGCCGAATCTGCTCATCCCGGCTGAAGTCGGCAACGATCTCCGTGTAGGCGTCGATCACTGCGTTGTACGTGCTCCACAGCCAGTCCACGGGCCAGTTGGTGCCGAAGAAACAGCGCTCCACGCCCACCGTCTCGATCGATGTCAGGACGTACGGCCGAATGCTGTCCACCGTCCAGTCGTGGTCGCCCATGCCCAGGCCCGAGATCTTCCAGCGGACGTTGTCGCAACTGGCCGCGATGGCCACCCCGCGCTTCCAGTTCTCGAAGTACTCCGCGGTGCGCTCATCAGGCATACCGGTGTGATCCACCACGATCGTGATATTCGGAAACTTGTGGGCCAGGTCCCGCACCTTCTCCATGTCCTGCCACTGGGCTGGCATGCTCGAAACCAGGTTGAACTGCTCAAAGAGCGCAAAGCCCCGGTGGTAGTCGGGCTCCACCAGGTAATCCCCATACGAGAAGTCCCGGATCCCCCGCATGTTCGGCGACTGGCAGTGACGCTCCAGCACCTCGCCCACGCCGGGATCCCGCAGGTCCGCGTGCGCCACGATCCCGTGCGGGAACCCCGTCCGCTCCGCCGCCTTTTGCAGCCACTCCGTCTCCGTCACCGGATCCGGGCTGCCGATCGCCGCCTGCACGTGCACCGCCTTGGTTACGTTCGCATTGCGGGTCTCGGCGATATAGTCCTCGGCGACGTAGTTCCGCTCGGCCAGCTTCTGAATCTGCCACCCCAGCGTGTGATGCGGAACCCCCGGCTGCCAGTGGCCGTACACCAGCTCCGGGTGCTGCATGTCGTAGAGGTGAATGTGCGTATCGACGAATGCCAGCCTATTCATGAGCGTGTCTCCTGCCGCGAGCGACATCTCGTTACTGCTTCTGCATTGACGCCGGTGGCATTGAGGGACGCGGTGCCGTGATCCCGGCGACGGATCCAGAGGCCGACTACCACGCGTTGGTGAGACGAGGATATGACGCCTGCGCCGGGGCGTACCACGAGGCTCGCAAGACACAGGCTCCGACCGAGCTGCGGGAACTAATGGATCGGCTGGAGGCCGCCGCCGAAGTTCTGGACCTGGGCTGTGGGGCAGGCGTTCCGATTGCCAGGTCGCTGGCTGCACGACACCGCGTGACCGGGGTGGATATCTCGCGGGAGATGGTCAGCTTGGCCCGGCGCAACGTACCCACCGGCGACTTCATATGCGCCGACGTCGCTTCGATCGACCTCGACCCGGCCAGCTTCGATGCCGTCGTCGCCATCTGCTCAATCTTCCACCTGCCCCGAGCGGAGCAACCGGCGCTGTTTCGCAAGGTGCACCGCTGGCTCAGGCCCGGCGGCTATTTCCTCTGCACCCTCAGCCATCACAGCGAAGCGGGCTACACGGAGGACGGATTCTTCGGCGTGACCATGTACTGGAGCAACTACGCCCTCGGTGAATACGTGGAAACGCTGGCCGACCTTGGGTTTGAAGTACTTGAAACATCGTCAACGGCCCGCGGCTATGACGAAACAACTGATGGAACCACTGAGGACCATCCCCTGGTCCTTGCCCGAAAGCGCTGACGCTCCCGGCTCAGCCCTAGCCCGTCGCCGATCCCCTCCGGTTCGCCATTGACCTCGGCGTCAGCTCAAACAGCGGCTCCTCGCCGCCGAAGAATCGCTCCATCTCATCCACCATCAGGCTGAAGAATCGATGCCGGCTCGCCAGCGTCACCCCCGCGATGTGTGGGCTCAGGAAGACGTTCGGCAGCCCGATGATCTCGCTGTCCGGCGGAATCGGCTCGGGGTCGAACACGTCCAGCCCCGCCACGATGTCCCCGCGCTTCAGCCGCTCGATCAACGCCTCGCTGTCCACCACGACCCCGCGCGACACGTTCACGAACACCGCGTTGGACGGGATCAGGTCCAGCTCCCGATGCCCGATCATTCCCTCGGTTGCGGGCGTATGCGGCGCCAGGCAGACGATTACGTTGGATTTCGAGAGCACCTGCTCCAGCGAGGTCTTTACCACCCCGATCGCGTCCGGCATCTCGCTCGCCAGGTACGGATCGTACACGCGGACCTCCACCTCGAACGGCTCCAGCAGCTTCACAAGCCGGCGTCCGATGTGACCGCACCCGATCAGCCCAACGCTCTTGCCGGTCAGCTCGCCATGCACGAACCCAAAGTCATCCCGAGTCGGCTTTGCCGTATCTCCCGCCAGGATCTTCCGGAAACTCTCTCCCGCATTCCGCAGCGAAATCAGGATCAGCCCCAGGGCCCACTCCGCCACCGGGTACGACGACCCATGCGTCGTATCAACCGTCCGGATCCCCCGCGCCCAGGCCGCCTCCACATCGATCCGGTACGCAAACCTGTCCCCCTCCAGCTCGCCGATGATCTTCAGCTTCGGCGCCGCGTCCATCACCTCCGCGCTGATCCTTGGCGACCCATGCGACACCACCAGCCCGTCCACGTCGCCCACCTTCGTAATCAGCTGCCCAATCGCCCCCGCATCCTCATTCGCCCCAAACGCCTCCCCGCCCTCCAGCTCCAACCACTCCCACTCCGCCACCGCCGACAACCGTTCCAGGTCCTCCGCCAGAAAACTCAGGTCGCGCACCTCTCGGCTGCACACGACCAGCACATTCGGCCTGGAACTCGTCATGACCTGTCCTTCTGCCTTCAACGCACCTGAATGGCCCACGTTCCGCACCCGCAACCCTGCCCCATCCGCTCTCAGCGCACCACGCCCACCGTCAGCGACACCACGTACCCTTCGCCGTTCGTCGTCAGTTGCCCCATCAGCGCTTGCAGCGCGGTGTCGTCTCGTCCGACTGAATCGTTCGTGTTCCGCGTTCCGCGGGGTCCGCGCGCGGAATACGGCTCGGACTCGAATACCGCGTCGGAAACGTCGTCCGGAAAGTACAACTGCGAAGCGATCAGCCGCCCTTCGCTCGTGAAGGCCCTGAAGTGGATGTGAACCGTCCGGCCCGGATACCAGCCCGGATAGATCGTCTCGAATTCGACCCGCCCCTCGGCGTCCGTCACCTGCCGCCCGCGCAGAAACGTCTCGCCGGAGGTATCCGCGCGATCGTCGCCCTGTCCCGGATACCCCGAGTACTGCCCGGCCGCGTCGGTATGCCAGATGTCCACGAACACATCCCGAATCGGCTCGCACGAACCCGCCGCCACAAACCGCAACGCCACAAGCAACGGTGTCCCCGGTTTCCCTTCCGTGATCTCCCGCCGCATCTCACCGATATCGAAATAGAAAGGCCCCTCCGTCTGCCGCGGCGTCGCCTCGCAGTCCGCCTCGACAGCCGCCGTCTCAACCGCCGCTGATCCAACGCCTTTAGTCAAGTCCTCCGCGCCGGGACCGCAACCAACGAGCGCCATAGCCAGCAGCACAACAAAGGCCGTCAACTTCACCACCCGCGTGGACCCTCCACACCCTTCATCGTCCGTCCGATCCCGCTGCGCCACACGCAACGAACGTACGGACGGGGCGCCCTCCGCGGCTTCGCTGAACCGCTACATCGTGTCAAACCCATACCACCCCGGCACCGCCGCCGCCTGGCGCACCCACGTTTCCATCTGTGCCTCGTCCAATTCGCCCTCGTGAATATTGATCCAGCGCGAGTCGGGGTCCTTGGCCTCGCCGGGCGGTAGGGGATCCAGCCGCATGCCGTTGGTAAACGTCACCTTCACGTATCGCGTGAACACGTGGTAGCTCAGAAACCAGCCCATCCCCTCGACGCCGTACCAGGGCGAGTTCCACCGCACCGCCCTCCGCACGTCCGGCACCGTCCGCTCGATCAGCGCGTCCAGCCGCCGCCCGATGTCGTGCTTCCACTCCGGCATCGCCGCGATATACGCCTGCACCGGAGCGTCCCCGTCGGCCTTCGCAATCTGCGGATTTCCGCCCGACAGCAACATCGGTTTGTCGCCCGAGCGCGATCTGCGCCGTTCGTATGAATTCTCGATGTTGTACTGCACCGCCTCGCGCAGCAGCGTCTTCAGCGCCTCCCGGTCGATCTCGGCACCTTCGGAAATGTCGATCGACCGCCACTGCTTCCCGCCCAGCCCCGCATTGAACACCTTGCCGGGATCCTTCAGCTGCGCTCCGTTGATGAACCGGAGCGTCACCTTGTCCTCTTGCGCGTTCCCCACGGCCAGCGTCCCGTCGCGCGACCACACCGGGCTTCCCCGGTACTTCCATTCCTCCACCACCTCGGGATCGATCTCGTGAATCAACGCCCGAATCTCAGCCAACCGCTCCCCGCGCCAATCCCCCAAATCAGCGATCGCTTTGTCGATCAATTCGGATGCGCTCAACTCGCCTCCCGACATCTTCCCCGCACTCCGCTCGGCAGTTCGCTCTACATTAAGCCACGGTCGACAGCGGAGCGACGCCAGTGCAGGACTTCGACGTCTACCTCATGCAGTCCTACGAGCTCCGCGAAAAGCTCGTCGCCGACAAGCACCGCCCCCGCTACCACTTCGTCCCGCCCGAAGGCCGCTGGAACGACATCAACGGCGCCATCTTCTGGAACGGCCGCTACCACCTCGGCTACCTCCAAAAGATCCCCAACCCCGGCAGCCGGGTCGACTTCTCCAGCTGGCAGCACATCAGCAGCCGCGACCTGCTCCACTGGCGCTACCACCGCGCCTCCCTGCGGGAACCGTTCGAGGGCGCCAGGGGCGACTACTTCAACAGCGGCGACGTCATGGAAGGCATGCCCGTCCCCACCATCATCACCAACATGCCCCGCCACGGCATCTGCATCTACCAGTCCCACGACCCCGACCTCGACCGCTGGGTCCCCCTGCCCCAGAACCCCGTCATACCTCTCGATCCGGCCCCCGAAGACTGGCCAACCAGGTCCAACAGCCACCTCCCCGAGTGCGTCATTTTCGATCCCAGCGGCTGGAAGGAGGGCGACGCCTACTACGCCCTCATCGGCAACAAGAACCACCGCCCCGGCTACCAGGGCGACTCAACCAGCCTCTTCAAGTCCACCAACCTGGTCGACTGGCAATACGTCGGCCCCTTCTACAAGTCCGACCGCCAGTGGACTGATGAGATCGAGGACTGCGCCTGCTCCAACTTCTTCCCCTTCGGCGACAAGCACATGCTTCTCATGCACACCCACCAGCCCCACGGCCGCGCCCAGTACTACATTGGCCGCTACGAGAACGAGCGGTTCCACCCCGAGGCCTACGGCCGTCTCAGCCACCTCGGCAGCCTGCTGGCGGGCCCCGAAACGCTGATTGACGATAGGGGTCGGAGACTCTTTTGGGGCTGGATCCGCGAAGCCCGCCGCGACTGGGTCGACACCGGCTGGAGCGGCGTCATGTCCCTCCCCTGGCACCTGACCCCCGCCCCCGACAACTCCCTCCGCATCGACCCCGTAGACGAACTCCGCAATCTCCGCTACGACCAACGCCGCCACCCGGATCTCACCCTCGCACCGGGTGAGGAGCGCACCCTCCGCGGCTTCGAATCCGACTGCATGGAATTCCAGTTCACCATCCACCCCAACCAGGCCACCCGCTTCGGCCTCAAGCTCCTCTGCTCACCCGACGGCCAGGAACAGACCGTCGTCGCCTACGACACCCGGCGCCAGCACTTAATCGTCGACTTTGACCGCGCCAGCCTTGACCCAAATCTCACCTACGGCCGCAACCCTCGCGACACCACCAGCGCCACCCGCCGGCAAGTCGTCCCCTTCGCCCTCAAGCCCAACGAACCCCTCCACATCGACGGCTTCGTCGACCGCTCCGTCATCGAACTCTTCATCAACTCCCGCATCTGCATAACCCAGCGCGTCTACTCCACCCGCCCCGACAGCCTGGAATCCAGGCTCTTCACCGAGGATCACCCCATCTCCGCCCAGAACCTCGTCAAGTGGGAGATGGACGCCACCAACCCCTGGTGACACCGTGCGAGCCAACGGGCGTCGGACCGACCAGCCGCCTGCGCCCTCCGGCTCTCCCTGCGGTCCCAACGCCCGTCCCGCTGCTTGAGAGGCCGCTACATTAGTCATATTCTTAGTCAACTACACGGCTGGAGGTGCCAGGATAGTCGGACATGCCAACGGTCAACGTCCACGAAGCCAAGACCCACCTGTCCCGCCTGCTGGCGCAGGTCGAGGCCGGTGAAGAAGTCACCATCGCCCGCAACGGCAAGCCCGTGGCCCGGATGGTACCGGCGCGCGACCTGGGCCGTTCCCAACCCGACGTATTCGAGGGCAAGGTTGTCGTTCCCGACAGCTTCTTCGACCCGCTTCCCGAGGAGGAGTTGCGCCTGTGGGAAGGCGGCTGACCCGTGCGGCCGCTGCTGGACACCCACGGGTTTCCGAGGTGGTCCACGGATAGCCTGTGGCAGCCTCGGTTCGCCCAGCCGCGCCACGACCAACTCGCTTTTTGAATAGTCCCTGCGTTAGTCATACCCTTAGCCAAGCACCCGGCCGAGGTGCCCCGGGGAGTCAGCAATGCCAACGGTGAACGTGCACGAGGCCAAGACCCACCTGTCCCGCCTGCTGGCGCAGGTCGAGGCCGGTGAAGAAGTCACCATCGCCCGCAACGGCAAGCCTGTGGCCCGGCTGGTGGCCTGCAAGCCGCGAGGCAAACGGCGCCCTGGCATGTTCAAGGGGAAGATTAGGATCGACGACAGTTTCTTCGACCCGCTTCCCGAGGAGGAGTTGCGCCTGTGGGAGGGCGGCTGACCCGTGCGGCTGCTGCTGGACACCCACGCGTTTCTGTGGTGGGCCGAGGACAGCCCGCGGTTGCCTCAGCCGGCCCGGCGAGCCATCCACGACGAGGACAACGACGTTTTGGTCAGCGCCGCCACGGCATGGGAAATCACCACGAAGCACCGGCTGGGCAAACTACCGGACGCCGACCCGATCGCCTCCGACATTCCCGGAGCCATTGCAGCCCAGGGCTTCCAAGAACTGCCGCTATCGGTCGCCGACGCCGCCCGCGCCGGCGCGCTCCCGGGTCCCCATCGCGACCCGTTCGACCGCATGCTCATCGCCCAGGCGCTCTCGCTCGACCTCGTGCTCATATCCAACGACGCCGCCTTCGATCGCTACCCGGTCCGCCGGCTCTGGTGACGCCCAAGTTCCGCCCGCCCCGCCGCATCTCTATTCGCTAACCACAAGCCACTAGCTACTTCCTAACGTCCCCCATTACCTCCTCGAACGACCTCTCCACGTCCACCGCCTCGAAGAAAACCAACCGATATCCATCCGGATCCACCACCACGATCTCCCGCGTATTCCACGGCCGCGTCACCGGCCCTTCGTCCAGTGCCACACCTCGCCCCTCCAGCCGCTCCGCCATCGCGTCCACGCTCACATCCCCTACCAGGAACGAAAGCGAAACCCCCACCCCCTTCACACGCTCGGAGTCCGACCCACCCTCATCCGGCACTAACAACAGATCCGCATACTTCCGCCACCGCAGGTGACCCAATACCGGCGCCCCATCCGCCCCCGGCAGCACAAACACCGTGCCAAACCCCAACACCTCCGAATACCAATCCACGGACGCCCGGACGTCCTGAACGGAGAGCGTCGGAAACATCGGCATCGGGTAAATCTCAAAGTCCTGTTTCGTCATCCCGCCCCGCTCCCCTTTCGTTATCCGGCGTCCGCAGGCGCCTCTTCCGGCCGTGCGCCCCTAATACCTGTCCAGACCGGAGACATGGTAGACAGGTGTTCGGAGACATGGTGAACACCTC
>JAPPFO010000259.1 GCA_028875175.1 Chloroflexota bacterium | reverse complement strand
GCGCCGCCGCGTCCACCGCCGGCGCCTCGCCGGTCGGCCGCGTCGGTCCGCTGACCCGTGCCACGCCCGGCACCGCCGCCACGGCCTGCGTCAGGTGATCCAGGTCAACCAGGCTGCCGTCCACGTTGGTCGTGTTGACGTAGATATTCGTGGGCGCAAGCTCGCCGGCCCCGAAGCTGTCGTCCATGATCTGCGCGCCAATCTTCGACTCGGCGCTGTCCGGGAATCCGTCGATGAAGCTGAAATTCGGCTTGATGCTCGGGGTCCCGGCCGCGAAGACCACCAGCAGCGCCAGCGTGATCACGAACGTGAACACCGGACGTCGCGTCACCAGGGTGGCCACCCGCGACCAGATGCGCGAGTGCTCCGTCCCGCTCACGTGCATCCGGCCCGGCCAGAACGCCGCCCGGCCAAGCAGCACCGTCAACGCCGGCACCAGCGTGAGCCCGCTGACCAGCATCAGGGCAATGGCCATCGCCAGCACCGGCCCCATCGCCTGGAACGACCCGAAGCTGGCCAGCAACAGCGCCAGCATGGCCGCAATCGTGGTCCCCGCGCTCGACGCGATCGCCGGCCCGATCCGCTGCAGCGAGACCTCCATGGCCCGCCAGCGATCCGGCTGTCGCCGTAGCTCCTCGCGGTACCGCGCCACGATGAACAACGTGAAATCGGTCCCCGCGCCGAACATCAGCACCGACATCAGCGCGGTGACCTGCCCGTTCAGCGACAACCCGAAGTTCTCCGCCAGCAACGCGGCCACCGATTGCGCCACCAGCAACGTCCAGCCGACCCCCACCAGCGGCAACAGGGCCAGCGCCGGCGAGCGATAGATCACCAGCAGCAGCACCAGCACCAGCAGAACCGTGAACATCGTCACCCGGAAGTCGAAGGTTCCGAACACCTCGACAGCGTCGGAAATGATGCCGGCCGGACCGGTGACCGCCACGGTCAGGCCAATGTCCTCGACTTCAGCCTTCGCCTGATCGCGAACCCACCGCACCGCCTCGCCAAACGTCTCGGTGTTCTGGGAGCCCGCAAGCGTGACGATCGTGGTCACGGTCTTGCCGTCCGGCGCCCGCAGCGCCCCCGCGGCGTCAGGTGACCCGCTCAAGGAGAGCACCGACTGGACTTCATCAGGCGCGCTATCCGACTGCAGGACCGCGTCAACGCCCGCGATCGCCTCCAGGTCGGCGTCCGAAAGGCCCTCCGGGCGATGAAAGACGATGATGGCCGGAACGCCCTGTCCGCGCGGGAACTTCTCCGTCACCAGCTCCAGGGCCCGCCGCGATTCCGAGTCGCTCGGCAGGAAGTCCTCCTGGTTGTTGGTCGTCACGTCGCCCAGTGGCGGCGCCGCCACGATCACGACCACGCCCACCACGATCCACGCCACGATCACGGCCGCCGCCCGCCGCCAGCTGGCGGCCAGGCTGGCCAGCAGTCCAAACATCGACACCTTGTTCCGGTTCACGCGTATGGCTTCAGACTGTGGTACGAGCTACGCGCAAATTGTGAAAAACGTCACGAAGTCCTTGCAAGCGCAACGTCCGGCGCGCGTTGTCATCCATTCTGGAGAGACCTTTGAAAACTCCCCTGGTCCTCGAACGTGCGGACGCTTGTTCCTCCCGGGGACGGCAACGGTGTTCGGTGTCAATCTCTTCGAGGGGACGCCGGTCCTTCCCCTCTCCTGGGAGATCCTTGCGAAACGCCCCGCGTGCTCGAAAGCGGGTCCGCTCTCTCCCTCTTCCTCTGGGACTCCCTTGCAAGACTCCGCCTCGTCCACGAAGGCGGCGCCGCTCTTCACCCTCTCCAAGGGGAGAGGCAGGTTCGGCCGTCTTCGGCCGAAACCGGTGAGGGGTCTTCCGGGCAACCACGCTCGGTTTACGCAAAGGTCTCTCTGCCGGGAGCCCTATAGCAATCCCAGCTGCTGCCGAAACCCCAGCGAGTCGAACATCGCCCAGCTCTCGGCAATTCGGTCCCCTTCGAAGCGGTAAATGTAAATCGCCGACGCCTCGAACGTGTTCCCGCTCGGCTGGATGCCCAGCCCCTGCCCCGTGTGCGTCCCCCGCCACGTCACCCGCGCAATGATCTTCCCCGGCGCCATGATCCACTCGTCCGCCGTGATGCTCAGGTCCGGAAACGAGCTCCGCAACTCTGGGATCTCGATCTTGAAGCCGTCCCGCCCGATCGTCCGCCCGTCCTGCATGTGCAGCACATAATCGGTCGTGAACAGCTCGTCGATCAGGCTGATGTCCCCGTTATTCCACGACTCCTCGTAAAACCGCTCGATCAACGCCCGCTCCGCCGCCCCGGCCACGCCCTCCGGCTCACCGCCCCCCAGCGCCACTGACAAGACCGCCCCCACCAACGCCCCAACCACCGCCGCCAGCAAGGCAGACACCAGCACGGTCCGCACGACCACTCGGCCTGAGGTCTTCTGGCCCTCCAACCGGCTCTCCTCGGCTTGGACTCAGTCCGCGCGCAGTCTAAAGCGTGCCCCGCGTCAACTCCCGCCGCTTCGACTATCGCACCGTGAAACCTTTGCAAATCGTCTCTCGTCAGCTATTGAACGGCCGCTCTTGCTCCTTCTCCCTCTGGGAGACCTCTGTGAAACTCCCCTCGTGCTCAAGGGCGGGTCCGCTCTTCACCCTCTCCGAGGGGAGAGGGTGGTTCGGCCGTCCTCGGCCGAAACCGGTGAGGGGTCTTCCGCGCAGCCAGCCTCGGGTTACGCAAAGGTCTCTCTGGGAGAGGGTTGAGGCGAGAGTCTTCCGGTCACCGATCTCTGGTGTTGCGCAAGGATCTCTCCGAGGCCGGCCGCGATGCTCACCGGCGCCGGCCCGAACGTAGGTCGCTATCTCCCGGAGTCGCATGCCGGAACGATGCGAAACGCGAAGCTGCGCGCCGCAAGCTCAGCCAGCACCATTTCAAGCGCCGCCACGGTCTGAGTCCGGCTGCCTCCACCGTCATGCATCAGGATGATCGAGCCCGGAACGACATTCGCCAGGATGTGCTGTGCGATCTGGTCGGCCTGGGGTTGCCGCCAATCCTGGGGGTCGATGTCCCACATCACGATCGACTTGCCCAGTTCGGCCGCGATAGCCGTCGTGTCGGCCCCGATGGCGCCATATGGCGGACGCACGCAGCGCGTTGGCCGTGCCGCATCGCCTGCTGCGGCCCTGATCGCCGCGTCCGTCGCCGAAATCTCCGCCAGGTAGGTGTCGCGGGAAATCTCATCGAGCGCCGGATGGTTGAACGTATGGTTCGCCAATTGATGCCCGGCGGCCACCAGCGCCGCTGCCAGCTTCGGATAGCGCTCGACCTCGGCCCCCACCACGAAGAACGTCGCCCGAGCGCCGTAGCGCGCCAAAATGTCCATGGTCGACGGCGTGAAGTCTGGATGTGGACCGTCGTCAAAAGTCAGATAGACCACGGAATGGCCGGCCGCGCCATGCGAGGGCCGGCGGGCGGTAACCACCGGCGGCGCCGAGGACGGCGGCGCAGCTTCCTCCTCGACGTCCCGAGGGGCCAGGCGAGCCGCTTCCAGCGCGTCCCAGGTCGCGGCATCTACCACACCGCTCGGCGCTAGGCCCCGGTCCACCTGGAACTTCACAATCGCCCGTCGGGTCGCTTCGTGATAGGCGTCGAAATACCGCCCCGGATCTCCGAACTCCAGCGCCGGAATGCGCGCCAGGCGCTGATGGATCGCCTTGACATGGCGCCCCCTGTCGCCACTGCCCAGCACGTGGCCCTCGGCGAAAAACGAGGCCGGTGGTCCTTCCTGCAGCGCAGCCGGGCCGGCTGGTGCCAGGGTCGCGCCGGGGGCCCGATCCACGCCTTGCAGGAAGTCGCGGCTAGCCCGCAGGAAGGCATCGTCTGGTGCTAGCGCGGTGGCGTCCGCCATCGCCGACACGGCTCCGCTCAGGTCGTCCGGCGACGCCAGTGCCAGTCCCAGCGCGCGAACCGTGTGAACGTCGGCGCGCTCCGGCGCCACGGCCAGCGCCCGCGCCGTGAAGTCCAGCAGATGCACCGCCATCGTCGCCAGGTCTTCCTCTGCCGCCGTCCCCACGATGAGCGGCCCGTCCACTGCAAAAGCCTCGGCCGGCCCCAGCGCCCGCATCAATTCCAGAGCTGCGGCGTATTCGCCCGCGAACACTCGCGTCAGCAGCGGCTGACCTGGGGAACCGGCGTGCGCCAGCCGCGCGGCGGCGATCCGATTCGTCAGAATTGAAAACCAGCGGGTGCCCTGGCTGAGCGGCGACTGCTCTGACAGCGCGGTCGCGCCGGCCGCGGCCTCGCGCCACAGGTCCGCCGCCACCAGCGACACGATTCGCTGCACACCTTCGGCCGACTGGTCGCGGGGCGCCACCGGCGGCGCCCGCAGTTCCACGCGACCGAGCCCAGCGCCGATCCAGCGGTACACCGCCTCCTGCTTCAACTCGGTGGCACAGGCGTAACAGAAGATGTATGGATCAGATTCGTCCAGCACGACTTCCAGCAACCCGTCGCCGTCCAGGTCCACGATCTCACCCGCGTTCGGGCGGGCGCTGACCCACGACAGCGATGTGCTGAGTGACCGACCGTCGAATCCAATCACGTCCAACGTTCCTGCATGTGCCCCCGTGCCGCCGCGCACCGCAATCCACGCTGACGCCTCGCCGCCTGGCGTCTCCCACCCCGTATGCAGCACTTCGACCTGCGTTCGCTGCGGCGCGCTCTCGATCTCGAGCCGATTCACCTCACGCCACGCGCCGTCTTCCGTCCGCTCGTACACGGCAGCGAAGTGGAAGAAGTTCACCACCTCGTCCCCCGCGGTGACCTTGACCGGCTGCGGACCGTCCGTGACCACCCACCAGTACATCCCCGTCACGTCCGGCGTTCCCAGTGGCAACACGTGCACCGGCTGCGACTCGGCCCCCGGAAACTCCTGCCGGATGCCGTCCTGCACGATCTCCCGCAACTCGTCCGCCAGCGCCTCAAGCGTTGGCGCCGCCGGCGCCGGATCCGCCGGCGTCGGCGAGGGACTCGGAGCCACCGTCACTGCCGGAGGCTGAGTAGGCGACGGGCTCGGCACCGGCGTCGCACTTGGCGTCGGCGTGCGAACCGGCGGACGCGGCGCGCGCATCTCCACCGCCACAACGGTCGCCGCTGGTGTCGCCGTCGCAGGGATCGGCGCCACCGGCCTCGTGGGCGCGGCTGTGGCCACAACCGTTGGCTCGACGGCGGCAAGCCGCGCAACATCCACGCTCTCCGGTCCCGGCACATCGCACGCCGTCAGCACGCCCGACAACGCCGCCGCGACCGTCAGCAGCCCACACGCCCGAGCCACCCGCAGCCCGCGCATCACGCGCGGCCCGGCGCCCGGATCTACGTCAACATTGATCTCTTTCAAATCCGCCCGCACTTGCCTCGCGAATGGCTGAACTCAAGATCTCGGCTGCTGCGTCCAGACCCCGAAAGTAGACCTCGCGATATGTCGCATTGGAAGCGCCGAAGTAGAAGTTACTCGGCGAATATTTGACGCTGGCAAACGCCCTGGCCTGGCTTGAATCCGCGCCCAGCAGGTCGCCGATCGAGCGAACCCCGTCTTCCCGCCACTGCTGAAACTCCCGCGATCCGACCACCCGCTCCGGCGACCGGTGCGCCAGTTCCTTCAGTCGCGGCACCGCCTCCAACGCCCTGGTCAATTGCTCGACTGCATCTGCGTTAGCGGACATCGTCACCTGCCACACTCATGAATCCGTCACCGGTTTCCTGCACAGAACCGCCCCGCGATCCGGCTAACTCTTACACCCAGGGGTTCGTCGGATCCTCCAACGGCAAGGCCACCGGCCGCCCTTCCAGGTGCGACCGGTACGCCCCCACCAGCATCTCCACGCCGATCAGCGCGTCCTGCCCCGTGCACGTCGTCGGACGCACTTCGCCGCCGTGAATCAGCCTCACCAGTTCGCAGCCGTGCAGGTGGTTGCTCCACGTCATCGCATCCACGCCCTCCGGCGCCCAGGGCTCTTCCGCCACGATCTCTTCCCAGCCCACGTCATCGCCCGTCGGGAACACGTCCCCGCGCGGCAGCAGGTGAAACTGCCCCCGCGGCTGATTCCGCAACGTCACCAGCGCCTCCTGGTAATAGCAGTCCGCCCCCAGTCGGTCCGAGCCATACGACCCGTCGCCCACCGGCACCGACTCGAACGTGCCCATCACCCCGCTGGGAAACAAGTACGTCGCCGACACCCGGTCCCCCGCAATCGGACCGGCCCCGTTCTCGCTCCGCCCCACCGCGTCCGCCCGCGTAGCCGGCCGCCCGTCCTGCAACACCAGCCCCGACACCTGCACCGGCGCCTCGCCCACCAGGTAGAGCATCGCGTCGAACACGTGCGGGGCATGGATCATCGACTCCTGGACCCCGACCCGGTGGTCGCCTTTATCCATGGCGCGAATCCGCGTCATCGGCCCCCACTCGCCGGCCTCGCCTCGCGCCCGGATCGCCTGCATCCCCGGATGCTCCCGGCTGCGGTGCGCCAGGATCACGTGCGTCCCCGCCGCCTCCGCCGCGTCCATCACCGCCCGCGCCTGGTCCGCCCACGGCGCCAGCGGCTTCTCCACGTACAGGCCCTTCGCGCCCGCCTCGATGGCCGCCAGCGTTTCCTCGACCCGCCCGTCGTCATACCAGTGCCGGGCAATCGCCACGATGTCCGGCCGCTCCCGCTCCAGCATCTCGCGGTAATCGGCATACGTCCGCTCCGCCCCGCACGCCGCCGCCAGCTCCTCGCGACCCTCTTCAACGAGGTCCGCCAGCGCCACCATCCGCACGTCCGGATTGGCCTGCCACGCGCGATGCAGCCCATGCCCGGCCCCGCCAAGCTCCGTATTCGCAATCGTCACCGCACGCAACGCAGACATCGGCAGCTACTTCCGGATCCCGCCGGCCGACGGGAGTCTACTGGCTATCGCCGTCCGGCTACTGGATCGACCGGTACCGCCACACCGCCAGCGGCACGAACACCGCCATGATCCCCGCCATCCAGCCCAGCGCCTTCAGCAGCGGCTCCCAGAAGTCCGTGCCCAGCGCCAGCCCCCGCATCGCGTTGACCGTGTGCGTCACCGGGCTGTTCTCGGCCACCACCTTCAGCCAGTCCGGCATCGTCTCAACCGGCACGAACACCGAGCTCACGAACACCAGCGGAAACAGCCACACGAACGACGCCACCTGCGCCGTCTCCGCCCGCCGGACGCTGGTGCCGATGGCCGCCGAAATCCAGCAAAACGTCTGCCCGAAGAGCACCGCCACAAACGGCATCGCAATCGCCCCCGCCACCGTCCCGTGGTACCGGAACCCAATCAGGAACCCCACCCCCAGCATCAGCCCAACCACAAAGACATTCCGTGTGGTGTCCGCCAGGATCCGCCCCGCCACCACCGCCGACCGCGCCATCGGCAGCGTGCGATAGCGATCGATCATCCCGCTCGTCACGTCCACTGCCAGTCCTACCCCGGTCTGCGTCGACCCGAACAGCACCGACTGCGCCAGGATCCCCGGCAGTAGGAAATCGATGTAGTCCACCGGCCCCGTCTGAATCGCCCCGCCGAATACGTACGCGAACAGCAGCACGAACATCACTGGCTGGATCGTCGAAAACACCAGCAAATCCGGCTGCCGCCGGTACGCCAGCATGTTGCGCTTCCACAGTTGCAGGATGTCGCCCGGCGCATAGCGCGCCTCAACCCGCAACGCCTCCATCGAGACCACCATCAGCCCGCTCCCGTGAGTGTGCCGGCCGGCTCGCCCTCGGCCCGATGCCCGGTCAATGACAGGAAAACCTCATCCAGCGTCGGCTGCCGCAGCCCGATGTCCGCAATCGCCACCGCCGCCTCGTCCAGCCGCCGCACCACCCCGGCCAGCCGCGCCGGCCCGTTGCTCACCGCCACCGACACTGTCCCCGTGGCGTCATCCACCGTCGGCGGCCCGTCGCCCTCGGCCTCCAGCACTTCGCGAACCTGTTCCAGCGCCGCCAGGTCACTCACCCGCACCGTCAGGTGCTCCCCGCCCGACCTTGCCTTCAGGTCCGCCGCCGTCCCCTGCGCGATGATCCGCCCGTGGTCGATCACGACAATCTCGTCGGCTAGCTGATCAGCCTCTTCCAGGTACTGCGTCGTCAACAGCACCGTCGTCCCGGTCGCCACCAGCTCGCGGATCACCGTCCACAGCTCCAGCCGCGCCTGTGGGTCCAGCCCGGTCGTCGGCTCGTCCAGGAACAGCACCTCCGGATCGGCCACCAGGCTCGCCGCCAGGTCCAGCCGCCGCCGCATCCCGCCGGAGTACGTCCTGGCCGCCCGATCCGCCGCCTCCAGCAGATCGAACCGCGCCAGCAACTCGCCCGCCCGCGACGCCGCCAAGGCCCGGCCCATGTGATACAGGTTCGCCACCATCTCCAGGTTCTCGCGACCCGTCAGCGTGTCGTCAATCGCCGCCGACTGCCCCGCCAGCCCGATCAGCGGACGCACCCGCGTCCGCTCGCGCCGCACGTCATAGCCGGCCACCGTCGCCGACCCGTCGTCCGGATCCAGCAACGTCGTCAGCACCCGCACCAGCGTCGTCTTGCCCGCCCCGTTGGGACCCAGCAAGCCCAGTACCGTCCCCCGCTCGATCTCCAGGCTCACCCCCGCCAGTGCATGCACGTCCCCAAACGACTTGTGAACGTCACGCACCACCACAATCGGCGCCTGGCCGTTAGCACCCGGACCCATTGGCTACATGTCTCCCCTTCGGCTGAACGAGCCGCTAATCTGCTCGGATTCTGGCAAGCGTCGCGTGCGCGTCCAAAAAGGCGTGGAAGATTTCTCACGGTCCGCTGGGGACCTGGTTTCCCGGCCTGGGCTAACGCCGCCTCTTCCGCACCTGCACCACCACCTGTCCGTCCCGCACCTCCACCGGAAACGTCCGCGCCCGCACCCGCTCGTCGTACAAGGCCTGACCTGTCGTTATGTCAAATTCCCAGTTGTGAAACGGGCACCGCAGGATCTCCCCCTCCCGCTCGAACTCCCAGTACCCCACCCGGTCCGACACCGGATGCGGCCGGATCCGCCCCCGGCACAACGGCCCACCCCGGTGCGGACAGTGATTCAGCATCGCGTACAAATCCCCGCCCACATTGAACACCGTCACCCCATACCCCAGCGCCCCCCGAACCTCCCACCGCTCCCCCGCCGGCAACTCGGCAACCGGGCACACAACCACCTCGTCAGAACCCGCTGCGCTCACGCCCCGTCACCCACCACGCTCATCCAGGGTCACCCTTGGCCGGCAGCCAAAGCCAGGAATCCCTCACGTCTCAGCCGCCGTCTTCTACCTCTCCCTGGCAAAGACCCTTGCGAAACCCCGCCTTGACTTCGAAGTCGTGGCGGATCTTCACCCTCTCCAAGGGGAGAGGCAGGTTCGGCCGTCTTCGGCCGAAACCGGTGAGGGGTCTTCAGGGCACCCACCCCTAAGTTACGCAAAGGCCTCTGGCAGGGAGAGGGCTGGGGTGCGTTTCGAAGCGTCGGTCATGCAACCTGCCTGGCCACGGCCGGGACCGACTCAATCGACTCACCCTGCTCTGCCAGACCCATCCAAAAAACGCTACAGCCGGAACGCCGCCCGCGCCGTCTCCCCAAAAATGTTCGCCCGCATCTCCGACGGAAAATCCGGCGCCACCGAAGTCGGCGAGTCCCAGTCCCAGTGCGGGAAATCACTCGCGTACACCAGCGTCTCGTCCGCCCGCGCCTGCTCCAGGAACCAGTGCAGGTCCTCGCGTGACCCCGGCTGCTCCATCGGCTGCGTACCCA
Organism: Chloroflexota bacterium; assembly: GCA_028875175.1. Taxonomy (GTDB): domain Bacteria; phylum Chloroflexota; class UBA11872; order UBA11872; family UBA11872; genus UBA11872. The sequence continues at coordinate 3,888 of JAPPFO010000259.1, read as the reverse complement.
CCCGGATGTGATCGCGGAAATACTCGCTCGGCAGCCGCTTCACCCACGGCGTGTAGTCCCGCACCGCCTTCCAGTCGGCGTCGAAATGGTTCAGCAACCCCGGAATCCACCACGTATCCACTTCCACGAACACCCACGTCAGCGTCGGGAACTTTTCGAACACCCCTTCGCAGATCAGGCTGGCCGTATGCGCCTGCGCGATCTGCGGACGCGCCATCCGCATCTCCAGGTAATACGTCGGGAAACCCGCCGCCGTCGGCGGATTCGTCTGACCCCGACCCTCGCCCCCGAAGTGCGTCACGATCGTCAGCCCGTACCGCTCCGCCGCCTCGTATATGGGGTGGTAGATCCGGTTCCCATACGGATGACGCCCACCCGCCGGCAGCATCACCCCCACCACCGCCGGGTGATCGCCCAGCCGCTCGATCTCCTCCACCGCCAGCACCGGGTCGTTCGGGCCAACGGCCAGGGTCGCGCGGAACCGCGAGTCCTTCGCCACCCACTGCTCCATCGTCCAGTCGTTATGCGCCCGGCATATCGCTGCCGCGTAGTCCAGGTTGGTCATTCCCACCGTCGGGTACACCATCTGCCCCGTCAGGATTGCCACGTCGAACCCATACGGGTCCAGGTGCTCCTTCACCGTGAACTCCGCGAAGTCCGTGTTCTCGTCCACGTCGTGATCGGTCCGGTAGCCGTGCGAGTTCGGCATATTCGTCCAGCCGCCGTTCGGAAACATGGACCCGAAGTCCTTGATTTCCTGCACGTACTGGCGCGGCAGATACGGAAAGATCTCGTCGATCTTGTGCCACAGGTGGTGGCAATCGCAGTCCACCAGGTACGGCGCGACTTTGCGATAGGTCGGCGCCCGCTCGGCGGGGCGGGTCAGGGAGTCAACGGCCGCCATGACTCGACTCCAGCGCAATCCTCAGCGCAACCCCGATGGTATCCCACCCGCCGTCAGCCTTCCGTCACTCGCGCTTCCGCAGCATGTACCCAACCCCGGCCTTCGTCACCAGATGCCGCGGAGCCCCGGGGTCCCGCTCGATCTTCTCCCGCACCCGCCGCACGAACACCCGCGCCAGGTGACGGTCCCCCGCGTACTCCGGCCCCCACACCTCCTCCACGAGTTGATCTGGCCTGAACACCCGGTCCCGGTTCCGCGCCAGGAACCGCAACAGCCGAAACTCCGCAGCCCTCAACCCCACCGGCCGTCCCCCCACCGTCACCTCCGCCGCCGCAAAGTCGACACATAGCCCATCAGACTCGAACGGCGGCGGCGCTCCAACCTCCGCCCCGGGCGCCCGCCACAACACCGCCCGCAGCCGCGCCAGCAGCTGATCCAGGTCAAACGGCTTAGCCAGATAGTCGTCAAAGCCGGCCTCCATCGCGCCCGCAATACCTTCATCGTCCTCCCGCGCGCTCATCGCAATCACCGGCGCATCACAGCTACCACGCAACTGCGCGACCACCGACAGCGCATCCATGTCCGGCAAACCCAGGTCAAGCAACACCGCCTCAGGCGTCTCCGCAGCGGCCTCGTTCAGACCCTGCGCGCCCGTACCCGCAAACACCGCCGCGAAGTCGCCCGCCGCCAGGTCCCCACGCAACTGCCGCACATACCGCAGATCGTCCTCGATCACCAACACCAGCGGACGCCCCCCGCTACCCGTCATTCCGCGTCCCCCCTGTGCGAGACCCTTGCATAACCCCGCCTCGACCTCGAAAGCGGGGCCGCTCCTTCTCCCTCTCCCTCCGGAGACCTTTGCAAAACCCCGCCTCGTCCGCGAAGGCGGTGCCGCTCTTCACCCTCTCCAAGGGGAGAGGCAGGTTCGGCCGTCTTCGGCCGAAACCGGTGAGGGGTCTTCCGGGCAACCACGCTCGGGTTAGGCAACGGTCTCCTCTGGGAGAGGGTTGGAGCCTGCCCCGGACTCGATCCGGGGATGAGGGTCTTCCGGGCAACCAGCCCTGGGGTTATGCAAAGGTCTCCTATGCGCGGCACGTCGTCGCACGGCCAGTGCATGGTGCGACACCGCCCATAGCCCCGCACGCCAGACCACTCGCCCGTTCGCCAAAGTACGACTCCGAAACATAGGATTATGTCCACCAGCCGCTATCGGGATCCCCACCCCATGGCCAGCAACCAATCCGACTACCCCGTCCAATTCTCCGTCGACTACCCCGACCGCCCCCTCAACCGCCTCACCACCCTCGTCCGTCTCATCATGGTCATCCCCATCCTCATCGTCGCCGCGCTCATTCCCGGCTTCGTCAACAGCGGCCAGGCCAGCGGCTCCGACCAGGCGGCCATCTCCATCCCACTCCTCTGGCTTCCCCTCGTCCTGATGCTGGTCTTCCGCCACAAATACCCGCGCTGGTGGTTCGACTGGAATCTCGAACTCAGCCGCTTTGTCTACCGCATCGAGGTCTACGTCCTGGCCCTGCGCGACGAGTACCCCTCCACCGACGAACACCAGGCCGTCCATCTCGATATTGAGTACCCCAACGCCGAAACCGACCTCAACCGCTGGCTCCCCCTCGTCAAGTGGTTCCTGGCCATCCCCCACTACATCGTGCTCGTCATCCTCGGGATCCTGGCCTTCATCGCCGTGGTTCTTGGCTGGATCATGGTCGTCATCACCGCCCAGTACCCGCGCGCCCTCTTCGACGTCATCGTCGGCGTCATCCGCTACGGCGCCCGCGTCCAGGCCTACGCCTTCATGCTCACCACCGACCGCTACCCCCCCTTCCGCCTCGACCCCTAGTCGGCGACCGACCACCAGCGGCGCGGTCCCCGTCAGCATCACGCCCCGTTCTCGCGTAGAGGCCGGTTTCCAACCGGCCTCTTCCGCTCGTGCGACCCCAATCAACCTCCCTGCGTCGCCGCCCCACCCTTATACGTCGCCGCAAACACCATCTCCGAAACCCACCGCTTGAACCCCTCGTTATCGCTGAACTGCTTGAACAACTCGGTGTGATCCGCCAATAGCTCGTTCATCGCCCGCTGCAACGCCTTGTCATGCTCAATCCGCGCGTTCTGCTTGTCCGAATTCGCCATCGCGTTCTGGTACGCCGTGTCCGCCGCCACCTTCGCCGGCAGGTCCACGCCAATCACCTGCTGAATCTTGTCCTTGTCCTGCCACTCGATATTCCCAAACCGGTCATTGAACTCCTTCAATATCTGCGACAACCGGTCCAACTCCGCGTCCTGCTGCTGCCCCACCTGCTCCGTACTCACCGGATCGATCTCCGCATCCTCGTCCGCTAGCTGGATCTCCTGCACCGCCTGCTTCTCCACGCGATAGCTGTCCATGTCGATGGCTTCCAGGATCCCCTTCGACAGGTCGTCCTCCTTCGGCGCCGGCAGCTTCGGCACCAGGAACGTCAGGAAGATCGACCGCTTCTCCCAGTCCGCATACGTGTACGACAGGATCGTCGCCAGGAACCCATACGACCGCAGAAACGCCTTCGCCCGCCCCTTGAACTCCACCTGCTGATCCTCGTCCAAGTCCTGCCGGTACACCTCCACACACCGGTCCAGAATCGGATCCAGTACGTCCCGGTCCGCCCCGCTCAGGTACAGCTCCACCAACTCGTCCACCTGCGCCTCGCTGTACACCTGCGCGTCGTCCAGCGTCGCTTGCAGGTCGTGCAGCCGGTTGGCGTCGGTCTCCTCGGCCAGCACGGTCGTCCGGTAGTAGTCGGCAAAGGCGTTCTGGATGGTCTCGGCGTCGTTGGTGAAGTCCAGCACAAAGGCGTCGTGCTTCTTCGGATGCGCCCGGTTCAGCCGCGACAACGTCTGCACCGCCTTCACGCCCGACAGGATCTTGTCCACGTACATCGTGTGCAGCAGCGGCTCGTCGTAGCCCGTCTGGAACTTGTCGGCGCAGA
>JAPPFO010000225.1 GCA_028875175.1 Chloroflexota bacterium | reverse complement strand
GTTGTATAGCAGGCGTCGGCCGTGGGTGGTGTGACGGACCTCGGGGTGGAACTGGACGGCCACCACGCCGTTGTCGTTGCCCATGGCGGCCATGGAGGATTGGGTGCGGGCGAGGGGGCGGAGACCGGGCGGTACCTCCGCCACCACGTCGCCGTGGCTCATCCAGACGTCGATTTCATCCGGAACGCCACGGAACATGGGATGGGTGTTGTCGACGATGCGGGCGCGGGCCGGGCCATACTCGCGGTCGAAGGCCGGTTCCACCGAGCCGCCGAGGCTGTGTCCGAGCAGCTGCATGCCGTAGCAGATGCCCAGGACGGGCACGCCGGCTTCCAGCACGGCCGGCGGGAGTTGGGGGGCGCCGACGTCATACACGCTGGTCGGTCCGCCGGACAGGATGACGCCGCGCAGGTTGGGTTCTCGGAGGGCGTCGGGCTGGTCGCAAGGGGCGAGCACGGTGCGAACGCCTAGCTCGCGCACGCGGCGAGCGATGAGTTGGCTGTACTGGGCGCCGAAGTCGAGCACCACGATCGTCTCGTGGTCAGTGGCCGCACCGGGAGAGATCAGCACCACGTTCAACGCCGGGCCGGGAGCCAGCCGGTCCGAGGGGCGTTTGACCTGAGGTAGGGGGACGAGACGGTGCCTGCGCAGATCTGCGCGCCGTCCACGCGGATGGTGCCTCCCAGCTCCCGCGCCCGCAGCGGACGCGGCTCATCCTTGCCGCACCTGAGTATACGAATCGTGCCGACTTATGTTGAGGCCAGCGGCTGCAGTACGGAGGCGCCGGTTTCGGCGGCGTTGGCCACGTAGGTCTCGCAGCCCGACGAGCTATCAATTGCGACGTCCGCCATGGCGCCGGCGACGCGCATGGTGCGGTCCTTGGGAGCGAAGGCGATGAGCGTGGGCCCGGAACCGCTGAGGGCGGCGCCGTAGGCGCCGGCATCGAGGGCGGCCTGGACGCCCGGTTCGAGCGCGGGATTGAGCTCGGACCGGTAGGGCTGGTGGAGGAAGTCCTGCGTCGCCACGCGCAATTCGGCATAGCGTCCGGTCTGCAACGCGGCGATCAGCATGGCGGCGCGACCGAGATTGGCTACCGCGTCGGATCGTAGGACGTTCGTCGGCAGCACCGCGCGCGCGCGCGCCGTGGGAACGTGATAGCCGGGCACGACGACGACGATTCCGATGTCGCTTGGGAAGGGGACGCGCACCGCATGCAAGGCTTCGTCGGTCTGGACGGTTAGCACCAGGCCGCCCAACAGCGCGGCGGCGACGTTGTCGGGATGGCCTTCGATTTTGGTCGCGCGGCGCAGGAGCTCGTCGTCGTCCAGGCCAAGGCCGAAGGCGTGATTGGCGGCGACGAGACCGCCAACGATGGCGCTGGCCGAGCCGCCGAGGCCGCCTTGCGGTGGAATCTCGCGAACCGCGCGCAGCCGGTACGGGCCAGCCGCGGCCGGGGCCAGCGATCTGAAGGCGCGAAAGGCGAGATTGCGCCGAGAGTCCCGGGGCACGTGTTTGAGGAACTTGCCCGCCGGCTCAATGGAGTCGCGGGTGGCTGGCTCGAACTGGTACTCGTCGCGCACATCAATGGCAAGGCCGAACACGTCGAAGCCAGCGCCCAGGTTGCCGGAGGACGCGGGGACGGATACGCGTGCGCGGCGAGTCACCGACCCAGGCCGCCGCGCGGGCCCGCCGCGGGAATCGATCCTCGAACTACATGCATCGATTGCTGCCGGAATGGCGCCGCTCCCCGGTGCGAATGAATGCTGAGCAGGATGCCAACCGAGAGGAGCGTGACCAGCAGCGAGTTCTTACCGAGGCTCACCAGCGGCAGCGTGATGCCGGTTACGGGCATGAGGCCGACGTTCATTCCGATATTGACGAACGACTGCGTGAAGAGCATGGCGGCAATACCGATCGCCAGCAGGCGACCGAACATATCGCGGGCTCGCAGGCCGATGACCAGCGCCTGGACGATGAGCAGGCTGAAGAAGGCCAGCAGACCGATGGTTCCGGCCAGCCCAAGCTGTTCGCCGAGCATGGCGAAGATGAAGTCCGTATCACGGACGCGCAGAAACTCCAGTTGGGACTGCGAGCCCTGTCCCAGGCCGTGGCCGAACCAGCCGCCGGAGCCGATGGAGATCCGGGCCTGCAACACGTTGTAGCCGGCTCCGAGCGGGTCGCTGCCTGGATCCAGAAACGTCACGAAGCGCTGCCGCATGTAGTCCTGGGCGAAAAACCAGGCGAAAGGAAAGGCGGCCAGCGCGATGACGACGGGCGTGAGCAGGTGCCACCAACGGGCACCAGCTACGAAGACCATGCCCATCCAAATGGCGCCAAATATGAGCGCGGTACCCAGGTCCGGTTGCAGAAAGATCAATCCGGCGGGAAGCAGCATGATCCCCAGGCTGACCATGACGGTGCGCAGGGTTCGGGTGGAATCGCTTCGGTCGGTCAGAAATTTCGCGAAGGCAACGATGGCCGCCAACTTCATGAACTCGGACGGCTGAACGACGATGGGACCGATTTCAAACCAGCGGCGGGCGCCGAGGTCGAAGTCGCCCACCAGCAACACCAGCACCAACGCAACCACGCCGAGCAGATATACGGGCGCGGCCAATCCGTGCAAGCCCCGGTAGTCAACCTGGGCCATGGCAAAGGCCAGGCCAAGGCCGAGAGCTCCCAAAACGGCTTTCTGCACGGCCTGGTTTTCGAGCCCTCGGGTGTCGGGATCGGCTGTAGTGCTGAGCATGAGCACGCCAAGCGCCACCAAGGCGATGGTTGAGATCACGGTCGCCCACTCGATGCGCCTCACGCGGAGAAACATCAGAGCCGCCGATCCGGTGAGACGAAGTCCGGGCGGTCTTGCGGCAGCGGCGGCATGTCGCCCGTCATCAGATAGTCGACGATGTCGCGCGCGATGGGGGCGGCGGCAAAGGAGCCTTCGCCGCCGTCGCGAACGAGGACGGCAAATGCGTACTCGGGCTGCTCGGCCGGGGCGTAGCCGGCGAACCAGGCATGGCTGGGCAGACGGCCTTCGGTGTCGCGGGCTCCGCTGTATTCGGCCGTACCCGTCTTGCCGGCCACGACCGTGTGCGCCGAGCGTGCCCGAGGTCCGGTGCCCTGCGGCTCATTGACGGCGCGGTAAAGGCCGGCCTGCAGCAGGCGGAGGTTGGCGTCGCTGATTGGCAGGACACCTTGAACCTGCGGCGGAATCCGCTCCGCCACATTGCCGTGCTGGTCGAGCATCCGGTCGATGAGGCGCGGACGCATCACGCGACCTCCATTGCCGATTGCCGCGTACATGCCGGCGATCTGCAGGGGCGTGACCTGAACCAGGCCCTGGCCGATGGCGGCGTGATAGGTGTCCCCCGTAACCCATGGCTGTTGCAGGTTCTTGTTCTTCCACTCCGAGGTTGGGACAAGGCCGGAGGCTTCGCCTGGCAGGTCAATGCCGGTCCGCTGCCCGAATCCGAAAGACCGCTCGAACTCCGCGAGACGCCGGTTTCCCAGGCCCTGGAGCCGGGTGTACGGATTTCCGCCTGACACGTTATAGAAGTAGATGTTGCAGGACTCGGCGATGGCACGTTCCAGGTCCACGAGTCCATGCCCCTGGGGCAACCAGTCGTCGAAGGCCCAGCCGTCGGGCAAGATCAGGCGGCCGTCGCAGTGAATCTTGCTCTGCGGCAAGACCACGCCCGCTTCCAGGGCGCCGCTGGCCGCAATGACTTTGTAGGTCGACCCCGGGGGGTACAGCCCGGATATGGCGTGGTTGATGAGTGGCCGCCGGGGATCGCTGACCAAGAGGGCGAAGCTCTCACTGGAAGCGCCGCGGGTAAAGATGTTGCTGTCATAGTCGGGCAGGCTCACCATCGCGACGACATCGCCGGTGTTGGGGCGGAGCACCACCACGGCGCCGGCGCCCCGCTCACGCAGGGCGAGATGGCGGGCCAGGATTTCCCGAATGGCCTTCTGTTCGTTGACAGCGATGCTAAGAACTGCGTGCTGGCCGACTTGCGGTGGCGTGAAGGAGAGTTCGTGGAGCGCGCGGCCAAAGGCATCCGTTTCAAGCTGCTGTTCGCCATCCCGACCTCGCAGTCGGGTCTGGAGGCTGCGCTCGACGCCGGCCAGCCCGATGTCTTCATCAAAGCGAACGCCCTGGCGCCGATAGGTTTCGACCTCCTCGGCGGGGATGGGGCCCGTGAAGCCCAGAATGTGGCCCAGGACGTCGCCGTGGGCGTATTCGCGACGGGTGCTGGTTCGAACTGAGATTCCGGGCAGGTCCGATCGGCGCTCCTCGATCGTGAGCGCCGATTCCCGAGGCACCGCGCGAGCCAAGCGGGCCGGCGTGTCCGGCGCCAGCCGCGCCTGGCTGAGCTTGAAACGCAGATCTTCGAGACGCTCGCCCGTCAGCACGGCCAGGTTGGCCAGCACGGGGCCTTCGCGCTCCACGGGAAGGTCCGCAGGCGCCAACCAGACGCCGAAAACTGGAGCGTTTGCTACGAGCGGCTCTCGATTGCGGTCGTAGATGAGCCCGCGTAGCGGTTGAATGGGCCTGGTTCGAGCGCGGTTGTGTGCCGCCTGCTCGCGGTACGTTTCCGATTCGACAACCTGCAGTTGCCACAGGCGCGCGGCCAGCGCGGTGTTGCCGGCGAGTGCGGCGCCGCCCAGGAGCAGAGCGCGTCGCGTGCCGGCTACCCGCGGCTGCCCGGCGCCAGTTCTGGCCGCCGGACGAGGATGTGCCTCCAAGCCAGCCTCCCGTTGTCAGCCTGGAAAGCCACCGACGGAGCGTCCCAGGAAACGTGCGCTGCTGTGTGGGTTCGTCCACTGTTCGACCCGACGTACCAGCGGATAGAGCAGCATGGTTGCCCCGGCGTTTACCGCCACGGCACGCGGCAGGCGATCCCAGACTTGCCTGCCCCAGTCTATGTCGAATTCCAAGAGTTGCAGCGCCAGGATCACAGCCGGGTAGTAGAGCACGGTCGCCGCGGCCCCGGCGAGAACCGGGAACACCGGGTTCACCCGGTCGAAGCGCCGCCCTTGTCCGCCAACGATGTAGACAAGCAGGGTAAAGAGCAGGGCGTTGACTCCCAGCGGCGTGGTCGATAGCAAGTCAATCAGCAGACCGCCGGCGAAGCCCCAATACATCGCACGCGCATCGTCGCTGATTGTCGCCAGCGTGATCGAGGCCATCAACACGAGCGCGGGCCGGATTCCGACGATCGCAAAGGATGGAAAGACCGAGGTCTGCAGGAGCCCGAGCATCAGGATTAGCAGCACGGAGCCGATGTATCCGATCCAAAGGCGCCGGCCGCCGCGCGGCTGGAGAGTCCTGGCGACAGTCATGGCGACCCCGGCGCCCGCTCCACAATGACCTGGATGACATCCAGGCGCTCGGAGCGAACAAATGGCTCAAGCGCAGCTTCGCGGAAGACGTTTTCCGGCGTAGTGAAGACGGCTATGACGCGGCCAATGGGTAGGCCACGGGGAAACCCGCCGCCGAGGCCGGATGTGACCACGAGATCACCGATGGCGAGCGGAGCATCAGGCTCGATTCGGGTTAGCACAAGGCCGCCGCTGTCATCGCCCTCCACAATGCCGTCGGCCGTGCCGTCCTCACCGTGGGCCACCGCGTTCACCGCGCTTTGGCTGCTCTGAATCGGCAGCACGTCGGCCGACGTTGTCGTAACCGCGAGCACGCGGCCGGCGAGGCTGCCGTTGGCGACCACCGCCATGCCGACGCGCACCCCGTCGGCAGCCCCGCGATCAATGACGAGCGTGTCCAGCGCGTCAACGCTGTCGCGCCCGGCCACCCGTCCCGTTACCAGCGACCACTCGGTGTTCGCACGCTGATAGTCGAGCGCGACGCGCAGGGCCTCGTTCTCGCGGCGCGTGGCCTGAATGCCGGCCGCAGCAGAACGCAAATCGACTACTTCGGCGCGCAAGGCTTGGTTTTCGGTTCGCAGATCGTCGAACTGCTGAGCGTCAGCGAGCGCGGCGGCTGCCCCGGATGCCGCACCGCTCAGGGCGGAGCGAACCGGGGCAATAGCGGCCAGCGCCGCGCCCTGGGCCGCGGACCCGGCGTCAGTGTTTCGCAGCACCGCCAGCACTGCCGCGGTGAGAACCAGCGTGAGGAGCAACAGGACCGACCGCTGGCCGCCTCGCATCCGGGTGACGACTACACGTAGGGCGCGGCGTTCTCCGCGACGAACACCTCGCGAAAGGCCTCGAGGTTGTGCAGACACGCGCCGGTTCCTCGCACCACCGCCTCCAGCGGGTTGTTGGCGATGTGGACGGGAATATCGGTTTCCTGCTCGATGCGCTTGTCGAGTCCGCGCAGCAGCGCGCCGCCACCCGCGACGGCGATGCCGTGTTCCATCACGTCGGCCAGCAATTCAGGCGGTGTGGCTTCGAGCGCGAGCTTAATGTTCTCAACGATCTCGGTGACCGGACCGCTGATTGCTTCGCGAATCTGGCCCTCGGTCAATTCGACTTGCCGTGGCAGGCCAGTTTGGAGATCGCGTCCGCGCACCACGGTGGTTTCTTCCTGAAGTCCCGGAGCGGCCGACCCGATGGCAATTTTGCAGGCCTCCGCCGTGCGTTCCCCAATCAGGAGGTTGTGCGCGTTGCGGCAGTAATCCACGATCTGTTCGTCGACCTCGTCGCCGGCGATCCGAATACTGTGGCTGACGACGACGCCGCCCAATGAGATCACAGCAACTTCAGTCGTGCCGCCCCCGATGTCCACGATCATACTCCCGCTGGCCTCCTGGATCGGCTGCCCGGCACCAATGGCGGCCGCCATCGGCTCCTCGATCAAGTAGACCTCGCGGGCGCCGGCTTGCAGGCTGGCCTCGTGCACGGCACGTTTTTCGACTTCGGTCACGCCGGAGGGCACGCCAACGATGACGCGTGGTCGGGCGGCAATTGGCAGTTCCCCGTGCACCTGCCCGATGAAGTAGGACAGCATGGCGTGCACCGTGTCGAAGTCGGCGATCACCCCGTCCCGCAGGGGACGGCTGGCGACGATGTTGGTGGGCGTGCGCCCAACCATTTTCTTTGCCTCGGCGCCTACGGCGAGAACGCGCGACGTGTGCGTGTCAGTGGCAACGACCGACGGCTCCGCCAGCATGATGCCGCGGTCCTTGACGTAGACGAGCGTATTTGCGGTGCCTAGGTCAATCCCGAGGTCGCGCGAAAAGAGACCCAGGAGCGCATTGAACGGTCCGAACATCAACGAATCCGGGATTGGCAGGGCGCGGCGAGAGCCGCCTGGGCATCAGGATAGCGGGAGGACAACGGCACAAGCGGACTCGCGGCGGCCGGTTGCCAGGCTAGGCGCCGTCGATGAGCGCGTGCTGCAGCGCGCCCTCCACGGTGGCGACTTCAATGAACTGGATGTCGGCCCGGACGTGGACGGGAAGCTCCGCCAGGTCCTGGCGGTTGCCTTGCGGTAGCACGAACCGGCGCACGCCAGCCCGGTGTGCGCCCAGCACCTTCGGCTTGATGGAGTCGACGGGCAGCACGCGGCCCTGCAAAGTGATTTCGCCGGTCAAGGTGAGGTCGTGGCGAACTTTGGCGCCCTTGAGGGCGGAGATGAGAGCCACGACGACGGCCAAGCCCGCCGACGGCCCCTCTTTCGGCAGGGCACCTGAGGGAACGTGCACGTGTACGTCCAATTCAGCGAAGTCGCGCCGGTCATTGTCGAGCCGGTCGGCCCGCGCCCGCGCGTAGGTAAGCGCCGCGTGGGCGGACTCCTTCATCACGCTGCCGAGCAGCCCAGTGAGGATGATTCGGCCGGTTCCCGGCGCCACGGAGACTTCCACGGGCGACAGGTCGCCGCCGCCTGACGTGCTGAACACGGCCATTGCGGCGCCGACGCTGGCCTCGGTTTCCGTTGCGCCGAAGCGAAAGCGGGGAGGGCCCAGGACTTTGGGCACGTCGCGAGCGCGAATATTCCAATCGGTGTCGCGGCCCTCAGCCCGTGCCAGGGCTCGTTTGCGCGCCATGGCGGCGATAGACCGCGTGAGCCCGCGCACGCCAGCCTCACGAGTGTATTCGCGGATCACCCGCGTCAGCGCGCCGCGCGTGAAGCGCACGGCATCCGCTTCCAGCCCATGTTCTTCCAGTTCTCGTGGAACGAGGAACTGCTCGGCTATGGCGAGTTTCTCGTCCTCCACGTAGCCGGGAAGCTCGACGACCTCCATTCGATCGATCAGGGCCGGCGGCAGGCCTTCCAACGTATTGGCCGTGGCGATGAAGATGACGCGACTGAGGTCGTAGGGGATTTCGAGATAGTGGTCACTGAAGGCCGCGTTCTGCTCGGGATCGAGGACTTCGAGGAGCGCGGCGGCGGGATCTCCACGGAAGTCGACCCCCAGCTTGTCCAGTTCGTCAATCATGAACACGGGATTCACGGTTCCCGCCTGGCGCATCATTTGCAGAATGCGGCCCGGCATGGAACCGATGTAGGTCATGCGGTGTCCGCGGATTTCGGCTTCGTCTCGGACACCGCCCAGCGAGACGCGCACGAACTTGCGTGACAACGCCTGGGCAATGGACTGGCCCAGGCTGGTCTTTCCCACCCCGGGCGGACCGACGAAGCACAGAATCGGGCTGCGCGACTGCCGCGCCAGCCGACGGACCGCGATGTACTCGAGTAGCCGCTCCTTCACCCGATCCAGACCGTGGTGGTGGGTGTCCAGGATTCGCGCCGCTCGCTTGATGTCGGTGTTGTCGCGGGTGCGCTTCTTCCACGGGAGTTCCGTGAGCCACTCCAGGTAGTTCCGAACCATGCTGGCCTCGGGGGACCCCGGCGGCATGGCATTGAGGCGATCGATTTCCTTGAGCCCGCGTTCCATGACGGCCGGCGGATAGGCGCCGGCCTCGAGCTTGTCGCGGAACTCACCGATCTCAGTGTTCTGGGCGCTGGTTTCGCCAAGCTCCTTGGTGATGGTTCGCAGCTGTTCGCGCAGGATGAATTCGCGCTGGTCCTTGTCGACTTCCTCGCGCACGTCGTCGCGGAGTTGTCGTTCGAGTTCCAGGACCCGGATTTCCTCTTCGAGAACCGCGTGTACCAGTCGCAACCGCTCGGAGACTTCCCGAATCTCCAGCACTTCCTGCTGGGTGCCGGGCACCAGGTTCAAGGAGGCCGCAACAATGTCGGCCAGCAAGCCGGGCGCCTCGGCATTCATGGCCCGGATGTAGGCCTCGTCCGGCGTCGCCTCGTTGAGTTCGACGACGTGGTGGAACAAGTCCAGCGTGCGTGGCATCAGCTCCTGGGCTTCCACAGGGGCCTCGTCCAGTTCTTCCACGACCCAGCCGATCGCGCGGATGAACGGGTGTTCGGCAACCGGGGTAATGGCCCGCACGCGTCGGATGCCTTCGGCCAGCACGCTGGTACTTCCATCGGGCAGCTTGAGCACGCGCGCGATTTTGGCTTCGGTCCCAACCTCGTGCAGGTCGCTGAAGGTCACGGTTTCGGCGTCGGGATCGTGCTGACTGATGGCCAGTACACGGCGGTCCAGGCTCAATGCCTGTTCGATTGCAGCCAGGGACTGCTCACGACCCACCACGAATGAGTTCACCGTGTCGGGGATTGGGAACAGGGTTTCGCCGCGCAGCGGGAGCACGGGGAGGTCAACCTCGATGGGACCGTCGTCGAAATCGCCGGACTGCCGGCTGGCGCCAGCCTCCTCGTGTTCGGCCGCTGGCCTTTGGCCGTCTCGCAGCAGTGTGGTGTCCGCCATTGGGCTCAGGAGCCTTTCGCGATGGATCGACCCAGTCGCGCGAGGAGCTCCAGCGCGTTGTCCAGCAGAGCGGTCTCCGTCTCATCGGCGTCGAGACCGGCGCCGCGCGCAACCCGGCGGGACAGCGCCTCGGTGAGCAGGTCACCAGGTTCGTGCGCGTCGCTATTCACGAGGAGCTTTGCTCCCGCCTCCCGACATACGTTTGCCACGTGGCCATTGGTGAGTGAATGGCCGCGACGGGCCGAAAGTTCGACGAACTTGCCGTTTTGCCGAGCGACATGGCCCAGTTCGTGGCTGAGCAGGCCTGGATGCACCAGCGCATGCACGTATTCCGACTCCAGAGCCGCGCGGTTAGTGCCCGCAGCCACTGGCTCGACGATGGTCTCGCCGTGAACGGCAATGAACTCCGCCCCGGCTTCCGCTGCCATGCGCGCCACCCGGTCGATCGCGGCGGGCGGTACGTGGGTGATTTCCACACCGGCCAGGGCCACCATGCCCCAGGCAGATTCTGCTACTCGACAATCGCGGGCCACGGCCTCGACGATGCTCTGCACGTTCGCCGGGCTGGCATGGTCAGTAATGGCCATGCCCGTGTAGCCGGAGACATGGCAGCGGCGCAGCAGTTCCATTGGCGACAGAACGCCGTCGCTGAAGAACGTATGGGTCTGAAAGTCAAAGAGCATGGATTTGGTGACCAGTGGTTGGGGCGGCGTCGTGCGCCAGTTCGATTCTAGGGAGTGGAGGCGCACGGCTACAACGTGCGCGGTCGCTGCCGGCTGCCATAGGCCGGTTTGCCGCTTGAAGGCATGCGCTGGCCGGGCGAATCAGGGGCGACGAATGATTGTGCGTTCGCCTATGGTTCATAATCGGGAGGTCAACGTGCGCCGGTTCCGCCTTGGGAGACAATGTGGCCACAGATTTCGAGCAGTACAACCAGGGCTACAACGTTGGCGTGGGGGGCGCTGTGGTGGATGGGCGCAGGGTGCTGTTTGTGCGCCGCGCCTCCCGGTACGGTCGCGGCAATTGGCAGATTCCGGGTGGGTTTGTGGATCGAGATGAGACGCTAGACGCGGCCGCGGTTCGCGAGGTGCGCGAGGAAACCGGCGTTGAGGCCTCGGTTCAAGGTGTCCTGGCCGTTCGAACCCGGTGGGACGACACCAACAGCACATACGTGGTGTTTCTGATGCGACCGGAGTCTGGCGAACCGTCACCCGGCGACGAAGTTGACCGGGCGGAGTACCTGACGCTGACTGAACTGGATGCGCTGGAGCCGGTGCCCGAGGTCAACCGAGCGATCGCGGCGCGGGCGCTCGGGGTCTCGCGGAATCTGTTGTACCCGGCCGGGGTGGAGAATCCTCGCGGCGGCGAGTACAGGCTGTTCCTGGGCTGAACGCCCCGGCAACTGGAGTACGCATGCTCAGATGCTCGGGACAACGTAGGTGTCGCCGCCCCGTTCGCCGGTGGACCTTGACGGAACAGCAGTTGATTCGCGGGAATCACAAGGCTTGGCGCGCATGATTGGGGTGTTGCCACGGCTCGTGTCGGCTGGGACCCCCGAGCGTCGCGATCCAATGCGAAAGGGCAGAATGGCCTGCTGCCGCGTCCCGGAGTGCCAATAGCAATGGCTGATCGCATCAGAGACAGGATTCTTGGGTCGGCCAGATTGGAGATTGACGGGCCGGGGGTGGCCGGACAGCCGGTGTCATTTCGGATTGTGTATACGGCCGGGTCGGCCGGGGTGGACGACCGCGGGGCGGTGCGGGTCTCGTGGCGGGCACAGCCGGGGTTGGGGGCTCCGCAACTGGAGGATTCGGGCGCGCCGGGTTACGTATCCGTACGCACCGTATCGGAGGGCACCGTCCAGCCGGTGGCGCGGTTCAACGAGCGCGGGCACCGGCGGCCGTTTGTGCCGGCGCTGACGGTTCATACGGACGACGGCGGGCTGTGGCCGGGGGACCGGCTGGAGCTGACATTCGGCGACACCTCGGAGGGCAGTCCCGGTATCCGCGCGCCCGTGACGGTGGTTAAGGCGTTCGAGTTCCAGGTATCGGTTGACTGCAAAGGCGCGCAGGAGTTCCTGGACCTGGACGGATTCCTGACGTTTCCGGTTGTGGCGGGGCCGGCGGTTCGGCTGGTGGCTATTGCCCCGAGCGACGTGAAGGCGGGCGAGCCGTTCAGGATGCGCGCGCGGTTCGAGGACGTGTGGGGCAATCCGACCGAGATGCCTGACGCTTCGCTCCAGGTCGGCGTGTCCGACGGCGACGCGGTGTTGGGGACGGCGACTGACTCCGGGCCGGTGATTCCGATTGATGGCTTGACGTTGGGGGCGCCCGATATCGTCCGGCTCGAAGTGACGGACCAGGCCAGCGGCCTGCGGGCGACCAGTAATCCGATCCGGGTTGGCGCCGAGCGTCCCGCGGAACGGCGTTGGTGGGGCGACTTGCACGGACAGAGCGGCGAGACCGTGGGGACCAACCCGTCGGCGG
The DNA here is from genome assembly GCA_028875175.1 of Chloroflexota bacterium. Taxonomy (GTDB): domain Bacteria; phylum Chloroflexota; class UBA11872; order UBA11872; family UBA11872; genus UBA11872. Next base: position 1,491 of record JAPPFO010000225.1, on the reverse strand, counting down.
ACTACTTCCACTTTGCCCGCCACCTCGCCTGTGCGGACTTCACCTGTCACCAGGGCAACGATTTCCAGATCACGGACGCGTTCTGGGCGCGGCTGCGGCGCGAAGTGGAGGAGATCCACGCAGACGGCGAGTTTGTGTGTTTTCACGGGTATGAATGGTCTGGGAACACCGAGGTCGGCGGCGACCGGAACGTGATCTTTCGCGGCATTCCGGAGACCGACGACATCTGGCGCTCCGGGCACTGGCTGATCGAGGACCGCCGGCCGCTGGATCGGGAGCATGACGCCCTCAACGTGGAAGAGCTGTACGCGCGCTTTCGCGGGCGCGACGACGTGATGCTGCTGCCGCACGTGGGAGGGCGGCGGGCGGAGCTGCGCTGGATCGATTCCGAACTGGAGCCGGTGGTGGAGGTTCACTCGGCGCATGGCACCTCCGAGTGGTTTCTGCGGCAGGCGCTGGCGACCGGGGCGCGGGTCGGCTTCCTGGCTGGGAGCGACGATCACATGGGGCGGCCGGGGGCGACGCTTGCCAATGCCAACGAGATGCCGGTGAACGGCGGCCTGGCGTGCATTCGCGCCGCGGAGCTGACGCGCGACGGGATCTGGCACGGTCTGCACTCGCGCCATTGTCACGGAAGCTCGGGTGCGCGAATCCTGGTGGAAACCCGGATCGCGGGCGCACGCATGGGCGCGGAGACGGTCGCCAGCGGCGACGTTTCGGTTGAGGCCGAGGTGAACGGCACCGCGCCGATTATCGAGATAGCGGTGTATCGCGACGGCGAGTCCGTCTATCGATGGACACCGACCGGCAATCCGTTGCAGGTGCTGGTGGCGTGGACCGGGAATCTGCGGATTGCGCGCGGGCGCAAGCAGACGTGGGACGGGCATCTGGTGGTGCGAGGAGCGCGAATCCACGATGTCACGCCGTTTGCCTTTGACCACCTGGAGGAAGGTTTGATCGAGGGCGACGGGCAGCGCGTGCGGTGGCGCAGCGAGACGGCGGGCGACTATGACGGGGTGTGGCTGGAGCTGGCCGACCTGACGGAGCCCGTGATTGAGTTTTCGGCGGAGCCGCTGGCCATCACGCAGCCGCTGGCAGGGATCGAGCACGGACCGATCTTTGTGGAGGCGGCGGGGCTGGGCGCGCACCTGCGCTTACAGGCGCTCCCGCGCTACGGCGGTCCAATGGACACCGGGCTGTCGTGGGTCGACTCTGCGCCGCCTCGCGGAGTTCACGCGTATCACGTTCGCGTGCTGCAACTGGACGGGCACATGGCGTGGTCGAGCCCAACGTACGTTGACATAACAGCAGACTGAGCAGCTGCTGGAGGCGCGCTGCGTGGGCCTGGAATGTGGCGCGGCGGGCGTGCGTGTGGGGGGCGTCGGGTTGACGGGTTCGAAGTCGCTATCTAGCCTCAGTTTCGTTCGGGCCAACCCGATAAACCGGCGAGGGTGATCGATGGCGGCGGCGCAGGATACGCATCAGGCTTCC
>JAPPFO010000036.1 GCA_028875175.1 Chloroflexota bacterium | reverse complement strand
GCAGGGCATCGTGGTCCTGCACCACGCCATCCTGGCCTTCCCAGAGTGGCCGCGTTGGTCCGAGATTTGCGGAATCGACGAGCGGACGTTCGGCTACCACATGGACCAGCGGGTTCCCGTGCACGTGGCCGATCCGGCCCATCCCATCACCGCCGGCCTGGCCGACTGGGAGCTGCCGGATGAGACCTACACGATGTCCAGCGCCGATGAAGGCAGCCGCGTCCTGCTGACCACCGATCACGCGCTCAGCATGCGGACGCTGGCCTGGACGCGGCAGTTTGGGAAGTCCCGCGTGTTCTGCTTCCAGTCCGGTCACGACAACGACGCCTACGCCGACCCAGGCTTCCGCACGGTGCTGCACCGCGGCATTCGCTGGGCCGCCGGGGCGCTCTAGCCAGGAGCCAAGGAGGAATTGCCATGCGCGCGCTCGTGACCGTGCTGGAGGCCGACGGACGCCGAGGCAAGCGGCTGGTCCACGACTGGCCCGAGTACACCGAGCCGCTCCGGGCCAACGAGATCAAGGTCCGCAACATCTACAGCGGCATCACCAATGGCACCGAGCGCAACAACATGCTCGGCGGCAACTACTCCCGCCCCGACCACGAGTTGCCCTCGAACGAGGGTTACCAGAGCGTCGGCGAGGTGATCGACGTTGGGCCCAAGGTCGAGGACCTGGGCCTCGGCGACTTGGTGTTCATCGGCGCCCATAGCGGGACGAGGCGCAGCCCCGCCGGTCACGTGGAGTTCGTCACCATCGCCGAGGACGACCTGATCCTCAAGCTGCCCCCGGACGTCGACCCGATGCACGCCGCGTTGTTCGGCATGGGCGGGGTGGCGATGCGCAGTTGCCGCAATGCCGAGTTGCGCATGGGCGAGCGCTTGCTGATCGTCGGCGGGGCCGGGTGCATCGGGCAGATGGCGGCGCAGATTGCAGCGGTGATGGGCGCCCGCGTCACCATCGGCGACGTGGCCGGGCGTCGGCTGGAACTGGCACGCACCATTGGCGCCGCCGAGTCGGTCGTGGACCTCTCCGGCGACGGCTGGGATCGGCATATCGGCGAGGGCGCCTTCGACGCCGTCATCGACTTCGCGGGCGTGCCCGGCATGGAGGACCAGCTGATCACGTGCGTGCGCTTGCAGGGCCGCGTGATCCTGGTCGCGGGCCGCTGGGAGGTGAACTACACCTTCAGGACCGGCCAGGCCCAGGAGATCACCATCAAGCAGAACAGCCACTTCGACCGGGATGACCTGCGAAACCTGTGCCGTCTGGTCGGCCGTGATCTTGTCAAGATTGCGCCGCTCATCCAGGACGTGGTCCCGGCGGACGAAGCGCCCCGCATCTACGAGACGCTGCGCGATGACTCGTCGCAGCTCATGGGCACCGTGTTCCAGTGGTAAGCCGCGACTAAGCGCCAATCGCGGGTCCTGAAAACCGCCTGGCCTTGATCCTTTAAACCAGCCTCCTTGCCTATTCCCGGCACAACCGTTCTAATGTCGAGGCCCGAACTATCGGGAGACGGCGCGATGAAGAGAGAGTCCCGGCGGCATTTCACCCGGCGACGGTTAACTGGAGCGCTGATTGCTGGGCTCGCGGTTGTAACTGTCGGCCTTGGTCCGGCCTGCGGCGGCGATTCCGATAGCGGCGCGGGTAGCCGCGACGACCCGTTCCCGTATGCGGACCCGAAGGCCCGCTGCGGCAACGTGCGCTGCTAATCCTGACCCCGCGGGGCTGCTGACGGTCGGCCGCGTAGCGCCGACCTGTTTGCCACGGCCATCCGTACGCGTTGTAATGGTTACGGCCCGAAGAATCAGGAGTCGGCGCAATGGACACACGGTCCCGGCGGCCGCTCACCCGTCGACGCGTTGCTGGAGTGCTTCTCGGCGCGCTGGCGATCACCGCCGCCGGGCTTGGCGCAGCCTGCGGGGACGACAGTTCGACCGCAGGAACCCGCGACGACCCCTTCCCCGTCAAGGACCCAAGATCCCGCTGCGGCAACCTGGGAACCAGCTGCTGACGCGATTCCCGTCGCCTGAGAGACATCCAGGCCTGGGGCCGAAACGTCTGCTGCCGATTTGGGCGACGACGAGTCAAGCTGCTTCGGCGGCGTCCCGGCACGCCGTTTGCCAAGGCCGTCCGCTCTCGCTGTAATGGTTCAGGTTGAAGAATGAGGAGAAGGCGAAATGCACAGGCGATTCCGGCGGACGCTTAGCCGCCGAAGGTTCAACGGAGCCCTGCTCGGCGCGCTCGCGGTCATGGCCGTCGGTCTTGGCCCAGCCTGCGGCGACGACGGTTCCACCGCGGGCACTCGCGACGACCCCTTCCCCTACAAGGACCCCAAGGCCCACTGCGGCAACGACGGCTGTTGACGCCGCCTTGGTCAGCGCTACCGCGCGCCGCCCGTTGGCGTTGCTAGCATTCCGTAAGTTGCAGTCGTTGCCTGCCCGGAGCAGGCGAACGTATGAACGGCCGGGCCGACTCGTCCGCCGGCGGAGACGACGATGAACGCATCGAATGGCCTTGAATCACATGTGGACGACCTGCGGACCCGCGGCTGGTGCGTGATCCCGGACATCATTTCGGAACCGGCCCTCAGCGATGTTCGCAAGAAGGTGTCGGCGTCCATCATCGAAAACTCGCGATCCCCCGCCCCGCGCTACGGCGTCTCTAACCTGCTGCGCTTCGACCAGGCCCTGTTGCCCCACCTCGGGGACGAGAATGTGGACACCGTCACCCAGGGCGTGCTCGGACCCCACTGGCGCATCTCGTACGTGACCGGCTACGTCACCGGCCCCGGAACGGACCGCGACATCTGGCACGCCGACTTCCCCTACAACCAGCGCAACCTGGCCCATATCCCCGCGCCCTACCCGGACGTGCCCATGCACCTCACCACGTTCTGGATGCTGACCGACTTCACGCCCGAGAACGGCGCGACCTACGTGGTGCCCGGCAGCCACCGCCAGCAGGATCACCCACGTCCCGGCAGCCCGCTCGGCGACTGGATGGCCCCGCGCGACGACGAGGCTCGCCTGCTGGGCACGGCCGGCTCGGTGGCCATCCTGGACAGCCGCCTCTGGCACGCGGTTTCACCCAATACGACCGATCAGGATCGCGTCACCGTGGTCGTCCGCTTCGCCCCCTGGTGGCTGAACCTCAACCCGACCCGCCGCGGCCACGTGGAACGCCAGGTGATCGTGGGCGATGGGATCGACTCGTTTGTCGAGGACCTGCCGCGCGAGGTCTATGACGAGGCTCCGGACAACCTCCGGCCGCGCCTGGCCCATCTGCTACCGGCCGGATCCAACATCGGCTGACCAACGGCGAGCCGTCTGTGTGAAGGCTGGGCGCGTCGTTTTTCTGGCGCCGTCGCCGATATGCCGTACTGTATGCCGGTTGAGCAGCAAATCTCGGCGGTGCTATGGCTGACTTGAGGAGCGTAATCTTCGTCGGTAACGGACACACGGCGGACGGGGCGGCCGCTGCGGACGGCGGCGACGCGCCGCTGGACGCCACCATCGAGCAGCTGCGCGAAATCGGAGCGGACGCCATCACGGTCATTACGTCCGATCCGGACGCGGTGCATCAGGCGCCGGACGTGCAGGTCCAGGACCGGAACGCCGGTCACGGTGAGGTGCATGGCCTGTTACAAGCCGTTCCTCGCACTGAAGAAGTCGAGATCCTCGTAGCCGAGCACCCGCTGCAGCCGACCGCCGACTTCCAGCCGTCGCAAGGCTCCAACAACTGCGTGCTCGTCGTCGGCGAAGGCGCCGGCGAAGGCCGCGTCGTCGACGTGATCGAACTCGAGTACGAGGAACGGCGTCGTGTCACCCAGTTCGCGGTTCGCGCGGTCAACGGCGAGGGCGGCTACCACCACACCGGCCTGACCTTCCTGCCGCTTGGCGCCTTGGAACTGGCCGCCCTCGTCGGACTGCAGCAGGCGCTTGCGGCGGACGGGATATCGGAGGCCCTGCCGCTGACCCAGGGCCGCTTGCGCACCCGCGCGGCCGCCGACGTGCTCCAGGACGTCTCGAGCATGAACCTGGACGACCTCTTCGACCGGTTTCTCTTCGAAGGCCGGCTGTCCGCGATCAAGGCCTGACCCCAGCACCGGATCCGCGCCGGACCGCCGTGACGCCGCGTTCCGCTCCCGGCGCTTCCGGCAGACTCCGCATCGCCTGCTGGAACATCTGGGGATTCTCCTGGGAATGGCCGCGCCGTCGGCCGCTGGTCGCGGCTGAACTGGCCGACCTCAAGCCAGACACCGTATTCCTTCACGAAGCGCGCGCCGCCCGCCGACCGTGGGAGAACGGCCGGTCGACACCGGAGCAGGCAGCCGCCGATTCCGGCCTTCCCCTGGTGGACTGGATCGACGCCCCCACGTCGCTCCCTGGCACCCGTATGGGTCCAGCGCTACTGGCCCGCGAAATCCCGGCCGAGACTTCGCGGTCCCAACTCGCCAACCGCGACTCCGTCGCCGACCTTGGCTACCACGAGCCCTGGCTCTTGACCGCCCGCTGGAACGTCCAGGGATTCGGCTTGATCGTGGCAAGCACCCACCTGCCAGTATCCGGATTGACGCAAGCGCTGGAAGCCTCGGTCAACAGGCTCACCGAGGTCCTTCAGTCGCTCACCGAAGACGCCGACCTGCTGATCCTCGTAGGCGACCTGAACCTCATGCCTCAGAACTCCCTGCTCTATCGCCTCATGCAGACCGTAGGCCTCGAGTCGGTTCCGCCGCTGGACAAGGCGCCGGCGACCTTCCCGACCTGCAACGCCATGTTTAACCGGCAGGCACTAGACGACGGGATCGGCAAACCGATCCACCCGCAGGCGCCCCCAATTCGAATCGACCACCTGTTGATCCACTCAAGTCCCAGAGCGCCGCTCAAGATCGTCGCCAACGGGTGCTTCGGAACCACCCACCGTGACGGCGACCTCTATGCCTCCGACCACTGGGGGCTTTGGTTCGATGTCGCGGTGGCCTGAACAAATTGCTGGCAGGATGACGTTTCAGGAGCACTCAACGAATCACCCGAGGAGATTGCCCAGATGACCGCTGAGTTCCAGGGCCGCGTCGCATTGGTAACGGGAGCCGGACGCGGCATGGGCCGCGCCACCGCCGAGCGCCTGCTGGCCGGCGGCGCCCGGGTTGCCGTCAACGACGTCAACGCCGATCAGATTGAAGTCGTCGCGTCCGAACTCGGTGGTGACGCCGCCGCCTTCCCCGCCAACGTGGCGGACAAGTCGTCCGTCGACGCCATGGTCGCCGACATCACCGAGCGCTTCGGCCGCCTGGACATCCTCATCAACAACGCCGGCATCGTCTCGCCCACGGCCTTCGAGTCGATCGAGGAGTCCGAGTGGCGCCGGGTCCTGGACGTCAACGTCAACGGCGTATTCTTCTGCACCCAGGCCGTCATCCCGGCCATGCAGGCCAACAGCTACGGCCGCATCGTCAACTTCTCGTCCACCGCCGGCAAGAACGTCAGCACCGTGGGCGGAGCCTCCTACACCACCTCAAAGGCCGCCGTGCTTGGCCTTACCCGCGCGGCCGCCAAGGAACTGGCCGCCTATCACATCACCGTCAACGCCGTCTGTCCCGGCATGATCGACACCGACATGCTGCGCGTGGCCTGGTCCGAGGAGCGCATCCAGGAGTACATCCCGTCCATCCCGCTCAACCGCATGGGCGCGCCGTCCGAGGTCGCCGAACTCGTCTGCTTCCTCGCCTCCGACCGCGCCGCCTACATCACCGGCGCCGCCCTCGACATCACCGGCGGCGAACTCATGGTCTGATAGCGCCGCAGGGCGCCGCCGACTGAACGCCTGGCCAACGCTTGCCTCGCTTTGGCTCGGACCCGGAGCCTGCCGAGACTGAGATCGGATTTCGGGCCGGCCCACGCGCCCCATCTCGGGCAGGCGCCAGCTGCCGTCCCAGGTTGGGCGGGTCTCAATTAGGCAACGGACTCAATCGCCGGATAACCGTTCGATGCCAGGCGTGCGTCGTTAACCTGTAGTTGCCGGCCGTTTGCGCCGGCTCCATCTGACCGGCCCCTCCGTCGACCAAGGACCGCTGACTGTGAACAGTGGATCGGACCAGGTGCGCGCGGACGACGCTCTCGTCCACGACATCACGCGTCTCTTGGCCTCGGGTGATCGAGCGGCGGCGGTCCGCCTGCTGGTGGCCGACGGCGACATCGACGTCTCGTTCCTGCTGGCCGAGCTCTCGTCCGAAGAACGCCAGGATCTGCTCGCTAGTTCGCCGCCGGCGCAATCGGCTGCGCTCATCGAGCGAATCGAACCGGAGGAGGCGGCCACGGCGCTGGCCGGGGTCGAGCTCGAAGTCGCCGCCGACATTCTTGGCGAACTGACCGTAGATACCGCGGTCGAAGTCCTGGAGGGAATGGACGCCGGCCAGGCCCAGGAGCTGGCGCAGGGCATGGACGAGCCGGGTGGGGTCCCGGCCATCTTTGAGTCCTATGACGAAGGTACGGCCGGCCGACTCATGACACCCAACCCGTTCCGCCTTGAGCGCCGGCTGACAGCCGGAGTCGCACTAGAGGCTGTTCGAGTCGCCGCCCGTGCAACTGACGCCGTCACCTACCTGTACGTGGTTGACGACAGCGAGCGGCTGGTCGGCGTGGTCGGTCTTCGCGCCCTCCTGGCGGCAGAGCCCGAAGTCCCGCTGCACCGCTTGATGACGCCAGACCCCGTGTCGGTGCGCACGACCACACCCGGGCGTGAGTGCGCCAGGCTTTTCCGGCGTCACCGCTACCTGGGACTCCCGGTCACGAACGAAGCCAACGTGCTGCTCGGCCTGATTCGAGCCGACCGCCTGGTGCGCTTGTCGGACGAAGAATCCAGCGAAGAGTTGCTGGGCATATTCGGCGCCGGCGAATTCCATGCGGCCGAGTCGGTATTCGCAACCGCCAGGGGCCGCCTGCCCTGGCTGCTTATCAACCTCGCCACGGCCTTTCTGGCGGCCACGGTAGTTGCCGTCTTCGAAGACACGATTGCCGCCATCGTGGCTCTGGCCGTTTTCCTGCCGGTGATCGCCGGTCAGGCCGGCAACGCCGGCGTCCAAACCGTCACCGTGTTGATCGAGATGCTGGCCACCACCGAGGCCAGCTCGATGGTCGTGCGCCGGGCCTTGCGACGCGAACTGAAAGCCGCCCTCGTGCACGGCGCGATCATCGGGCTGCTGGTCGGCCTGGCCGCTGCCGTCTACGCGCGTTCGGCCCTGTTTGGCCTGGTCATCGCCCTGGCCATGCTCATCGCCATGCTCGTCGCGGGCGCCGCCGGCGCGCTCATCCCCCTCATCCTTCGACGGCTCGGTCAGAACCCCGCCCTGGGATCGGGCGTCGTCGTGACCACCGTCACCGATGTCGTCGGATTCCTGGCTCTGCTCGGACTCGCCGCCGCCCTGCTGGTGAGTCGCTAAGGCGGGCTCGCGACTTTGCCTGTCAGCTGGCGAGCCGGGGCTGCAGCAGCGAAACCTCCACCCTGATCTCATCCTGGCGTTCGCGCGCCTGCGCCAGGTCGTAGGCGGTCTGGAGACGCAGCCAAAACTCGGCATTCGACCAGCCGGCCTTTTCGAGTCGAATCGCCATCTCCGGCGAAATCGCCGCGTGCCCATTCAATACGCGCGAGAGCGTATGTCTCGCCACTCCCAGCCCCTTAGCCGCATCGGTCACGCTTAGGCCCAGCGGCTCAAGGCAAGTCATCTGAATGCTTCTCCCCGGATGCGGAGGGTTCTTCATTGCCATCGATGCATCGTAGGCGATGCGGGCACGTCCGCTACCGCCTTCCCGCCCGCCACGCCATCTTCATGTACACGTCCCCCTGCTCCAACTCGCCCAGCATCTGCTGCAGCCGGCGGGCCTTCGTCTCGGGCCGCTTGGCCCGGTCGATCCAGCCCAGGTAATCGTTCCGCTGGTACGGCGGGCGGGCCTGGTAGGCCTCCATCAGGCCAGCCTCTTCGAGCGCGCGCTCAACCGCGGCCGGCATGGGGTTGAGCGGGCGCGTCAGGCGTGATCGACGGTTAGGCACGGTTTGAGCAATCGGGCTCTAGGCCCCGTCTGGGCCCAGTGGATGCTTCCATCGTAGTCCGGGGAATCGGCTGAAGTCCGAGTCAGTCGTCACCATCGTGCACCCATGCTCCACGGCGACCGCCGCGTGCTGAGCGTCAGCGATCAGCTTTCCGGTGGCGCTGGACTCACGGCACAGTCGTTCGAAGATCTCCAGATGATCTGGACCCGGGCCCACAATTCGCGCTGTCGGGCGTTTCACGAGCGCCGCAACGAATCTGAACGACTGATCAAGAGTCGACGCGGGGCTAAAGACTCGGGGATTGGTCACGACACGAATGAATCCGGACAAGACCAGGAGGGAAAGGGCGAATGGTTCGGGCCCCGTCGCCAGGCGGGTGATCCAGCTCGCGTACTCGGCGTGGTCGGGCGTCGAGTCCTCGATGTGCGCATATATCAGGACATTGACGTCGGGAAGCAGCAACTGTAGTCACCCAGGCCGTCGCGCGAATCTGACCTCGTCTTCCCGGGCATCCAGCTCCCTTGGCCGGTCCAGATCAACTCCGGGACGGGGACGAACGCCACGCACGGTTATCAGGCGGAATGGCGGCGGCTCCGACGGGTCGTGGCGTTTCAGCGCGTCGTCCAGCATTTTGGAAATAAAGGCGCTCACGCTCATGTCGCGGGCTGCTGCCGCACGACGCACTTGCCGAGCCAGCTGATCATCGAGCGAGATTGTGGTTCGCATGATGCACTAGCATAACGCCTCATCATCAGTGCATAACGACCCGTCAAGCGTAGTGATTACGTTGCTGCTGGGCGTTTGAGCGGATCGAGGGATCCCGCCTGCCCACTAGTGGATGGACCATGGGTCCGCCCGCACCCGACGCACACCTGGCAGCGCATCGCTGCCGGGACGACCCACATCCCGGTGCCCCACAATTGCCCGATCACCCTGCACGGGCGCATGCTGCCGTCTGATCAACTCCCCAACCCAAGGAAGCTCCAATGCCAACCCCCACCGCGCTCTCCTGGTGGCACGACGCCCGCTTCGGCATGTTCATCCATTGGGGCCTGTACTCCCTCCTGGCCCGCCACGAGTGGACGATGTACCAGGAGAGCATTCCGCCCGAGGAATACAAGGTCCTGGCCGATCAGTTCGATCCCCAGCACTACAACCCCGACGAGTGGGTGGCGCTGGCCCAGGACGCCGGCATGCGCTACATGATCCTGACCTCGCGCCACCACGAGGGCTTCAGCCTCTGGGACTCCCAGGTCTCGGACTTCACCGCCCCCAAAACGGCGGCGAAGCGCGACCTGCTGGCGGAGTTCGTGAACGCCTGCGAGAAGCGCGGCATGCGCTACGGGTTCTACTACTCGCTGCTGGACTGGCGCTACCCGGCCTACTTTCGCGGCAAGGCCGGCGACCCGGACGGCTGGGCGGAGTTTCTGGACTACGTCCACGCGCAGGTGCTGGAACTCTGCACTGGCTACGGCGACCTCTCGGTGCTCTGGTACGACGGCGGCTGGCCCTACACGCCCGAGGACTGGAACTCGACGCCGCTCAACGCTGAAGTCCGGCTTCTGCAGCCCGACATCCTCATCAACAACCGCTCCATGCAGCCGGAGGACTTCGACACGCCCGAGCAGCACGTCACGCCCTCCCCGGATCGGCTCTGGGAAAGCTGCATGACCATGAACACGACCTGGGGATACTCGACCATCGACCGCGAGTGGAAGTCCCCCCGCCAGCTCATTCACTACCTGGTCACCGCGGCCAACGGCGGCGGGAACTACCTGCTGAACGTGGGTCCCGACCCTGATGGCCGCATCCCATTTGAATCCGTGGAGCGCCTGCGCGTCATGGGTCGCTGGCTGGATGTCTACGGCGAGTCGATCTACGGCAGCGAACCGACCGCCGACCGGCTGCGCATCAGCAGCGCGGGCCGCACGCATACCAAGATCGGCAACACGCTCTACCTGCACTGCTGGCGCTGGCCGGGCGAGGAGATCGTGGTGGGCGGCGTCGGCGGACGCATCCTCGGCGCCCGCCTGCTCGGATCGGATGCGCCGGTCACCGTGGAGCAACGCGGCCACCGTGTCTGGCTGCGCGGCCTGCCCGCCTACGCGCCCGATCCCATCGATACGGTGATCGCGCTGGAGTTCGACGGTCCGCCGCAGGAGCACGATCGCTTCGGCGACGAGCTGGGAGTCTAGGCAGCGGCGAACGCCGGGACTCAGCCTCGAGCCGATTGCCCCTCGCCTGTCAGCGGCACGAAGCGCACGGGGCCGAGGTTGGTCGACGTCTCGCCCTCCTGGGTCCGCTCAACCACCCACAGCGTCTGGTCCCAGGCGTTCGATCCCACGGGAACCACCAGCCGGCCGCCGACACGCAGCTGCGGAATCAGCGGCCGTGGAATCTTGCTGGCCGCTGCCGTGACGATGATGGCGTCGTACGGCGCGTGCTCTTCCCAGCCGAAGAAACCATCGGCGGTGTGCAACGCAACGCCGCAATACCCGGCGTTTCGCAAGTTCACCGCCGCCCAGTCCGCCAGCGCGGGAATGATCTCCACGCTGCAAACCTGGGCGCCCATCTCCGCCAGCACCGCCGACTGGTAACCCGACCCCGTTCCAATCTCCAGCACCCGGTCGCCTGACCCGATAGCCAGGGCCTCCGACATCAGCGCCACCACCAGCGGCTGCGATATGGTCTGCCCCCGCCCGATCGGCAGCGGTGCGTTGTCGTAGGCCTCGCTCGCATCGTCAGGCCTCACAAAGTGGCGCCGCTCCACCCGCTCGATGGCTTCCAGAACCGGCTCGGAATGCACGATGCCGGCCCGCCGGATCTCGGCCATCAACTTCTCGCGCCCACGCCGCCGCTTCCAGAACACGCGCCATCCGTCTCGGTCCGAAACCTCCAAATCGCAGCTTGTCACACCCCGCGCTCCGGGCGGATTTCGTCGCCATGCTCTATGTTTGGAGCCGCCGACCGCGGTCGCTGCGGCGTGGAGGCTTGCGGATGACGGCCGGCGTGTCTCCGTCGAGTCAACGGACCGGGGTCTGGATCTGGTGCCGGGGCGAGCCGAAGCCCTACCACTGCTATCTGTACGCCCGCCGCGCATTTGCGCTCGCCCGTCAGCCCGGCCGGGCGCGCCTGCACATCACGGCATCGGACCGCTACGTCGCCTACGTCAACGGCGCCTACCTGGGCCGCGGCCCGGCGAGCAGCGATCCCAGGCGCAAGAGCTACGACACGTACGACGTTGCCTCCAAACTCCGTTCCGGCGCAAACCTCATCGCGGTCCGCGCCTACCACTACGGCGCGGCGGGCCGGGGCCAGGGCTGGCACTCGCAGAGCGGCAACGCCTACACCGTGGGCGAACGCGCCGGCCTCTGGGCGGAACTGGAGATCACCCAACCGGACGGCACGTCCGAGGTGGTTGGCACTGATTCCCGCTGGAAGCTGCGACCGGCCACGGCCTGGAGCCGGGACGTGCCGCCGTTCGAGGGAACCTTCGGCAGCCCCGAGGTCTATGACGCCAACGCCGACCCGCCGGACTGGATGCGGCTGGAATTTGACGACTCGGGCTGGTCCCCGGCCTGGCAGATACCGCCCCGCGAGTTGGACTGGTTCCTGCTGGAACCCCGTTCGACCCCGCTACCGTCAGCCCGCGGCGATCCCCTGGCGAACACCGCATCGAACTCAGGCGCGGCGACACAGGCGGCTAACGCCACCTCGCGTGTGACGATCTATTGACCAGCGCATCCAGTCGGTTGTGATCCCGTGAGACTCAGGCTCGTCGCAGGCTTGGTCCTGGTCTCGGCTGCCAGCCTGCTGTTCGAGATCGCCCTCACCCGCGTCTATGCGATCGTCCAGGGCCACCACTTCGCCTTCGTCGCCATCGCCATGGCCCTCCTCGGCATCGGCGCGGCCGGAACCCTCACGGCAACGTCAGCCCGCCTGGCCGGCGCCGCGCCCCACACGGCAATTGGCTGGGCCGGCGCCCTCTTCGCCCTCACCGCCGTCGCCGCCTACGTCACGGCCGACCGCATCCCCCTGGACACCTATCGCATCGGCGCAGACGCCAGCCAGCTCGCATGGCTCGCGCTCTCTTTCATCGTGGCCGCCGTCCCCTTCACCTGCGCCGGCGTCGCCGTGGTTGCCGCGCTGCGCCACAGCCCGGCCGGCGCGGGCACGACCTATGGCGCCAGCCTCGCCGGATCGGCCGCCGGCGCCGCCCTGGCCGTACCGCTCCTTGGCCTCGTTGGATCGGCTGCGACGATCCTGCTCGCTGCCGCGCTCGCAATGGCAGCGCCGCTGCTCCTGGCCTCTCGACTACCGGCAACCATCGCCGGCCTGTCGGGGCTGGGCCTCATCGCCCTAGCCATCGCCGTCGCCCCCGCCGGACCGCGCGTGTCCGTCCACTCCCAACTCGCCCAGGCCCTCCAACGACCCGATGCCCACCGCCTCGACACCCAGCTCTCCTCCAACTCCCGCGTCGACATCCTCCAAAACGCCGGCTTCCGCACCGCCACCGGCTTGAGCCTCAACTACACCGGATCCGTCCCCCGACCCCGCCTAGGCCTCACCGTCGACGGCGGAAATGCGGCGGCGCTTGACGTCCCGCCGACCGAAGCCCTCGACCACGTCCCCCTCGCCCACGCGATCACCCTGCGTCCCGTCGCGTCGGCCTTGCTGCTCGATCCAATCGGCGCCTTCGACACTGCCGTCCTGCTCCGAGCCGGCATCGACGAAATCGACCTCGTCCAGCCCGACGCCGCGCTTCGCAGCGCATGGCAGTCCGCGGTCGACGACACCGTCCTGAACGACAACCGCGTCCACATCCTCGATCGTGGCGTCCGCTCGGCCCTTCGATCGGCCGACAGCTACGACCTCGTCGTCTGGCCCCTCCGCGAGTCCTTCCAGGGCGTCGCCGCCGGCACCTTCGGCCTCCGCGAAACCTACGCCCTCACCAGCGACGCCCTCGCCGACGGCTGGCGCGCCCTGGCGCCCAACGGCCGCCTCGTCGTCACACGCTGGCTGCAAGCCACCCCTTCCGAGTCCGTCCGCATGTGGGCATCCCTGCTCGCTGCCCTCCGCCAATCCGGCATCACCGACCCCGCCCCCCACCTCCTCGCCTGGCGCTCCCTCGAAGTCGTCACCATGCTCGCCTCCCCAACCCCCTTTACGGAGACAGAACGCCAGGCCCTAACGACCAACCTGGAGCGCGACGGCTTCGACTGGGTCTTCCACGCCAACCTCGACGAAGCCGATTCCAACCGCTTCAATCGCCTGCCCGACACCCAGCTCTTCCGAGCCTTCCAGGCCGCCGTCCCTGGTGAATCGACCCCGGCAACCTGGACGCCCGTCACCGACGACCGCCCCTACTTCTTCCACTACTTCGACTGGACCCAGTGGCGCGAAGTCCTCTCCACCACCGGACGCACCTGGCAACCCTTCGGCGGCGCCGGATTCCTGGTCCTTGTCCCGCTGGCGGCGGCGGCCACCGGCGCGGCCGTCCTCACAATGATCGCGCCGCTCATGGGCCAACGCCGACGCGGTGCAACCCGTGTAGGCCTACGTCGCCTCGCCTTCGTCGCCGCCGCCGGCGTCGCCTTCACGGCCACCCAGATTGCGCTGCTGCAACGCCTCATCCTCGTGCTCGACGCCCCCACTGTGGCCTTTGCTACCGGCATTGCCGCCATGCTCGCCTGGGCCGGACTCGGCAGCCTCTCGTCGCGTTGGTG
This sequence comes from Chloroflexota bacterium, assembly GCA_028875175.1. Taxonomy (GTDB): domain Bacteria; phylum Chloroflexota; class UBA11872; order UBA11872; family UBA11872; genus UBA11872. The sequence continues at coordinate 584 of JAPPFO010000036.1, read as the reverse complement.
GCGCCCCTCGCCCACCTCCTCCGCCGGCATGGCCGCAATGAGCGTGTTCCTCCTGGGCGGGCTGCTCCTCGCGGCGCCGTTGGCCCTGGGCGCGCCCCTGGCCGTTCGCCTGGTCGTGGCTGTCCTGGCGGCCTCGCCGTCCCTGGCCCTCGGGACCGTCATGCCCGCCGCCATCCGCGCCCTGGCTCAAGACCGCGCCGCCATCTCCTGGGCCTGGGCCGCCAACGGCGCCGCCTCGGTGGCTGCCGCCTTCGTCGCCGCCATCCTCATCGTCTCCGTCGGCTTCGCCTGGACCCTCCTCGCCGCCGCCCTCGCCTACGCCCTCGCCGCACCCCTCTGGAAACCCGTGCACAACGCCCGTCATCCTCGAAGCTCTGGCGCCTCTTCACCCTCTCCTGGGGGAGAGGCAGATTCCGGCGTCTTCGCCGGAAATCGGTGAGGGGTCTTCCGGTCGCGATCGCCCCGCCAGCGACCACGCACAGCCGCAGTCCACCACTCGGGCCACCATTTTTCTCCCTCGCCCTTGAGGGTGTGCAGACCGGGGACATCATGAACACATGTTCGGAGACATGGTGAACACATTG
>JAPPFO010000153.1 GCA_028875175.1 Chloroflexota bacterium | reverse complement strand
ACCCTGGGAACTCCGTGAGGTCAACCGCGCTGAAACCGTCTATACCGACGACCTGGCACCGGTCGAACGCCTGATTGACGACATCGTCGTTCGCGAAGCCCTGCACGGCGCAACCGGCCGCGACCGCTAGGTCGTCCTGCTCGTCAATCCAGTCATGGCGGAACGCACGCGCCCTTCACTCCGAGGAGAGTCGAGCCAATGTCCGCGCTAATCCCCGCGCTTCATCCCGCCACGGTGGCTCAGGTCGACGACCTCGAAATCTACCTGGACGCAGCCGCCGCTGCCGGCTTCCAGGCCGCAGACTTCAGCATGCCCGCTGCGCGCGCGCTCGAGGCCGCCGCCGGACGCGACGCCGTAATCGAGACCTTCCAGTCCCGCGGCATTCAGCCCGGCGCCTGGGGCGCTGGCGCGCAAGTCATCGGCGCCCACGCCGACTTTGACGCCAGCCTGAATGAGGTGGCCGACAATGCCGCGCTGGGCGCGGCCCTGGGCGCTCGTGTCGCCGCCGTCGTCGTGCCCAACCGCGTCGACAGGCCGGCCGATGCAATGCTGGACCTGCTCGCCCTGCGCATCGGCGACGTGGCCGACACCGTCGCCGGCGAGGGCGTCGCCCTCAGTCTCGAGTTCATCGGCCCCAACATCTGGCCTGAGCAGCCCTACGAGCTGTTTTCCGGCATCCAGGGCACGCTGGGCCTCATCGAGCGCATCGGCCGCGTCAACGTCGGCATCCTATTCGACACCTACCATTTCCACTGCGGCGACAGCGAACTGGCCGACATCGCCGTAGCCGGCCGTGCCATCAACCACGTCCATCTCAACGACGCCCCGCCCGGCGACCCGACCACCTTCGATGACTCCGTGCGCCGCCTGCCCGGCGACGGGGTCATGGATCTGTCAGCCATCCTGGCTGCCCTCGAAGCCGCGGGCTACGAGGGTCCCGGCGGCGTTGAGATCTTCAACGACGATCTGCGTGCCTTACCCATCTCCGAAGGCGCCGCCCGCGTCGCCGCCGCGTGCCGCCGCGTCTTGGGCCAGCCGTAGTGACTCCAGGAATGGCCGAGACTTCGAGAAGATCGCGCTAGTCAGCCGCCAACCGCGGGACCCAACAGTCGGTCGACCGCAACTAGCACGCCGGCCGCAACACTGACGAACAGCACGGTCCACTGCATCGCGCGAATCTAAGACTGGTTGACAGCCGCCGTGAGCGGGACTTCGAAATCCTTGATGTCGGCCTGGGTCGCGGTCACTCGGTCGGCCAGCGTCGCCGGCATCACCGCCCTGGACTCGGCATTCTCGTTCTGCATCGCAGTCCTGGTTTCCACGTACTCAGTCTGCATCTCATCCCTGGAGTCAGCGATTTCGGTCCGCGTATCGGCCGTGAACTGGGCAAGATCCGCCTTCGTGGCCAAGTATTCGTAGCCGCCTTCAAGTCGGCCGACTCGTTCTTCAATAGAAACCGCTGTCAGCCCCGCGTCTCCCGCCCAGGTCATTCGCCTGCTCCATGCGCGATCCTAACCCGTGGGCTACGGTCGGCCTCGGTAGGCACCTTCCCTTTCTAGACTGCAAGACTGGACACCATTGAGACCTGCGTTGCACTGCCCACCGCGCCCAACGCATCCTGTATCTGTGCTCGTCACCTCAAACCGAAAGTCTCGCACCGCGTATGCCTAGCCCGGCACGAATCACGCGGCGCCGCGTTGCCGTTCTGCTGACCGGCGGAACCGTACTTCTCATTGCCGGCTGTGGCGAACCTGAGGCGGCAGCGCCGACTCCCACGGCGGCGACGCCCTCGGATACGTCACCGCCACCGCCCACCGCAGCTTCCAGCGGTCGCACACCGTTATTGTCGACACCAACGCCCGCAGCCGTCGTGGCGCCGCAGCCAACCACCGCGCCCCCCACCTCGCCTACAGCCGCGCCAGTCGCTCCGGTCGCCACCGTCGCCGCACCCCGTCCGACAAGCCCGCCGACGCCGACCGCAGCGCCTACGGCAACCCCGCCCCCCGAACCGACGACACCACCGCCCACGCCGGATCCGACGCCGACGCCGACGCCGACCCCGCCGCCTATTCGCTCACCGCTGACGGGCCTCGAAATCAGCCCGAACGCAAGAGCCCAGCGCGTCGTCGCGGTCAAGATCGACAACGCCATCGGCGCCCGTCCCCAGAGTGGCCTGAGCACCGCCGGAGTTGTCTACGAACACGTCACCGAAGGCTCAGTCACCCGCTACACCGCGTTTTTCCTGGACAGCGACCTCGACCGCGTCGGGCCTATCCGCAGTTCGCGTTTCGTCGACCGAAGTCTGGTCCAGCAGTTTGATGCGCTCTTTGCCCACGTTGGCGCCAGTCCACCCGTCATGCAGGACCTGCGCTCGTCGCCCGTTGCCGATTTGGACCAGTTCTTCTATGACGAAACCCGCCCCTACTACCGCGTTTCCAGTCGGCCTGCCCCGTTCAACATGTACGCCAGTCTCCCCGCGTTGCGCGAAGTCGGCGCTCAGCGCCATCCCAATCGGCGCGAGATAGGGGGCTTCAGCTTTTACGAGGCCGAACCCGATCTCGGGTCCCTGACCCATCTAACAATTCCGGCCGGACCTCGAAACGCCTTTCAGGCCGAGTACCTGTTCGATACCGCTACTCGCCGCTGGCGTCGCTCGCTCGGCGGTGCGCTCGACATCGACGCCTTCACGGGCGAGGCCCTCGCCGTGGAGAACGTCATTGTCCAGTGGGTTCCCGCCCGCCTTACCGATTTCGACGAAGATTCCTTGGGCAATAAGTCGCTCTGGATCGACACCACCGGTGAAGGCACCGTGTCCGTGTTTCGCGATGGCGCGCGCGTCGATGGAACTTGGCGTCGGGCCTCGGAAACCGACGTGACAGATTTTCTCGATCCAGATGGCTCACCCATTGAGCTCCGCCCGGGACGAACCTGGATTCACCTCCTTACCGGATCCGAAACCGTTGAAGCCCTTTGACTTCCGCCTGCGGTCCACCGACCACCTGCTCCCAAGGACTTCCCTATGGCTAATCCACCCACCGTCTTCGTACCCCTACAACACGCCCACCGCTTCCTCCCGTATGTCGGTGTCGTTGAGCAGGCCGGGGGGCAGGTCGACTTCGCTGACATTCAGGACAGCGAAGAACGCCGAGCTGCACTGGCACGCGCCACGGCCGGCGCGGTAGGACTTGATCCGTTTACCGGCGACGACTTCGCCATTGCACCAAACCTGCGGGCCATCATTACCTGCACCACCGGCGTAGACCCGATCGACTTGAAGGCCGCCACCGACCACGGCGTCATGGTGGGCAACACGCCCGACCTCTGCATCGAGGAAGTCGCCGACCACACGCTGATGCTCCTGCTCTCCTGCTACCGGCGCCTGCCGCGCACGGTCTACGAGACGCGCTCGCAGGCGCCCACCCGCGACGGCGCCATCGACACCTCGGAGCACTGGCCGCGCCTGCGTGGCCAGGTAGCCGGACTGCTCGGATTCGGCAACATCGCGCGCGCCGTCGCGACGCGCTGCCAGGCCTTCGGCCTGCGCGTCATTGCCTACGACCCCTACGTCGACTCCTCGCTCGCCGACGACTTTGACGTCGAACTCGTCGACTTTGGCGCTGTTCTTGAGAGTTCCGACTATCTCTGCGTCCACCTCCCCCTCAATCCTGAAACTCGCCACTGCCTCAGCACGGAGGCCTTCGCCCGCATGAAGCCCACGGCCTTCGTCATCAACACCGCTCGCGGCCCCATCATTGACGAACCGGCCCTTGTCGCCGCGTTGCAAGCCGGCCAGATCGCCGGCGCCGGGCTGGACGTGACCGAAATTGAGCCGATCGCTGAGGACAACCCGCTGCTCGACATCCCGGACGCTCTACTTACCCCGCACTCGGCCGGCTACTCCCAGGAGGCGTCCCGCTGGGGCCCTGAGAGCGCCCTGCGTTGCGCCGCCGCCGTGATTCAAGGCGGCCGTCCGCGCTCGATCCAGAACCCCGCCGTGCTCGCCCGCCTGAGAGCCTGATCCCGGCGCCCGTGTCCTCCTGATGCCGGTGCGCTTCACCGCTTTTGGCGGCGCCGGCGAAATCGGCGGCAATAAATTGCTGCTCGAAGACGACGACTGGCAGATCCTCTTCGATTTCGGTATGTCCTTTGGGGCTCTTGGCACCTACTTCGAGGAGTTTCTCCAGCCGCGCACCGTCCACGGCCTCTCCGACTACCTTCTGACTGGCCTGCTCCCGCCCCTGGAAGGTCTGTACCGCGACGACCTCAATGCCCTCCCCGAACACGCCGCGATCTGGCGGCGACTGCGCGGCAGTCCCGGCTACCGCAACGATGTCAGCCCGCGCGCCGTCGTCCTCAGCCACGCCCACGCCGACCACGTCGGTTACGTCTCACTCCTTCGCCCTGACATTCCCGTCGTCACCGGCGGACTCACCGCCGCAATCGCGAAGGCCATGCAGGACGGCGGTCAGAGCGCCGACGACACGCAGACCGTCTTCCTTCGGCCACGCACGCCGCGAGACGGCCTTCTGATCACGGAGGCCAGAACCCCCTACCAACAGAGGCCCTGGGCTCTCGTGGCCGACGCCAGATGGCCATCCGACGCCGCCGCCTACTGGGCCCGTCGCTATGCCAAGTCCGGTCCCGATCCCCAAGCCGTGCCTGCAACAACCGGACTCTCCGAAGTCGACGGGCGCGAGATTCGCGCCTTCCCCGTTGACCACTCCATCCCCGGCGCGCACGGCTTTGCAATCGAGACTTCAGCCGGCTGGATCGGCTACACCGGCGACATTCGCATGCACGGCCGCCGCGCCGAACAGACCTGGAACTTTGCCCAAGAACTCGCCAAACTCGACCTTGTCGCCCTCATCTGCGAAGGCACGCAGGCCGCCCGCACTCGCGGCGCATCAGAGTCCGACGTGCGCGTTCGCGCCAACGAGTGCGTCAGCCAAACGGATGGCCTAGTCGTAGCCGATTTTGGCCCCCGGAACATCGAACGCATGGAGACCTTCCTTCATGCCGCCCACCAGACCAATCGCCAACTCGTCGTCCTCATGAAGGACGCCCTCCTTCTCAAGGCCATGCATACCGTAGATCCGGCCACGCCCCTGCCGTCGGCGCCGGATGGTCTCCTAGTCTTCGACGACCGGCGAGCCACAACCACGGCCTGGCAGGACGAACTGTCAGATGAATTTGCCGGAGCCCTCGTGCCGCCAACAGACATCGCGACACATCCCGGGGCCTACGTCCTCTGCATGAGCTTCTTTGACGTGACCCGGCTGCTGGACCTCGGCGAACTCACCGCCGGTGCCTGGATCTACTCCTCCAGCGAGCCCTACGACGAGGAATCGCAGCTGGACATGCAGCGCCTTCGCAACTGGGCGAGTCTCTTGAACCTGGACTTTCTCGGCGGCGCCTCCGAATCCGAGGCCGAAGCGGCTGGCTTTCACGCTTCCGGCCACGCGAGCGGCCCGGACCTTCAGCGCTTCATCGAGACTGTTAACCCGCGCACCCTCATCCCGATTCACCTGCAAGCTGACGGCCTTGACTTCTATCGACACGCCTTCGCTGGCACCCCAATCCGGGTCTGCGAACCACGCTGGGGCCGGCCCCTCACCATCGAATAGGCTCGGCAGCTATTGACGGGGCACGCCTTCGCGCCCCACCATCGTTCAAACCGCCACCTATCTCCGGAGCTGATGTCACGCCGCGTCGTTGATTGCACCAAGATTCTCCGCCATGGCGCCGCTGACGCCTTTGCCGCGCTCGAATTCGAGCGCGCCGGCCAACCGCGGACGCTCACCCACCGAATCGAAATGGACGCGGATGTTGGCACTCACGTCCTCGCCCCTCGCCGCTATGTCCGCTGGGGATCTGACCTGTCCGGCCTCGCACCCGAAACATTCTTCGGCGAGGGTCTGGTCGCTCACCTGCAAGTCACGGCCGATGCCTCGGACATCGATTCCAATCGTCTCGAAGACGCATTCGGCCATCAACTGCAGAATCGCGACATCGTCGTCATTGCGGCCCGCGGGGAGGGTGTCACGCCCTCCCTCACGGCCCAAGCCGCACAATGGCTCTTCGTCCGCGGGGCCAAGCTCGTCGCCCTGGCTGACGGCATATCCGTTGGCCGCGCAGAGGAACCCGACGACGAACGCGTGATCCTCAGCACCCTCCTGGAGAACGACGTCCCCGTCGTCCGCGGCCTCGTCAATACAGAAGCGCTGAGTGCGGACCGCATGGCCTTCATGGCGCTGCCCGCGCCAGCCGCCGACATCACGGCCTGGCCCGTCCGCTTCGTCGCCCTCGATCCCGGCCTGGACCCCACCCAGCCAGCCGTGGCGACGGAGCCTGCCGTCGACCAGGAGGGCGAATCCGAGCCCACGGCAACAGCCGACCCCGCGGACCCGCCCGCCGAGTCCCAGCCCGACGAGGCCGCCGAGTCTCAGACCGTGCCCAAGTCGTCCGAGTCCGACACGTCGACCGGTCAAAACTCCGCGGATTCTCCACCCGAATCCGATAGGGACGAGGAATCCGCGGTCGACGAATCCTCGTCCGAGGACCAACGGGATGGCGAGGATCACACCAGACGAAATGCCGAGGCCTGACCTCGGCTCGAGTAAACGCAGCTACCGATTTGGAAACAGCAACTCGTCGCCGATGTGGATGACGTATGGCTCATCGATGCCGTTCAACTCGGCAATTTCCTCAAAGCTGTACCCGTACCGGCTGGCAATCGCCGCCAGCGTGTCCCCGCTTTGCACAGTGACCAGGAAATACCGTGCCGGCGCCTCGGTGTGTACCGGAACTGCCGTGGGCGTCGGCAACGGCTCGAAGGGCCCTTCCGGCAATTCCAAGTCAATCACGATAGGTTCCGGCGTTACCGGAATCACTGCTGGCGCCTGCCGCGCCGGGGTTGCCAGTGGGGCCGCTGCCGTGGGACGCAACGCCTCGGGAATCTCCGCCGGACGCCGTAGACTACGGTCCGCCAGCAAAATGAACACCGCGCTCGCTATCAGGAGCGCAGCCACCGCCAGGCCCGCGTACGTGCCTGTGGCAGGGCCCTCAAACAAGTCGCCTGGCGGCTGGGACTCGGGCCCGCCCCCGGCCTGTGAGTGTTGCTCGGCCACCGTCGGTCAAGGTATCAGAACATGACTCATCCGGGCCGCACCCGCATCCAGGGTCCCTGGCAGCTCGGCGTCAGCGACTCCCCCGATCTGCGCGGCGTCGACTTCAACACCGTGATCGAACCGCCGGTATACCCCCAGATCATCCTCGACAGCCCACCCACCGGCCCCGCCTTCTTTTGGTACCGCCGCAAGCTGGATGTCCCCACGCCTTCGCCCGGCTGCCAAGCCGTCATCACCTTCGGTGCCGCCGACTGGCTCGCCGATGTCTGGGTCGACGACCAACGCCTCGCTTCCAACCGTGGCGGCTATCTCCCCTTCGAAGCCGTCTTGCCCGCCGAAACCCACGGCCGCTCCGTCGCTCTCACCGTTCGCGTCTGGGACTCGCCGGTCGATGTCCCAAATCTCGTCACGCCCCCCGGTAGCCCTCCGACGCGCGCCGCCTGGATCCCGCGCGGCAAGCAGCACTGGTACGGCGAATGCTCCGGTCTCTGGCAGCCCATCTGGCTAGACTTGCGCCCACCCAGCCACGTCACCGGCCTCCGAACCGTCCTCGCCGCGGACCTGCAGACCGCGAGCCTGAACGTTTTGGGCAGCCCCGATAGCCATGGGCGAGTCCATGTTTCCGTCCGCGAAGCCAACAGCCCCACCCCCCTGTGGACCGCCGAAGCCACCGGTGTCATCAGCTCCGGCGTCGAACTCCACCACAACTGGCCCGACGTCCAACCCTGGGCGCCCGGCGCACCAAACCTCTACGACGTCGACGTCACCCTCGACACAGACGGCTGCACCCACACCCGTCGCTTCACCACTGGCTTTCGCCGCATCGAGGCCGACGAAGACGAACTCCGCCTCAACGGCCAGCCCATCTACCTCCGCGGTGCGCTCGACCAGGACTACAGCCCCCGCACCGGCTACGCCTACCCCGGCGACGACGCCCTAGCCCGCCGCTTCCAGGTCGCACGCGACGCCGGTCTCAACCTCGTCCGCTGCCACGTCAAGCTCCCCGATCCCCGCTATCTCGCCCTCGCCGACCGGCTGGGTCTCCTGGTCTGGTACGACCTCCCTAGCTGGGGCCACCCCCAACGACCGGACGAACCATTCCCTGGCTGGCTCGACGACGATGTCTCCGCCATGCTCCGCGACGCCGCAGGCCGCGATGCCCACCACCCCTCGCTGATCGCCCGTGCCGTCATCAACGAGGGCTGGGGCCTCGACCTTGCCGCCCAGGCCGACCATCGCCAACGTCTGCGCAACTGGGTCAATGTCGCGCGCGAAGCCGACCCCACCCGCCTCATTGTCGACAACTCCGCCATGCTCGGCGCCCTGCATCTCGATACCGACCTCGCCGACATGCACACCTACGCCGCCCACCCCCAGGGGGCGCGCGACTTCGGCGCCTTCGTCGACTGGCTCGCTTCGCGCCCCCCGGACCTCTGGGAACGCGCCGACGCCGAAGCTCCGGCCAACCGCCCCGTCGCGCTCAGCGAATTCGGCCTGTGGGGCTTGCCGGAGGACTGGAAGCCCCCGGCCCCCTGGCTTCTCGCCGACCGCGACTGGACCCCCGACCACGCCTTCGACCAGGCAGGCTTCGAATCGCGCTTTCGGAAGTCAGTCGCCCGCAACGCCTTCGACTCCCTCAACGACCTCACGGCCGCCACCCGCCAGGTCCATGCCGAAGGCTTCCGGCGCCAGATCGCCCGCTTGCGCTCCACCCCCGGCCTTTCCGGCTTCGTCCTCACCGAGCTCATGGACCAGGGCTGGGAAGTCAATGGTCTCGCCGACTTTCAGTCCCGGCCCAAGCCCGTCGTCCAGGCCATGCGCTCCATAGCCGACGAGACCGTTGTTCTGATCGACGGCCTCCCCGGCTCTGCCTGGGCCGGCAGTCCCGTCACCGTCCGCGCCCTCATATCCGGCCCTCGCGCCGGCGGCGACGCTGAAATCGTCTGGAGCGTCTCCGGCGAGTCCCGCCGCCGCGAGACCATCCCCATCCCCGCCGGCGTCGAACCCGCCGTCGTCGACCACTTCGAATTCACCGCTCCCCTCATCGAGTCCGCCCGCGTGCTTGAGATCGATCTCGCAATTCGCGGCCCCGGTCTCGCTCTCGCCCAGCAAGAGCAAGTCCTCATCGTCCCCACCGATGCCGCCACCATCAACGGCAAGCTCCGCATCTACCTCACCGGCGTCGACCACACCAACCGCGTCGCCACCCTCGCCAACGCCCTCGCCGAAGCCGGCTGCACCACCCTCACCCAGCCCGTCCGCACCCAGGCCGTCGTCGTCGCCGGCGGCGGCGGCGCTGACGCCCTCGAAATGGTCGCCGGCGGCCTGCCCGCCCTCCTCGTCGCCGACCTCGCCGACACCCCGTTCCTGCCCTCGGTTCCCCGCACCGGCCGCTTCGCATCCCATTGGTCCACCGGCTTCGATTGGATCGCGCCCCAACTTCGCGAAGGTTTGCTATCCGAACCCCTGATGAGCACCGCGTTCGTCCCCAGTGCCGCCCCGCGAGTCATCCCGGCCGTCGACGGTCTCGACCCGAGCGACATCCTCATGGGCACCTTCCGCGGCTGGCTCGGCAACGAAGCCGCCATCACCGCCCAGGCCAACTACGGCAAGGGCAAAGTCGTCGTCACCACTCTTGGCCTCAGTCAGGCCGGCCGCACCGACCCCCTCGCCCGCGCCCTTCTCGTCCGCCTCATCCAGTACGCCGCATCCAAAACCTGCAACCCCACGTCCCGCATCAACCTGCCCACCACCAGCCCCTAGCGACTCCTGATCCTCTCTTTTCTCTTTCTCTCTTCTCTCTAATCTCGCCTTCTTCAATGGGGTGAGCGAGGGGACTTGAACCCCCAGCCTTCTGGGCCACAACCAGACGCTCTAACCGTTTGAGCTACGCCCACCACAGGTCAACAGGCAGCACCCATCGACCGCCCGTCATTCTATCTATCGATCGACGCCTTAGAGACGCTCGGTGCGCCGTCTCCCGCGCTAGACCGCGCCCAAGAGCGCCACAATTACCCCGGTAACGGCAGCCGCTGCGGCCACCGATCCCAGAATCGCGCCCACCATCCAGCGCAGCAGGCGCGATTCCAGTGCATGAAGGTCGCCTCGTAGTTCCGCGACATCGACCTTCGTGGCCAAGTGCTCGAACCCGCCCTCGAGGCGACTCACGCGCTCTTCCAAAGTCGCAGTCGCCATCTGAGTTCTTCCCGGCGGGAGCGTCCAGCGCTCCCACGGCATCCAAAGCTATCGACGAGCCATAGCAGATCCCCCCAAACGCAGGCCTCCAACCCCACCTGCCAACCGCCCGCCAACCACCAACCTCGGCCCTTCTAGCCACCTCAATCCCCAGCAGCCCCCCGAACGGGGGTGTACCATGGCGGCACGATGAGGAGAGGTGACCGACGTCGTCGGCGGGTGTCTCCGGCACCCTGCCCCGATTGCGCGCCGCCCTCCCGCGTCGCGACCCCGGCCCAAGTGGCGCGGGGTCTTTTTCGTTATTCGGGGTCACCCCAAGTCGCAGGGAGGCGCTTGCGTGTCGCTTGATCCGAATCCGGTCCGCATCGAAGAGCAGTCCGTCACCTCCACCCGCAGCATCGTCGAAGGCCTCACCTACGACGACGTGCTCCTCGTCCCCGGCCGCTCCGACGTGCTCCCCACCCAGGTCGACACCCGCACCCGCATCACGCCCCGCCTCGCCCTCAATGTGCCTCTCGTGTCCTCCGCCATGGATACCGTTACCGAGGCCACCATGGCCGTCGCCATGGCCCGCGCCGGCGGCATTGGCGTCATTCACCGCAACCTCACCATCGACGACCAGGTCGGCGAGATTGACAAAGTCAAGCGCTCCCAGTCCGGAATGATCGTCGACCCGGTCACGTTGCCCCCCACGGCCACGCTGGCCGACGCCAATGCCGTGATGGCCCGCTACCGAATCTCCGGCGTGCCCATCACCGACGAGGAAGGGCGCCTGGTCGGCATCCTCACCAACCGCGACATGCGCTTCACCCACGACCAGGCGCATACCGTCGCCGACCTGATGACCAGCCGGAACCTCGTCACCGCCCCCGTCGGCACCACCCTGGAACAAGCCCAGCACCGCCTCCACGAACACCGCATCGAAAAACTCCCCGTCGTCGATTCCCAGGGCATCCTTCGCGGCCTGATCACCGTCAAGGACATCGCCAAGCGACAGCAATTCCCCAACGCCGTCTACGACGACAAAGGCCGCCTCGTGGTCGCCGCCGCCGTCGGCGTGCAGGACGAAGCCTTCGACCGCGCCCGTGAACTCACCGACGCCGGAGTTGACGCCCTCGTCGTCGACTCGGCCCACGGCCACCACTCCGCCGTGCTGGACATGGTCAGCCGCGTCAAGGACAACCTCGATATCGAAGTCATCGCCGGCAACGTCGTCACCGCCGCCGGCGCCAGCGACCTGATCCAGGCCGGCGCGGACGCCATCAAGGTCGGCGTGGGACCGGCCGCCATTTGCACCACCCGCATCGTGGCGGGCGTCGGCGTGCCCCAGCTCACTGCCATCCTCGACTGTGCCGACCCCTGCGCCGAACACGGCGTCCAGCTCGTCGCCGACGGCGGCATCCGCTATTCGGGCGACGTCGCCAAGGCCATCGCCGCGGGCGCCTCCGCCGTCATGATCGGCAACCTCCTGGCCGGTACCGACGCCAGCCCCGGCGAGATCGTCTACCGCCAGGGCGAACGCTTCAAGGAATACCGTGGCATGGGCTCCATCGGCGCCATGGTCGACCGGCGCGTCGCCACCCGCGACCGCTACGGCCAGCACGAAGTCGAAGACGCCGCCAAGCTTGTCGCCGAAGGCGTCGAAGCCCAGACCCCCTACCGCGGCCCCACCGCCGGCCTCATCGACCAGTTGGTGGGCGGCCTCTGCTCATCCATGGGCTACGTCGGCGCCCCTGACATCCACGCCATGCAAACCCGCGCCCGCTTCGTCCGCGTCACCAACGCCGGCGCCGACGAAAGCCACCCCCACGACGTCGTCCTCGTCAAAGAATCCCCCAACTACCAACACCGCTCCCGCTAACCGCCTGGTCGGGACACGCGCTTCCCTCGCTCTGTACAAGAGCGCCCGCAGCAAAGGAACCCCCAATGTTCGTCATCATCGCCCCCATCCAGATCAAAGAGGGCTTCAAAGACCGCTTCATCGAGGAAATGATCGGCGACGCCCGCGGCTCTGTGAACGACGAGCCCGGCTGCCTCCAATTCGACATCATCCAGGACGCCAACGACCCCAACCGCATCTGGCTCTACGAAATCTACGTCGACGAAGACGCCTTCAAGGCCCACACCCAGGCCCCCCACTTCATCAAGTGGCGCGACGCCACCGCCGACTGGACCGAAGACGCCGGCCTCCAGGGCGCCGGCCTCGGCGCCAGCAACATCTGGCCCCCCGACGACGAGTGGAAATAACGCCAGGCCAGCTACGACCTGATTAGCCCTCCTTCGCGTCCCACGACCAACGGAACACCTTGGCATCGCCTGCCAGTGATGCTTCGATGTCTCCATTCGCACCACCCTAACCCTCGACGACGACCTCAAGCAGCAGGTCAAGCTGCTTGACGTCCCGTTCAAGCAAGTCGTCAACGACACCCTCCACCGCTTCCTCGCGCCGGATGTCCCCGAGGATCGGCCCGAGTATCGCGTCCTACCACTCCTGAGCGTTCTCCGGCCGGGTATCGACCCCGTGAAGCTCAACCAGTTCAACGACCAATCTGACGTCGAGGCCTTCCTCAAAAGGCACCGGAAGTTCACCGAAGAGAACCGGGAGCGATCGTTCCCGACGTCAACCTGCTGCTCTACGCCTACAGCGACGGAGCGCTTCTTCACGACCTAGCTCGCCGTTGGTGGGAAGGGCTGGTGAACGGCACGGAGCGCGTTGGGATCCCGTCGGCTGTCACAACTGGCTCTTTTGCGCCTGTTCACGCACCCCGGCCTGCGCGATCACCCGGCCAGGCAGACGAAGGCGCTGGACTACGTAGACGAGTGGTTCCGCTCACCCAACGTCACTCCCTAGAACCCCAGCCGGCATCACCTCACCCTCGTATGCCACGCGCTTCAGGCCGCCGGCGTCGGAGGCAACCTGGCCACAAACGCCCACATCGCCGCCCTCGCCATCGAATCCCAGGCCGAACTCCACGCTAACGACACCGACTTCAGCCGCTTCCCCGGCCTCCGCTGGCACAACGCGCTCTAACCACACCCACCAGTCCTCTTCGAATCCCTCGAAGATTCAGGCGCGGCCTGCGGAAGTCGATAGCTGCGTTCGCATCGCAGCCGTTATGCGCCGCAACGTCCATGGATCTCGCCACAGCCCGTCCGCATGTCGACGTCGCCAGTCGCCATCGCTTCGGCACGACCCACCAGCTACCGCGCGACCAGATCGCTCCAGGAGGCTCCCTGCCAACCGTGGAGAGGGCCGTACGAGACTGGCCGCTTGAGAACATCGGGCCGAAGCCTAGATTTCACCCACAGCGAGAGGGCGCCAACGCCGGGATTAGTTGGCAGATCCGTTACAACCCAACCGCCGCCTGCTGCCGCGCCAGCCGCGAGTCGTGGTCCTCGGCAAACCGCTTGATGCCGGCAAAGATCGAGTCCGCGTCCAAGTGCGCCTCCGCGATCACGTCCGGCTCCGTCCCGCCCGTCAGCCACTGGTCGTCCCAGTCCGACCACAGCGAGTACTCGTCCGTCAGCGGTCCAAGGCCGCTCACCGGCGGGAATCGCCTCGTGCCGGTGGATACCACCATTGCGTCGTACCGGCTGGCGTCCGACACAATCGAGTCGCGGTAGGACGCCGGTTGGCGCGCGAACAGCTCTTCGCTCACCACGGCCACCACCCGCACGTTCACCCCGGCCTCTTCCAGCCGCGGCAGCACGTTCACCAGGTTCACCGTTGAGTTGGAGCCTTGCACGAACACCGTGCCCTGCGCGGGCTGGTTGGAATCCCAGTCGCGGATCAGGTACAGGCCCTTGGCCGCCGCCAGCGGATCCGAGTCGGCAAACGTGTTCCGGTCCGCCACCGGGAAGTCCGGCCGCGCAACCTCGATGATGATCACGCCCACCTTCGGGTCCTGCGCCGCCAGCGAAGCCGCCGCGAAGTACCCCGGCGCCACGTCGTTGTAGTCCCAGAAGCTCAGGTTGATTGCCTGGCCCCGCGGGAACAGCTTCCACACCTGCGGCGCGAAAATGCCGAAGTGCGTCCGCGCGTCCGCCGCCGTCTCCGGTCCGGAGTGACCCGCCAGGATGTG
>JAPPFO010000080.1:5323-14404 GCA_028875175.1 Chloroflexota bacterium | reverse complement strand
GACCGCCACCGCGCCGTAGCGTGCATTGAGAACCGAGCGGCTGATCCGCGCCAGGTCTTCCAGCACCGACGCAAGCGAGGTCGACGTGTTGAGAATCTTGACCGCCTGGCTGAATGAGCGGATGAGCGCGTGGGCACGCGAGTCGAAGCCCGTGTTTGGCGCGCCGACTCCGCCTGGCGACTGGCGCGGCGGGTCAGTCGCTGGACTGGGCATGCGGTGACTCGTGCCGGCGCAGCATGTATCCCACCCCGGGCCGGGTGATGAGGTGGCGTGGGTTGCGACGATCGCGCTCGATCTTCTGGCGAACTCGACTGACGTACACGCGCACCAGGTGCTCGTCGCCCACGTACTCGGGTCCCCACACGTTCTCGAGCAACTGGTCGGGTACGAGCACGCGGCCGGCGTTACGAGCCAGGAACTGGAGGAGACGGTATTCGGTGGCGCTTAGCCTGACTGGCTTGCCTGCGACGCTGACTTCAGCCGCCGCGAAATCGATGCGCAGATCCCCGGACTCGAAGGGTGAGGCAATCTGGACCTGGGCCTGGGGCGTCCGCCGCATCACGGCGCGCAGGCGGGCCAGGAGCTCCGGAACGCCGAAGGGCTTGCCCAGGTAATCATCGGCGCCTGCCTCTAACCCGCGCACGATGTCCGCTTCGTCGTCGCGCGCGCTAACGATAATCACGGGGGCGTCAGAGAACTGCCGCATTCGCTCCAGTACCTCCAGGCCGTCGAGATCCGGCAGCCAAAGGTCAAGCACCACGGCGTCCGGCGCCTCGGACGCGATCAATTCGAGCCCCCGAGCGCCTGTGCCGGCGCTCTGCGTCCGATAGTCGTGCTGCTGCAGGATGGCATGCAACAGCCGGACGTATCGCGCGTCGTCCTCGACGATCAGGATGCATGGCCGGGCGGCTCGAGCCATCATTGCCTTGGGAAGGGCGGCGTAGGCTTCGCGAACATACTCGCCCTCTGGCAATTCTTCAGTGGCGAATCGTCCCGTCGCCGACCCGACGGCTAACCTGTCACCGCCCTTCGCAGGAGGCGCCGGCTAAGCGGACGATGTGCACGGATGCCAGGACGACCGGAGACCTGTTGAATCTCTGTATGGACATACTTCGCTGACCAGCGTTGAGCGACCTCCGCCCATCGAGGTCCGCAACCTCAACAAGCGCTACAAGGACGGCCCGCACGCCAACCAGGACATCTCGCTAACCGTCAATTGGGGCGAGGCGCTTGGTGTGCTGGGGCCCAACGGCGCGGGCAAGACCACGCTGGTGCGTCAGATCACGACGGAACTGCTCCCAACCTCCGGCCAGGTGCGCGTGGTCGGCATCGACGCCGTGGCGAATCCTGACGACGCCAAGGCGCGGATTGGCGTGGTCCCGCAGGAGGCCCGCCTGTTTCATGGACTTTCGGTGTACCACCACCTGCGAATCTTCGGCGTGCTGCGTGGGCTGTCTCGGCGGGATGCGCGGGTGCGGGCGGACGAACTGATCGAGGAACTCGACCTCACGGCGCATCGCGACTTCAACAGCGAACGCCTGTCAGGCGGCTTGCGCCGCCGCCTCCTGGTCGGCATCGCCATGCTGGCGCAGCCGGACGTGCTGATCCTGGACGAACCCACGGTCGGCCTGGACGTGGAGTCCCGCCAACGGCTCTGGGAGGTCCTGCAGAGCTACCGACAACGCGACGCCGCCGTACTCCTGACCACCCATTACATGGAGGAGGCTGAGACGCTTTGCGACCGAATCGGCATCATCCAGGACGGTCGCCTGATCTCGCTCGACACCATCGCGAATCTGCGGGCTTCCATCGGCCACGAGTACAAGCTGGTCCATGAGACCTCCGAGGGTCCCCAGACCCTCTTCGGCGACGACCACCTGGCCCTGGCCGCCCAGCTACGGGCCCAGGGCATCGACGAATACTCCGTGATGCGCACGAGTCTGGAGGACGTGTACCTGGCGCTGACGCAGAAAACGCGCGACGAGGGCGAGGCCGATGCGGCGGAGTGATTTACCAGACACCGCGACGGGGACCAGCGGCCAGCCTCTGCTGCTTGTCCGGCATTCCAGCCCCGCCATTTCGGAACGCATGAGTTACCGGGATTGGCCGCTGAGCGACGAAGGACGGAGGCTGGCCCTTCGAGCGGCGGAATACGTCGCTGGATTCAAGCCCCGGCTGATCTGCTCAAGCGACGAACGCAAAGCCTCGGACACAGCAAAGATCATCGCGCGGCATTGCAGCCTTGATGTGAAAGTCGAGCCCGACCTACGCGAGCACGACCGGACCGGCGTGCCGTGGCGCGATGCGGCGACGAGACAGCAGGAGCTGCAAGCGCTGTTCGAGAATCCCAACGAAGTCGTGTTCGGTCGTGAGTCAGGGAGTCAAGCATTGCAGCGCCTGACGACCGCTATCGACCGCGTCACGACGCGAACGTCTGGGCCCTGGGTGCTGGTGTCACACGGAACGGTGATGGCGCTGTTTCTGGCCACGTTGACCGGCTCTGCCGCGCTCGAGATTTGGTCACGGCTTGGGCTGCCGGCCGTTGCGGCCGTGGATTGTCGTAACAGTCGGCTCCTGGAGCTTGTCACCGACTTTCCGGACAGACGTCCATGAAGAAGCCGGGCACGACGCCGGGCACGGATCGCCTAAGCGCTCCCGGCCCGCGCAAATTCCTGAGCGATTCGCTGGCCGTCCTCGAGATCCATGCGCTCCCCATGATCCGTCAGTGGTATCTGATCGTTCTGGGAACCCTGGTGTTTCCGATTCCCATGTTCTACGTCTTTCGCTCCATCGCGCCCGACGACGCGGCTGTGTGGCAGCGCCTGCTCGCTGGGACGCTGATCTTCGGCGTTTCCTTCAGCACCGCCATGCTCGTCGGGCAGCAGATCGTGGCGCAGCGGTTCATGGGCCATCTGAAGCTCGTCATCACCATGCCCGTCTCCAAGGCCGCCTTTGTGGTCGGAACGCTGTTGTACACCGCAGTGTCGGGCACTCTTTCCGCACTGTTTCTGCTGGGCTTCGCCCTTATCGCCGGCGTGGAGATTTCCCCCACCTGGGCGCTGGCCCCCGCGCTGCTTCTGACCGTCCTGGCGCTGGCCGGCATCGTGCTGTTCGTGATGAGCTTCGCGCCCTCGCTGCCGGTGGGAAACATCATCGCCAGCCTCATCGCCATCGTCCTTGTCATCATCTCCCCGGTGTACTTCACCCTGGAGTCGGCGCCGCTCCTGTTGCAGTGGTTCGGCTACGTCTCGCCCCTCCGCTACGCGGCCGACGCCATCGCCGCCTCCCTCGGGGGACGTATGGACGTCTGGCTGGAGCTTGCGGTGCTGGCGGCCTACGCGGTCGTCACCATGGGGCTTGGCCTGTGGCGCCTGCCCTGGCGGGAGACATAGGTCGCCTCGGATCTGCTAGTGGTCATCAAGCCGACATGAGAACGGCGTAATCTTCGTAGAGCCGCTCCACTTCCGACCGTTTCACGAGGACTAGCTATGGCTTGGTGTGACCCGGCAGCCCTGTCGACCACCGAACTCGAAGAAGGCAGCGACATCGCGCTGGACTTCGGGCGCTTCTTCTCCGCCAGCGGCGACGGGGTGGTTCCCGTCGTCGCGCAGGATGTCGAGTCCCGCGACGTCCTGGTGCTGGCGCACGCGAACCGATTGGCGGTGGACTACACCCTTAAGCATGGTGTCGCAGCCTTCTGGAGCCTTTCGCGCGACCGCCTATGGATAAAGGGCGAGACCTCCGGCAACTTCCTGGACCTCGTCGAGGTCCGCGTGAACTGCGAGCAGAACTCGCTCCTGTACTTGGTCAATTTGCGCAAGGAGGGGGTGTGCCACACGGTCAAGGACGGCGTGGCTCGCCACAGCTGCTACTACCGCCGGATCTTCGCCGATCGACTCGAGCCGGTGGAGCGCTAGAGGTTGCCTGGGCGCAGGCGGTTCAGCTGGACGCCAGCGTCAGAATGGTCTGCGTCCGAGACTCCGATTCTCACCGAAGAGATCCCAACCGAATCTCCTCAAGCTCCTCCGCCGTGAACACCCCGGCCCGGTAGAGATTCACGTATTCGTCCGAAACGCTCTGCCCAAAGATCATCAGGTCGTCGGTGTTGATCGTGACGTCCACCCCGTGGTCGTACAGCGCGCGTATGGGGTGCGACTCCAGGTCGGCCACTGCGCCCAGCATCACGTTGCTCGTGGGGCAGACGTTCAGCCGGATTTTATGGTCAGCCAGCCAGTTCATCACAGCCGTCGACTCCGCCGCGGCGATTCCGTGCTGCACTTCATCGAG
The DNA here is from genome assembly GCA_028875175.1 of Chloroflexota bacterium. GTDB lineage: Bacteria > Chloroflexota > UBA11872 > UBA11872 > UBA11872 > UBA11872. Next base: position 10,117 of record JAPPFO010000080.1, on the reverse strand, counting down.
CTGAAGCACCTCGACGGTCCGCTTCACCTCGTCGGCGCCACCATATTCGCCGACGTGCGCCTTCAGCTTCATGCCTTGTGCACGAGCCTTCTCGTAAATCCATCGCACTGTCTCGGGTTTGCAGTCGTCTTCGCGTGCGTACATGTCGATCGACCGAAAGACGCCGGCCTCGATCGCTTCGGAAAGCGAAGTCATGAGATCGTCCTTTGCCACGTACGAGCGTGAGAACCCCACTTCCGGACGAAAGTCGACCTGGCCACGGAACTGTGCGGCCAGCGACGCGGCAAACGCCGCAAGGCCGCGCAGCCCATCTGGATGGTGCCGGACGGCCCAGACGTCGAAGCTCGATTCAAGCAGGACGACGCCGTCGCTACGCGCGTGTCGCAAGGCCGCGCCTGCCGTGAATTCGAAGGCCGTCCAGTTGTCCATGTAGGGGCCAATGGCCTGGCGCGAGTAATCTCGCATCCCGTCCAGCCCATCCATCCGGGACGGCGGACGGTCAATGACGCGACCCAGCCATCGTTCGACGTCGGCAATCGGGGCGGCGAAGTACAGATGCGAGTGCAGGTCGGCCTTGGCCGCGCTTCGAATGGCGGCAATGTCCCCGGCTTCAAGGGCCTCAGCGAATGACGATGACACGTGCGCTACCTGCCGACCGCAGGCTGAGCGCCGAAGGGGAGGGTCTCGAAGTTTCGCACTACGAACCACAGCCTCCGGTCACGAGTGAAGCGAGTGTAAGCGGCATCGGAGGTGGCGCTCTGACTCGATCCAGGGAATCGCTCTCACGTCGGGCGATAGACTGTGACACGGACAACCATGGGCGGTAGAGGGAAAAAACCGGAATGACGGTTGACCTGACCGCCATCGAGATCGAGCAGCGCCTGACCGCCATTGAGACCGCGCTCCCGACCTTTGCGACGAAAGCCGATATTCAGTCGCTGAGAGCCGAAATCCAGGCCTCGCGCGCCGAGTGGAAGTCCGACCTCCACAGCCTGACCCACTGGATGATCGTCGCCGTGCTCGGGTCGGTAACAGCTGCAGCCACCATCGCCGGGCTGATCGTCCGCTTCGTCGGCACGTGAGACTGCTCAGGCTTGGGTGGCAGTCAGTCGGGATTGGACTGACGACGCGCGTCCTAACCGCTCGACCGCAAAGCAATACAACTCAGCTGCCGGCCTAAGAAAGAAGTTGGCCTTGGCGCTCGGCGAGCTCTTGCTGCCGAGAATCGAGTCCTAAAAACCTCACGCATTCCATGCCCGCAAACCTATTGGACATGACTGAAACAGCTTCTTCGTTGTTGTCGATCAGCACGAAATTCCGACCAAGCTTGTAGGCGGCTTCCCCAAGCGTGCCGCTGCCCGCGAAGAAGTCCAGCACCAGATCGCCGGGCTTGGATGACGCCTGGACGATGCGGCGCACGATGCCAAGCGGTTTCTGGGTCGGGTATCCGGTGCGTTCCTTGCCGTTCGTGGGCACGATCGTGTGCCACCAGGTGTCCGTCGGGAACTTTCCGCGCGCCGCCTTCTCCGGTCCGACCAGCCCGGGCGCCATGTATGGAATGCGATCTACTTCTTCAACATTGAAAACGTACTGCTCGGGATCGCGCACATAGACCAGGATGTTGTCGTGCTTGGGCGGCCACTTTCTCTTCGTTCGCCCACCATAGTCGTAAGCCCAGATCACCTCGTTCAGAAAGCACTCGCGTCCAAAAATGCCATCCAGCAAGACCTTGGCGTAGTGAACTTCTCGATAGTCGAGATGCAGATACAAGGAACCTGACATGCTCAGCACCCGATGCGCTTCTTCAAGTCGCGGCTCCAGGAATGCCAGGTAATCGTCAAAGTCGTCGTCAAAAGCGTGTGACCCGACCTTGATTGAGCGATACCGTTGTCCCTGGAAACCGGTTCTATCACCGCTTGGGTGTCGGACGGTGCGCAACCGAGTCCGTGCCTGCTTCTTTCCCGTGTTGAACGGCGGATCTGTGTAGATCAGATCGATCAACTGCGGCGCCATCTCTCGCAGGATCGGCAAATTGTCTCCGTAGTAGACGACGCCTCGTTCCTCGCCGTTGCTTTGAATCCCGCCTTCGGACGCTCTGGCGAGGTCCCTCGTCATGTCGTCGGACGCTCTCCCGTCAGCTGCTCCACCATCCATGGCTCCGCCGTCACCCCAAACCACTGGTGCTCGCCGGGCTGCACGTCATGCACTAGCAGTTCGCCGGCATCCAGCAATTCGTAGGCGTCGCGCGTGATCGACACCTGCTCGTACACGTTGTCCAGCCCGCGCGCCCCGTTCAGCGGATCCTCGTCGCCCGTCTCAATTAGCAGCGGACGCGGCGCGATCAGCGCGCCCAGGTCGCCCATGTCCACCGCCTGCCACAGCCCGGGGACGTAGTTGCAGCCGCAGTTGCTGTTCATGTCCAGCAGCGAGTCGCGGTAGCCGTAGAAGTAGCCGCTGACGACGGCGGCGCAGATGCGGTCGTCCATCGCGGCCAGCCACAGGGTCTGCAGACCTCCGCCGCTGAGCCCCGCGCAGCCAATGCGCTCCGGGTCGCAGTCGTCGCGGGTCTGCACGTAGTCCACCAGCCGCATCATGTACCAGGTCCACATGCCGGTCACCGTCTGCCCCAGCGAGATCGCCGCGTGGTTCAGCGGCGTGAAGGTGGACCGCATGAACGAATCCTCGTCATTCGCCTGCCCCACCGGCTCGCGGCGTTCGCCAAAGGCGCGCGCGTCGGACGCAAACACGATCAGTCCCGCTTGCGCATAGCGCTCCGCATAGGCGCCGTTGTGTTTCTCGATGGTGTCGGCCACGGCCGGAATGTCGCGCCGACCGGCTGTCATGTTCTTTCCCCCGCTGCCGTGCCCGTGCGGTGCGATGACCACCGGCCGCCGCTCGCCGGCTTGCAGGTCGTCCGGCAGCAGCGCGTAGAGCGGCATGACGACGTCCGGCTCGGTATGCATCTCCATCCGCTGCCGCACATAGCCGTCGCACCGGACCGACTCGGTTACGACCGGCCGCGCATCAGCGGGCCGCATGCTGTCGATCCCGGTGATGGCCGACAAATGTCGGCGCGTGGCCGTGCGCCAGGCCTCAAAGGCTTCCGCGCCACTGGCGTCCACCGGCATCCGCCGCGCCTCGCGGTCAAACCGCGCCTGCAACTCGGCATGCGCCGGAAAGAAGCGCTCAACCGTGGGAACCCGGGGCTCAGCCATAGCCCCGTACTTTAGGGCCGCCCACGTCGCCGCGCTAACTGGCGCCGGCGCCCGCCGCCGTGGGGGCGCCTGGATTCCGATGCGAAATGGACCGCCTGACAAACGGTATTGCCGCCGGACGTCCATTCACGCCGATCGAAGTGACGATCGTGCAGCGGCCCTACGCTCGACCGCGCGATTTCCATACCTCGAAAGGGTTCTCGCGTGTTGCCAGGGGCAGTTCAACGCGACCCTGGCCCCGTTCCGACTCGAAGATCGCCATCGCCATCTCCAGCGCGGCGGTGGCGCTGCGGGCGCTGGAGACCGGGTCGCGGCCCTCCGCGCAGGCAGCCATCAAGTCTTCGACGGCGCGCTGGTTGGTGCGATGGCCGATGGCGTCGCCGGAGAGCTCGAGTCCCTGGCGGTCGTACACCGGCGCCTCAATCGACTCCCACCGCACGCCGGACGCGAAGGGCCGGACGGCGGGCAACGGATATACCGCCACCTCGGCGCCGCCGTTGCGGATCGAGGCGCCGCCGCGCGTTCCCCACACCTCGAGGCCCACAGTCTGGGTAGCCGCCTCCGAATCGGCAAACGAGTGAAACGTGGCCGTGACGCCGCTGTGAAATCCGAACGCGCTAAACAGCTCGTCTCCGGCCAGCAGACCAATCCCCTCGGGTCCCTCCTCGATATCCGCCGCACTGAGTGCGCGCCCGTTCTGGCGAACCTGCCCGCTCACCCAGGCGACGTCACCCGCGATGGATCGCATCAGGTCAAACACATGCGTGCCCAGTACAAACGTGTCGTGCGCACCCCCGCGCGCGTCGCATTTGCCGTGGCCGCGCATAACCCGCAGATCGCCGATGCCGCCCTCGCTCACCAATGCCCGTAGGGCGTCCATGCACGGCAGGTAGCGTCCCCACTGGTGGGCCACCGCGATCCTGACGCCTCCGGCCTCGGCGGCGGCGATCACCTCGTCGGCCTCGCCCAGCGTGCGCGTCATCGGCTTCTCGACGTAGATGCCCTTGACCCCGGCGGCAATGCAATCGTGCAGCCACTCGGCGTGGCGGGCGTAATAGTGCGGGCAGATGCTGACGAAGTCCAGGTCTTCGGCCTCCAGCATCGCGGCATGGTCCGTGTAGGTTCGCCGCGCGCCGCACTCGGCCGCTCGCTGCGCGTGCGCCCCGGCGTCGGGATCGGAGAGCGCAACAATCTCGGCCTGCGGCAGCCCGACCCAGGCCACGTGGATGCCGTGGCCATAGGACCGCGGGTGAGTGCTGTCGCCGATAACGCCAACCCGGTACGCAGGTACCTGCGAGGCGCTCATCGCCGGTCGCCGCCCTTACGGCAGGCGAGAACTGCCCACGGCGCCGCGGCCAAACCTAGCGCGATCACTCAACCGACCCTGGCATCCACATCACAACCCCGCCACCTGGCGAGGCTACCCCAACCCAAGACTGACAGTGTTCCAGGCAAGGGGCTCCGGGGCGGGGGGGGGGGGGGCCACCGCCGCCCCCCCCCCCCCCCCCCCCCCCCCGCCACAAACACCCCCCCCGGGGCGGAGAATAGGAAGCGAAAAGGCCAACAAAACGGCCCCCCG
>JAPPFO010000080.1:0-5313 GCA_028875175.1 Chloroflexota bacterium | reverse complement strand
CCCGGGGCCCCCAACCCCCCCCCCACCCCCCCCCGCTCCCCCCCCCGGGGCCCCGGGGGGGGGGGGGGGGGCCGGTTCCCCCCCCCCCCCCCCAGCGCCGCCACCGCGTCACAAGCGGCGGCTTGGGCGCGAGTCATGCGTCAGCTATGCGCACTCAATCGCGGCCCCGGTCAGTCCCGGTACCCGCCTGTCCTCCATCTGGCGCAGAATCACATTCCCGGCCTCGGCCATGGCGGGACCGACCTCATCGGCCGCCAGTTCGCCCGTGAAGCCCTTTTGCGCGGCGCTGCCCCAGGCCCCCTGCCACTCCTGCAAGGCGTAGAAGGGGTACAGGTGGCGGTTGTCGCACATGTCCATGTTCTGCCCCAGCACCTCCATGTTTTCCGGCGGCGGCGAGTGCGCGGCCGCGTAATCCTGGTAGGTGTGGCGGTTGTTGGGCGCGTGCCCTCGATCGATCGACACCCGCTCGGCGTAGTACTGCCCGCCCAGGAACAACACGAGCTTGGTGGCCTGTTCCACCACGCCCAGGCGCTCCGACGAGCGAGTAACCAGATACGGCTGGTCGTTCCAGCCATGGCCAGCTTGGCCAGTGCGCGGCGACTTCGGCGAGGGCATCAGGCTCCAGGTAAACCGGTCCCGGATGCGCGACGCCGCATACCCGGTGGCGTAAACCCCGCCCGGCACGAACCCAACCAGTCCGGCCGAGAACGGATCGCCGAACTCGCCGGCCAGCGTCGAGCGGAGGTCGCCCACATAGGCAACTTTCTCTTCGTGGATGCTGTTGACCGCCCAGGCCATGGCCTCCACAGCCGAGGCCTCGTCGAACGGCGTGTGCGTAAGGTCGTCGTTGACGTACTTGTCCAGCCCGTTGGAGTAGCACAGCGGCAGATAGGCAAACTCCGAGCTCGTGGGCGGGTTCATGCCGAACTGCGTGTCATCGCCCGGCGTCAGCCGGCGTGCGTTGTCCAACACGTCGTCCCACGTCCAGTCGGCGGTCGGCGCGGCAACGCCGTTCGCCTCCGCCAGGGTGACGTTGTAATACCAGCCGCTGACGCCCGGCTGAAACGACAGTCCGAACATGTCGCCGTAGATTCGATCCGGGGCCGGAAATCGGTGGTCCCAATCGTTGTCGGTATAGAGGTCCGGCAGGAAGTAGATCGCGTCGAAGTCCACCCGGAACTTCTCGGCGTGCTGCTGCGCGACATCCGTGATGTTGACGAACGCTCCGTCGGGCTGGAAGTTCGAGAAGACAAACTGGTTGCCCAGCAGGACCTCCGGCGCCACCCCCGACGCCAGCAGAATCGGCTGCTCGCCGCCCGGCCGATGCACGACCTTGACGCCGATGTTGGGCTCGAGCTCGGCAAACTTGTCAACGCCCCACTGCGTGGCCGCCCCCCGCGGGCCGCTCGTATGGTCGGTCGAATAGTTGATCGTCACGAAACCCTGCTGCGGTGCTGCTTCCATGGCCGCAGTCGCCGCCGGCGTGGCCGCTGGCGCGGGTGCCGGAGCTTCAGCGACCGGCTCAGGGGCCGCTTCCTCGGCCTCCCCTTCACCACAGGCGGCCAACACCAGGGCCCCGGCCGCGCCACCGCCGGCGATGGCGAGCAGACGGCGTCGGTTTATCTGTTTTCTCAGATTCATGGGCCTCCCCCTCGGACATGACGAGACGCCAAGAATTCGAACAATTAGCGTCTGTATGTTTTGACATTGAACTAGATTCGCCCGCTGTGTCAAGTGCTCCTCACGTTGACCCAAACTGAATTGTCTTCGCCGCCGTCCACGCGTCGGCAGCGGCGTCGTTGTTCGTTGGTCAGAAGCTCGCGCGTACACGCGCCAGCCGTGCGGACTTGCCTATGGGTTGGGCTAGGAAGCCGCCGATGAACCAAGAGGAACCGGGTTCCGCTAGGAACTTCGGGGGCGGCACCGCATGCACGCGCGACCTATGCCAGAAGCACCTCACTCCGCGTCCGATCGGCATTGAGCCGCCCTGTCAGGACTTCCAGCAGCGAGGCCGCCAGCTCCTCCTGGTCCACCGGCGTCGCGGCCTGCACCTGCGCGGCCCATTCGGGCCGGATTCCGGAAGCCCCCGCCATTGCGCCGGCCACCGGGCCGCCCATGGCGCCGATGGAATCGGCGTCCCGTCCGAAATTCGCCGACATCAGCGCCACCTCGTTCGGATCCCCGTCGGCCAGCAACAACAGCGCCAGCGCCACGGATGCTGACTCGCGCGGGTCAACCGCGTTGCTGTGTCCCTCTTCCGGCTGCTGCGGCCAATCCCACAGATGATCGGCGTAGTAGGCGGCGCGGAATGCGGCAAAGTCCCCCGTCTTCCGGGCCAGGCCCACCGCCGTCTCAATCGCCGCTGGCATGTCGCTCTCGGCATCCAGGTTGCTGACCGCCGCCTCGATGACTGACTCGGCATCGGCGTTGGGATCGAAGGCCGCGGCGGTGGCGGCGGCCATGGCCAGGGCGCCGTCCTGCGGCGAACCCCGGTGGATCAGGCTGGTGACCTCGTACGCCTCCAGCATCGCCCGCCGCGGGTCGCCCGCGTTGATGATGCCGATTGGCGAAATGCACATCGCCGTGCTGTTGGAAATCATGTTCCCGATGCCGGCGTCGCGGGCCCTGACCCCGCCAACCGAGATCTTGTAGAACGAACTGGCCACCGGCGGATAGAACTTGAACGGGTTCATCCGCTCCCGCCACACCTGCGCCCAGGCCGCCGCGTTGACATTGCCGTTTGTGCGCCGGATCGCCTCGCAGAGCATGTGCTTCAACGCCGAGTCGTCGGTCCCGGCGCCCGGCTGCAAGCCCCGGTGCTCCTTCAGCGTGGTGACCTCGCCAAACCGCTCCGCGATGAACTCGTAATGCAGCCCCTCCACGGGCCCGCCCATCGCGTCGCCCAACAAGCCGCCGAGCAAACACCCCATGATCTTGTCGCGCAGGTCAGTCATTACCGTCTCCGTGCTGGCCCGAACCCCGCTGCCCAAGCTACACGCCCGAGGACCGGTCGCGCGTAGCCCTCGATAAGCTCACGTGAAGCCGCAGAAACTTCGTACTGGCAAGTGACCCGCCTGCACCCCGAAGCGCTGACCGGCGACTACGGACACCGACTTGGCCGGTTGACTGGTGCCCAGTTGCAGGCCGCCGTCGATCGGTTCGACCTCGGCCGTCTGGTTGACGCCGCGCCAATCCCCGGCGGCCAGTTCGGCCAAAACGTGCACGTAACGACCGAATCAGGCGCCTGGATCCTGCGCGGTTGCCCCCACTACGACTGGCAGTTTCCCAGGGAGCGCTACTTTGCGCGCCAGATCGCCACGCGCTCGCGTATTCGCGCGCCCTGGCCGTACCTCATCGAACCCAGCCGCGAGATCTTCGGCTGGAGTTACGCGCTGATGCCGTGCCTGCCCGGCCTCCAACTCTCGGATCCAACCGTCCGTGCGCGGCTGACTCCGGCTGAGGAGACAACAATCGCTCGGGCGCTCGGCACCGGTCTCACAATGCTGCACGAGCTGATCTGGACCCATGCGGGCGCATACGCGCTCATAACGGACGACGTTTTGCCCTACGCAGTCGGCCACCGCGAGCGCGTCTTGGGCGAGATCGACGATCTGGTGTCCCAATGCGGCCGCCTCGACTCGCTGTCGGACTCAGATCTGCACTGGCTCCGCCGGCTCCTCAAACACAACCAGGCAGCACTCGACGTGCCCTTCCAGCCAACCTTCGTTCACCACGACTTCACCACGTCCAACGTCGTCGTCAACCGCAGTTCAACGCCTTGGAGCCTTGGCGGCGTCTTCGATCTGATGGAGGCCTACGTCGGAGACCCCGAGGAGGACCTTGTACGAGCGCCCTTCAACTACATCTCGCGTCAGCCCGGGCTGGCCCGCGACTTCCTGCGCGCCTACGTGAGCCGCAAGCCGTTGCGCGAGGACGCGACAAGGCGACTTCGGCTCTACATGCTGCGCGACTGCCTGCTCATTTGGGAGTTCGGCCATCGACTCGGCAAGGAATGGGTGGCAAGCGCACCCGACTTTCGGGAGCGGGCTGAGCCGCTGGTAGGCCAGGACTTCACGGCAGCCGGCTGAAGCCCCGCAATTCAAGTTTGGGTGTAGAGTTCCGCACCGGAAATCCCCTTACGGCTGGTCCGCCAATGCTCGACTTCACCCGCTCCTTCATCACCTGGACCACCCATCCCAGGAAACCCCATCCGTATTACCGCTGGGATGGCGGTTTCGTCGGCGACCTTGGCGACGTCTACCGCGTCCGAATGCAGGTCGACTCGACCATGGACATCGTCACTCCTTCTGGATCGTCGATCACCCACTACCTCAACTACCCCTGCCGCGCCGAGCTCACCATTGCGACCGAGCAATTCTTCATGATCCCCAGCGGCGAGTGGCGGGCGGTCTTTACTCCCGAGCACGGCGTGCCGATCGCGCGCGGTCCGTCGGACGTCCCCGAGCCCGTCGCCCGCAGGCCGTGGCCCGAGCGCTACGCGGACATGGACTTTCAACCCGTCACACTCCCCGGCGCCGAGCGTCTCCTGGACGGCCACGCCGTGAACGAAGCCACCCAGTCAGGCGCCGTCATCAACGGACAGACCACCTATCGCGACAAGGCCACCGGACTCGACATTCGAGTCGAGTTCCCAATCCGCCTCATGAACCTGCACCCCGACTCCGGCAAGTTCCAGCTCTGCTGCGGGCCGGTCATCGTTCCCGACATGGCCACCTGGGACGGCGAGGGCGTCGACCGAGTCTTCCTGGCCGAGGTCGCCTTGAGCCAGTTCGACTACGTCGAGTTCATCCTCCGCCGCGAAATCGAGCCGGCCGAGAGCGAAAAGGAGTGGTTCCACCAGGTCCGCGGCCGCGACCGCCTCGAACTCTGGGACCCCAACAACCCACCGCCCCAGCCCCTCGTACTTCAGCGCCCCCGCCCCCACGTCTACCACGAGACCTGGGCATTTGACTCGGAAAACGTAATCCTGCGCGCGCCCTAGCCCGATTCGTCTAGGTCCTGGAATAGACTGGACCATGATGAATCACGGCGGATATCGAGCCGCAGTCAAGTACGACGCTGAAGCCGGCTTCTTCCACGGCGAGGTGATCGACAAGCGAGACGTCATCACCTTCCAGGGCTCGTCCGTTGCGGAGTTGCGCCAGGCCTTCAAGGACTCGGTAAACGAGTATCTAAAGGTCTGTGCCGAGCGCGGCCGTAATCCCTCTAAGGAGTCGTCGGCACGCTAGGTGTTGGGACTTAACTCCTAACTGGTGCCGCAGCGACCGACCGGAGCTAACAGCACCCGTCGTC
>JAPPFO010000189.1:8445-14605 GCA_028875175.1 Chloroflexota bacterium | reverse complement strand
ATGTTCTGCCCTTCCACCCCTTGAAAGCTAGTCTCGGCCTCGCCCGGCGGGCGTCCCGCGCGGTGGCTGCCCGGGATGAACTGGGTCGGACCCAGCGCGTCGTCCAGGTCGTCCAGGTAGTAATGCGCGGTGGCGGTGAAGACCGGAATCTCCACGCGCGGGTCGGCCATTACCTCGGTGGGCAGCTCGATCGGCTGATAGTCGGAGTGAAAGCTCTGGTCCAACCGGCCGGGGCCGGTTATCCAACCCGTCATGCCGATGCTGTGACAGTCCTCGCCCATCACCGCGTCGGCCACTTCGGCCACGGGCGCCCGATCCAGGAATTGCAGGAACCAGGCGTTCCGGTTGAACAGCAGCTTGGTGTGGACTTCGTAAAAGAAGCCCTCGGAGTCGGAACCGTCCGGGGCGCGCGGGCGCAGGTGGCGACGATCGTTGGCGCGGGGGTTCGGCTCGATCTCCTCAATCAGGTCGCGCATTTGGGCGACCTCGTCAGCGCTCAGCACGCCGGGCATGAAGGCGAATCCGTCCCGGCGCACGGCCTCGGCCAGTTCCGCCACGGTGTCGTAGGTCTTGAGTTCCAGGGCCATCGCCATAGGGTTCCTAGCCTTCCCGCTCCAGCCGGTCCACGGCGGCCTTGGTGACGTCTTGCGGGCCGCCGGGTGATCTTACCGAGATGGCCCCGGCGGCGTTGCCGCGCCGGCAGGCCGTCTCCAGGTCGGCGCCGGCCAGCCAGGCGCTCAGCAGGCCACCGGCAAACGAATCGCCGGCGCCGATTGGGTTGTTTGCCTCGACCTGAAAACCGGTTACCCGCCGTAACTCCTGGCCCGGTCCCGGATCCAACAGGCTGCCACCCGCGCCCAGCTTGACCACCACCGGACCGGAGAACCGCTCGCGCAGGCCGTCTCGCCGTTCCGCGTACTCGCAACCCAGCGCCGCCGCGAACTCGGCCCGGCTGCCGATGAGCAGATCCATCTCGGCGCCGATCTCCGAAATCTCGTGGAAGTCCAGCGCGCCCGGCCCACCCTGGCCGATGTCCAGAACCGCCCTGGCGCCAGCCGCTCGCGCGGCGCGACCAAAGGCACAGGCCGCATCCGTCAGGGGCCGCTGGAAGCAGAGGTTGATCCCGGACAGGTACACGTGCCCCGGATTCCAGGCGGCCAGCAACGGCCCGGGGTCCAGCGGCGGTCCCGCATACCAGTAGGCCTGCCGCCGACCGTCCACACCCAGGGCAATGGTGTGCGTGGCCGTGCTGCCGGCGCGTTCGCCCAGCACCGCGACCCCGTGATCGGCGAGACCGGACGCCAGGAAGTCGCCGAACGGATCGGCGCCGATCACCCCGCCCAGGTCGCAGCGGCCGGTCAGCGCCGCGTAGACCATGGCGGTATTGGCGGCCGTGCCACCAAGCAGCACGCGAACCGGCTGCTCGTGGGCCACGTCGCTGGCCTGGGTGAACTCCACGTCCGGTACGGGAAAGCGCTCAAGACCCTGGATGTTGACGTCCACAACCGTGCTGCCAACACACAGCAGGCGAGGCGCGTCGCTCCTGACAGCGGCCGCCGGGCTCACGACGATCCGTCGCGATCGATGCGCTCGGGCGTGAACGTCTGACCCACGAACGGCGCTAACTGCGCGACACGATTTCGTCCGCGACCGGTGGCAGTCCAACCGCGCTGGAGGTCGCGTCGCCAAACGCCCAGCCGAACACCCCGCGCACATCCTCGCGGTGATCGTTCCGGCAGGCCGTCTCGGCCTGGTCGCCGAACGTGCGCTGATAGATACCCACGTTGCCGTGATTGCCGAGGTGGTTCTCCACGATGTCGTTCAGATCCACGCAATCGGTCGGCCACGCCAACTCCTGCGCACCTGCATCCGCGGATGGCGCCGGCTGATCGAAGGCCCAGCCAAACACACCGCGCACGTCGTCCCGGTGGTCGTTCTGGCAGCCCTGCTCGGCCCCGTCGCCGAAGACCCGCTGATAAATGCCAACATTGTCATCGTTGCCCAGGTGCGCCTCAACGATGTCGTTCAGATCCACGCAGGTCGTCGGCCACCCCTGCGGCGCCGGCGTGGCGGTTGGCATGTCCGCCGGCGCGGGCGCCGCCGTTGCCGTAGCGACCGGCGACGTTGCTGCGGTTGGCGTGGTCATGGCTCCGGCGTGCAGCGGTGTGGCGTCCAGCGTGGCCAGCGACAGTTCGGCGGCGCCGGTGGCGTGGCCCCGGTCAGCCAGCAGCCAGGCGACCACGTCCAGGTACTGCCGCTCCGTCAACGATCCCTCGGCGGCCAGCGGCATGGTCGCGCTGGTGTAGTCGTACAACTCCCGTGTGGAGGCGAATCGCACCAGCGTGCCGGTCCCCTTGAGCGGCGTGGCAAAGCCGTCGTTGCCATTCGGCCCGTGGCAGGTGGCACAGGACTGCTCGAAAACGGTGGCGCCGCGAGCCACCTGCGCGTCGGTCAACGCGAGCGCGGCGCCGGCCACCAGCAGACCAACGGCCAGCGCGGCGGCCAGGGCCGGCACCAACCTCCGCCTCAACGCTGGGCCGCCTGCGTACGCCGGCGCAGTTCGGCGATCAACTGCTCGGGCTCGGCCACGCCCAGCCACACGCGGTCTACCCGCAGGAAGGGGAAGAGCCAGGGCGTCCCCATGCGCACGCGCCGCCGCAGCGCAACTTCCACTGCGCGTTCCAGGCGACCCAGGCTGAACTCACGTCGCCGATATGAAGGCGATACGCCATAGCTGGACCGGGGCCTCTGGATCGGTCCGCCCACCAGGTCGATGTCGGCGTACGGTATCGCCGTATCCACCAGGAACCCTACGCGCAGGTACAAGTCGTCTGGGCGCAGCTCCGCAAAGCCGTCGCTCGCGGCCCGGTAGATCGCCACGATGAATGGCACCACCGCAAACAGGGCGAGCGCCGTGGCCAGGTTGACCGACCGGCCCGGCGAGTCCGCCGGATTCCCCACGGCGCGCATCAGGGCAAAAACCCCCAACAGGGCCACGCCCCCCGCCAACAGGTACAGCGCGTTCTTGTCCACGCCCGTGCTCAGCCGCCAGCGACGACCGCTCACCTCCAGCGGTGCCGGATCAGGCTCCATTACGACCCTCAATTCGGTCGATTGCCTGCGTCCCCAGCAACCGTACATCGGCCGTGATGCCGTCGTCGTTCAACGCCTCGCGGTCGAACCAGCGCATCTCGCTGTGCTCATTTTCGGCCAGCCGCTGCGCCCCGCCGACCGGTCGCACGAAGTAAATCAGGTCAATGTGGACGTGGCCCGGCTCGATGTCTTCCAGCAGAATCGTCTCGGGCGCTGGCAGCACGTGAACCCCGCGCTGGTCGATCTCGGGTCGCTCGGCCACGATCTCGATTTCGAACCCGGTCTCCTCGCGCGCCTCGCGGTGCAGCGCCTCAACAGGATCTTCGTTGGGCTCGATGTGCCCGCCAAATGGCAGCCACATCCGCAGCTTGCGGTGGTTGACCAGCAGGACCTTGCCGTCACGGACCAAAAACCCCGTACTGGTGAAGTGCTTGTCGACGCCCGCCACCCACTCATTGCCGCGTTCGTGCGCGGATTGTACGGAGGACGGCGACGGTCTGACGCGCTCCGACTGTTCGATCGCCTGCGTACCCAGCAACCTCACGTTGTCGGGAATGGCAGGGTCGCGCAGCGCTTCGCGGTCGAACCAGCGCATCGCGCGGTGCTCGGATGCGGCCAGCCGTTGCGCCCCGCCGACCGGACGAACGAAATAGATGAGGTCGATGAGCACCGGCCCTGGCCGAATGTCATACGTCAGCATCGCCACCGGCGCCGGCAGAACGGTCGTCCCCAACCGTTGGTTCGCGGGTCGCTCAGCCTCAATCTCTATTTGGAAGCCGGCTTCCTCGCGGGCTTCCCGATACAGCGTGTCTACCGGGTCTTCGTCCGGCTCGATGTGCCCGCCAACAGGCAGCCACAGGCGATACCGTCGATGGTTGACTAGCAGGACCTTGCCGTCGCGGACGAGATAGCCCGAACTCGTGAACCGCTTGTTGACGCCCACCACCCAATGGTTGCCGCGCTCGTGCGCGAATTGTACGGATGAAACCTGCAGCCGCCTCGAACCCGCCGTCAACCTGGTGGAGATGGGGGCGAGTTGAACGCCCCGTCCAGAGCCGGTCACCCCGATGCATCTACAGGTTTAGCCGGACTCTTAAAGTCTCGCCGTGGCGTCGCTATCCGGCCGCAACGGCGCACGACCAGCCCGCGTGTCTTAGTCGGTCTACGCGAGCGCCTCGACCGACGCACCCTAGATTCCTTGCGCCCAGGACGCCCCGCTAGGGACGGGCCGGCTGGACGTCGCGGGGCTTAAGCCGCGAGCGGGAGCTGCTGCTCTTCGCCAGTTACTTGGTTGCTAGGGGGATTTACGAGCTCCCTGGCAGGCTCGACCTGCAGCATCGGACTTCGGGGCTCTGTCAAAACCCGTCATCCCCGAGGCGAAGTCTCTAGCGAACGTAACGAGCGATCTGCCGCTGCGCTTCGCGCGCTCGAATCTTCTCCCGATTATCGTACCGCCGCAGCCCGCGCACCAGCCCAATTTCCAGCTTGGCCCAACCGCGCGCCAGGAACAACCGCAGCGGGATGGCCGTGCGCCCCTTGGCGTTGACGTGACCGGCCAGCGAATCGATCTCGGCGCGGTGCAGCAGCAGTCGGCGCGGCCGGTCCGGGTCGTGGTTGGCCTGCGCCGCCGGCTTGTAGCGGGCGATATGCACGTCGCGCAGGAAGGCCTCGCCCTCCTCCACGCTTACAAACCCCTGCGCCAGGCTGACGGAGCCGTTGCGGATGCTCTTGATCTCGGAGCCGCGGAGCTCAATGCCCGCCGTCAGCGTCTCCAACACCTCGTAGTCACGCCGTGCGCGCCGGTTAACGGCCACGGTGCGTTCGCCCGACCTGGCGGGCGTGGGTTTGGTCCGGCGTTTGCGCCGCTTCCGTGCCACGGTGTCCTACTGCGCGGTCCGCGCGTGCCAAAGCCCGAACGGCCCGGCGCCTGCATTCTGCCCCGGCCCGCGGGACCGGGAAGGGCCTAGACGGCGGCGAACCCCCGCGCGGCCGGCGCCTCCACCATGTCGCTCATCAGCTTGGGCAGCGCCATCGTATGGCTGCAGGTACGCCAGCCCTGGAAGAACTCGCAGTCGCAGGTCCAGGATCCGTCAGCGTAGGTAACGATATGACTGCTGTTGTCGCCATCGAATCGAACGCGCAGCGACTCCACATGCACGCGCTCCGGCTCGCTGGCGTATTGATGCGCCTTTTGCACCTTGCTGATCAGGCTGGATTGCACCCTGGGACCTCCCCGGCGGCATAGCCGCGCTGATACCAAAAACGCCCGGCCGCACAGGCCGGGCGCATCACGCCACGCGAACCCACGGCCGCCCCCTCACAGCGCCGACCCTCGGTTCATATTTCGAGTATAGCCCTGCCCACTTCCGGGGGCCGAATCGCTAGGAGCCGTACTGAAGCCGGAACGCCAGGCGCTCGGGCAGGCCCGCCGCCCGCATGGCCGCCTGCGTGGCCCCAATGTCGTATGCGACGCGATGAAAGGTGAATCGGCCGGTAGCCGGCTCGTAGCACGCGTAGGCCGCGCGCGGATCGCCGTCCCGCGGCTGCCCCACGCTGCCCGGATTGAAGATCAGGCGGTCATCCTGCGGGTCGATCGCGTCGCCCGCGTTGGGCACGGTTGTGGAAAACGCACCGGCGCCATGCACGCCCTGGCGCCAGCGAAACGTAATCGGCACGTGCGTGTGGCCAACCAGGCAGACCTGCGTGCCGAAATAGCCAAAGTTGATCTCCGCCAGCCGCACGTTCGTCAGGTACTCCCAGAGCGGCTCACGCGGGCTGCCGTGCGCCACGTGCACCGAGCCGAACACCGACGAAACCTCCAGACTCGTCAGGTACTCCCGGGTCTCGTGAGTCAAAACCTGGCCAGTCCATTGACAGGCGGCGCGTGCGTCGGCGTTGAAGACCGCCAGGTCGGCCTGGCCGGTGGCGCCCCAGTCGTGATTGCCGGCCAGTGATCGAAACGGCAGGGAGCCCAGCAACTGCACCACCTCGTTCAGAAGGTGCCCGTACCACACCCGCTAGCCCAGCCACAAAAAATACTCAACCCGTCCAGCGAACACCAGCAAGG
>JAPPFO010000189.1:0-8435 GCA_028875175.1 Chloroflexota bacterium | reverse complement strand
CCAGGTCGCCCAGCGACCAGACTTCGTCCACCGGTCCGGCGTCCGCCAGCACGGCCTCCAGCGCGGGCAAATTGCCGTGCACGTCGGCGATGATCAGCACACGCACTGGCGAGCCTCCGCTGGTTGTGGGCCGGCCGGCGCGCCGGTGCCGCTCATTATGCGGCCGTTACCCGCAGCTGGAGCCGGGATCCGGCCGTAGGCCGCGGTCTCGCAGGCGGGCGACGAACTGATCGCCACGGTCGAACTCGTTGCTGAACAGGCCGAACGACGCACAGGCCGGCGAGAGCAGCACTGCATCGCCCCAACGGGCCAGGGCCAGTGCCTGATCCACAGCCTGCGCCATGTCGGCGGCGGCTTCAATCCGGCGCCCCTCCAGCAGCGGCCGCAGCCGGTCCGTTCCCGTTCCAGGCAACAGCACCACGCCTCGCAACCCCTCCATTGTGAGGAGCCGCTGGGCCAGGGGCGTGAAGTCGAGGCGCTTGTCGGAGCCGCCCGCAATCAAGACCCACGGCCCCGGAACGGTGGCCAGCGCCGCCAGCGCGGCCTCCGGTGTGGTCGCTGTCGTGTCGTTATAGGCACGCACGCCGCCAACGGTTCCCACCAGTTCCTGGCGGGCCGGAACACCGCCAAAGTCGCGCACGGCCCATTCAATCGCGTCGTCACCCACCCCCACCCGGCGGGCCGCCGCCGCGGCCAAGACCAGGTTGGTTCGGTTGTGTCGACCTGAGAGCGGCGAGTCCCCCCAGCCCGGCGGCGCGTCCTCAAGGTCCGGCTGCATCACCGTTCCCCCCGCCTGTGCCGCGAACCAATCCGGCCATTCGCTCCCCGCCGGAATCACGGCCCAGTCGCCCGGTCGCTGATTGGCCACCAGCGGCAGCTTGGCCTCGGCGTAGGCCCGCATGTCGCCATAGCGGTCCAGGTGGTCGGCCATCAGGTTGGTCACGATGGCGCCGCGCGTGCGCAGCCCCGTGCCCGCCAGCCCCTCCAGTTGAGCGCTGGACAGCTCCAGCACCACGGTCGATCCCGGCTCGATTTCATGCAGTTGGGCCAGGGCCGACACGCGCATGTTGCCGGCCAGCAGCGCCTGCTGCCCGCCCGCTGCGAGCATGGCGTGCAACGCCGTCGCGGTAGTTGTCTTGCCGCGCGTGCCGGTCACGCCAATCACCCGCGCCTGTCGGCACCAGCGCAGAAACAGCGTGAACTCCATCTCGATGTGAGCGCCGGCCTCGCGGGCGGCGCGCAGGTACCGTGAGTCGTCCCGCACGGCCGGGTTCCGTACCACGACTTCGGCGTGCCGGAAGTCGTCCATTTCGTGTCGGCCCAGCACATAGCGCACACCGGCCGAGCCCAGCGCGGCCACGCTTGACGCCAGCTGCGCCTCCGAGCGCAGGTCCGTGACCACCAGATCGGCGCCCTGCTCGCGCATGTAGGCCGCCACGCCCAGGCCACCGCTTTGCACGCCCAGCCCCATCACCACCACACGCCGTCCGCGCAGAGCGCGAGGGTCGTGCGCCCAGGCCGGCTCGGAGGCGTCGTTCAAGTTGTAACCGCCCGTTGATCCAGCGTTAATCGCAGCGACAAACGGTTATGACAACTCGCGCCTGGAATATCAAGAGGTTCGCCCTCGCGGGAGCGAAAGGCCGAACGATCTACGGACGCTTTGTTCGCACTTTGAAGCGACAAACTTTCCGGCCTCCTGGCCCTGCGACCGACGGGCCGTCGGCCAATTCCGAACGCTATCAGTTTCAGAGTTGACGAAATCGTACCGAGACTTACACTGGCGGGAGTGTGGCGGCGGTTCGGACGTTGCTGCATAACGGGTTCAGGGAGGACGGTTTGATCGTGAGGCATTGGCACCGTCGTCGCGATTAACTGAGACATACGCTCGCCCCTCGGGGCGAGCGTTTTTTGTCAAGGGCCGAACCGTCCGCCTGGCGCTACGCAGGGATCACATGCACGGCGGGGAGGCACGGCATGGCATCGGACTGCTCAACTTTCAATTCGGCGCTTTCCTGGTACTCAGGCCGACTCACGGAGAAGCGGCGGTTCCCGCCCGGCGAAGTCAAACGCCACTTGAAGTGGCTGCGCGAATTCGGCGAGTCCTTCCCCCAGCGCATGAATCCCACCAACATCGGGCAGCGCGAAGTGGTCCTCTATTTCGCCGAGCACTGCGACGACTTCGGCGATCCGGTGGAGTGGTACTACCGCTACAAGGCAATCGAGACGTTCTACGAAGACATGAGTTCGGAGTTGGATCTACCCAACAATCAGATCAAGGGCCTCTACGACGAGTCCGATCTCGACCCTGAACTGCTCGAGCGGATTCCTGAGCGCCCGCGCATGGCCCCGGTGGACTGGTCGCGCGACGACCGCCTCATGTACTAGCCCACGGCGCTGGGCCGCGCGCCCGGCGTCCGTCGCATCAAGGCCGCGCTACCATCCGGCCACGCCGCGCCGCTGAGTATCACCCGTGACGGTTCCGGAGTTTCGTGCGCGCAAGGGCGTCGGCCACCCCCTGGTCTGCGTGACTGCCTACGACGCTGCCTTCGCCCGCCTGGCCGAACGCGCTGGCGTTGACGCCCTGCTGGTGGGCGACAGCGTGGGCCGCACCGTGCTCGGGTACCAGAACGAATTGCCGGTGCGCGTGGATGACATCGTTCACCACACCGCCGCCGTGACCCGGGCAGTCACGTCCACACTGGTCATCGCCGACCTGCCCTACATGTCTTACCCGACGCGAGATACCGCCCTGCGCAACGCCGCCCGGCTGCTCCAGGCGGGTGGCGCGACCGCCGTCAAGCTGGAGGGCGGCCGCGAAACCGCCGAAGTCACCCAGGCGCTCACTAGCCGTGGATTCCCCGTCATGGCGCACGTGGGCCTAACGCCGCAGACGGCCCACGCGCTGGGCGGATACCGGGTGCAGGGTGTCAGGCTGTCGGCGGCCCAGGCCATCGTGGACGGCGCGCGCGCCCAGGCCGACGCCGGCGCCTTCGCGATCGTCCTGGAGCTTCTCCCCGCCGGGCTGGCCCGCGCGATGACCCAGCATCTGGTCATTCCCACCATAGGCATCGGCGCCGGCCCGCACTGCGACGGCCAGATTCAAGTGCTCCACGACTTGTTCGGCTTCGTCGAAACCGCCCACCGCCACACCCGTGTCTTCGCGGACGTTGCCGGGCTGGCCGAATCCGCCTTAGCCGACTACGCCCGCGACGTGCGCCACGGCGTCTTCCCCGCGCCGGAACAGAACTTCAAGGGCAATCGCGGCGTGCTGGACCGCCTGAAGTTCGACTGAGTTACTCGTCGACGCGCCCGTGCCGCGGCTCGTCGATGAAGAAGCCGTGCTTCTTGGCCACCCGCTCGCGGTAGTACTCGTTCCAGCGATGGAACGAAGGTGTGTCGCCAACCACCGCTTCCGAAGTGATCAGCATGGCCGCAGCGCTGCCGGCGTTGCGCAGGGCCGAGCGTGTGACCTTGAGCGGATCGATGACGCCGATCGCCACCAGATCCTCGTACTCGCCGGTGGCGGCATTAAAACCTATGCGCCCGTCCAGCTGCAGGACTTCGTCCACCGCCACGGCCCCGTCGTAGCCGGCGTTATCGGCAATCACTTCCAGCGGGACGCGCAGCGCGTCGCGCACAATCGCGCGGCCGATGGCCTCGTCGGGAGAGAGCGACGGGTCGTCCTTGATCGCTTCCGAGGCGCGGGCGAGCGCCGTGCCGCCGCCGGGCACGATGCCCTCCTCCAGGCCGGCGCGGGTCGCCGAAATGGCGTCTTCAATCCGGTGCTTCAACTCGAACTGCTCCACCTTGCCGGCGGCGCCCACCCAGATCTCCGCAAATGAACCGGTCAGATTATTCGCGCGCTCCTGGTGCTTCTCACGGTCGAAGTGGTTCTTCATCCGGCCGTGCTGCATCCAGATGTACTCCACCCGCTCGCGGATGGCCATGGGATCGCCGTGGCCCTTCACAAAGAACGTCTGGTCCTTGGTGCAGCGCACGCGCTCGGCCTTACCCAACACGTCCAGGCCAATCGCGCGCCAGGGCTCGCCGGTCTCGTGGCCTACCAGCGTCCCGCCCGTGAAGATCGCCAGGTCTTCCAGCATCCAGCGTTGCCGCTGCCCAAACACCGGCGCGTTGACGCAGATGACTTCCAGGTTGCCGGCTTGCTTGTTGGTCGCCAGCATCGTCACCACGTCGCCAATCAGCTTCGCGGCCACGATCACCAGTTTCTTCCGCCCACTGGCCGCGTACTGCTCTAGGAATGGCAGGAAGTCGCGCAGGTGCTCGACTTCACGGTCGGTGATGAGAATGTCCGGCTCGTCGATCACCGCCTCGGTCTCGGCCTTGTCCGTGGCGAAGTGCGCCGACAGGAATCCCGTATCAAAGCGCATGCCGTCCACGTAGGTGACTTCGGTCTTGAGTCGCTTGCCGTCGTCCACGGTGATGGCGCCCTCGACTCCCTGGCGCTCGAACACGTCTGCGATGAGTTCGCCAACGTACGGATCATTGGCGGACATGCCGGCCATCCAGGCGATCTCTTGCCGCGATTGCGCCCGCACGGCCTGCTGGTAGAGCGCCGACTCGGCCTCGGCCAATGCCGGGTCCATGCCGCGCCGGATCATCATGGGATTGGCGCCGGCCACGATGGCCTTGAACGCCTCGCTGTACATGGCCTGGGTCAGCACCGCCGCCGTCGTCGTGCCGTCGCCGGCGACCGTGTTGGTCTGGCGACAGGCCTCGTAGACGATCTGCCCGCCCGTGTGAAGGAACGTGTTTTCGACTTTGACGTCCCGCGCCACGGTCACGCCGTCGTTGGTCACCGTGGGCGGACCAAGGCTGGGCTTATAGGCCACGTTGCGGCCCTTCGGCCCCATGGTCACCTTGACGGCGTTGGCCACCATGTCCACGCCCTCGAGCAGGGCCAGCCGGGCTTCGAGATCGAACACCACGGCGCGATCAAGAACCACGCGGAGCCTCCTCGATCAGGTTCAGGGGAAGGTCGGAAAAGCGCGGCTCATCAGGCCGCGCGAGTTAACCATTGTCCGCTACGCGACGCGAGCCGACAAGGACTCTCTGGGCAACGCCCGTGTGTCATAGCTCTCCCGCCGCTTTATGGTGCGACCGGCTCACGACATGGCCATGTGTCAAGACCGGCACGAGCGTCGGGTGCGTGCTCCCGCGCCAGGGACCTGATTCCACTGGCGGCTAGAATCGCTTCGGGGCGGCGGCCGGGCTTCGGACCCCGCCTCCTTCCTGAAACAGGGTCTGCCTATGCGTCGCGGCATCGTAAGCGCCGCTGCATTTGCTCTGGCCTGCCTGGCGGGGTGGCTCATCGTGACCCCGGCCGCGGCCGACAGCCCAACCGTGCTGGTCATGGACGTCAACGGCCCAATCAAGCAGTTGACCGCCGACCAGATTGCGCGGGGTTTGGACACGGCGCACGCGGATGGCGTCGAGTTGGTCGTCATCCGTCTGAACTCGCCGGGAGGGCTGTTCGACCCGACGCGCAAGATCGTGCAAGACCTGCTGGACTCCGAGGTCCCGGTCGCCGTCTACGTCTCGCCCGCCGGCGCCCACGCTGGATCCACGGGGACCTTCGTCGCGGCCGCGGCCAACGTAGCGGTCATGGCGCCGGGCGCCAACATCGGCGCCGTCTCGCCGCTCGAAGCCGCCGGCGACAAAGTACCGGGATCCCAGGCGCACAAAGTCAGCCAGGACATGCGGGCGTACATCCGCAGCGTCGCCGACGCGCGGGGACGCAACGCCGACGCTCTGGAAGACACCGTGTGGAACGCAACCGCCTTTTCGGCACAGGAGGCCCTGCGCCTGGGCGTCGTCGACCTGATCGCCGAGGATCTGCCCGCCGTGCTCGATCAACTCGATGGGCGCCAGACAACCACGGCGGCTGGCCCGGACACCATCACGTCCCGCGACGCGCACGTGCGCTACCTGGGACCCACGATCCTGGAACACCTCCTCGGGATTCTCACGATGCCCGAGGTGGTATTCGTCCTGTTCGTGACCGCCTGCCTCGCGCTCCTTGTGGAGGTGTTGTTTCCCGGCTTGATCATTCCCAGTCTGCTGGGCGTCGTCGCGCTGGCCCTGGCTGTCCTTGGATTCCTGAACCTGCCGGGCAGCTGGGTGGGGGTCGTATTCATCGTCTTTGCCGCCGCACTGTTTTACGGGGAGACCACGGTGCCTGGCTTTGGGTTTTTCGGCGCTGGCGGCGTCCTGTTTCTGGTCCTCGGCGGGATCTTTCTGTTCGGAGACTTTTTCCGCCCCTCCGACCTGCCGGAGCTGAGTTTCGCGGTGAATCCGATCGTGATCGCGGTGATTGGCGGGATCGCGCTGGGGTCGTGGGTGTTGTTCGTTCGCCTCGCTCAGGCGGGTGGCGGTGAGACCGCCGGCTTTCAGTCTGCGGCCGATGCGGCGCTCGTGGGGCGGAAGGGCGTCACGCTATCCGACCTGCGGCCCTCGGGGCGCGTGCGAGTCGGCGACCGGGACTGGGTCGCAACGGCCGATCCGGGCGTAGCGATCGAGCGCGGCGAACAGGTCAGGATCAGAGCCGTCTATGGCGACGTGCTCAAGGTCGAACGAGCCTGAGCGCTCACGCGCCTCCCTCCAAACGCGACTCCGACGGCCGCACATCCAAGCCCGGCCGCTTAGGTGTCGCAGGCAGGAAATTCGTCCATCAGGTGGCGCTCTTCAACCGATAGAGCCCGGCCCTCCAGCAAGTCCGGACGTCGGCGCTGCGTGCGGTGCAGCGCCTGCGCCCGACGCCAGCGTTCGACCCGCTCGTGGTGCCCGCTGAGCAGCACGGAAGGCACGCGACGGTCCCGGAACTCTTCGGGGCGCGTGAACTGCGGGTGGGAAAGCCGTCCATCGGCGTGCGACTCGCCTACCAGCGAGTCAGCGTCGCCCACCACCCCCGGCACCAGCCGGGCCGCCGCGTCGATCACCACCATGGCGGCCACTTCGCCCCCGCTCAGCACGTAGTCGCCCACGCTGATCTCCTCATCGACCACCAGCGTCCGCACCCGCTCGTCCACGCCCTCGTAGCGTCCGCAAATCAGGACCAGGTGCGGCCGCGCCGCCAGGGCCGCGGCCCTGCGCTGCGTCAGCGGCCGGCCTTGCGGGGTCAGCAGCCCAACCCAGCCGTCCGCCCCCCGCAGGTCCTCCACGGCCGCGATGATCGGTTCGGGCTTCAGCACCATCCCCGGTCCGCCGCCATAGGCGTAGTCGTCTGTGACGCGATGCGGCGGGTCGGCCCAGTCCCGCAGGTTATGCACCCCTACCTCAATGGTTCCCGCCGCCCGCGCCTTCCCCAGCAGGCTCACTTCAAGGAAGCCTTCAAAGCTCTCGGGAAACGTCGTGATCACGTCCACCCGCCAGGCCAGCGTCATCAGCGCAGTCCCTCGATCATTTCGATCGTCAGCACCCGGCGTTCCGGATCGAAGGCCTGCACCACGTCGGGGATCGCCGGCACCAGCACTTCGCCGTCGGGACCACGCACCAGGTACACGTCGTTGCTGCCCGTGAAGAGCACCTCGCGCACGGTTCCGATCGGCTCGCCCGAATCCGTCTCCACGCGCACGCCAATCAGCTCCACGCCGTAATAGCTGCCATCCGGCAATGGCGCCGCTTCATCCAGCGGAACCGCGATCTCGGCGCCGCGCAGATCACGGGCCTCCTCGCGCGTTTGCACGCCCCGGAGCTTGAGACGCGGCTTGATACCTGGGTGGAAGGCCTCGACTTCGGTGGCATCCCGGTTCGGACCGACGTACACACGACGACCCGCCTCAAGATTGGCCAGCACGTCGGTCTCCAGCCGGATTCGCACCTCGCCTCGGACACCGAACGCCCCCAGCACGGTGGCGAGGACAATCTCCGTGGGCGCTTCCGTCAGTGGCTCTCCTGGATGTCCAGCGCCAGCCGCCGGTCGCCGCCGATCGGCGCGGCGTGCATCACCGCGCGAATGGCCCGGGCAACCCGCCCCTGCCGTCCAATCACCCGGCCCATGTCCGTGGGGTGCACGTACAGCTTGTAGATGCTCAGATGGTTGCGCTGGACCCGGTTCACGCGCACCGCGTCAGGCTCCGTCACCAGGTTGCGGGCGATGAACTCGACCAGTTCGTCCATGCGACGACGTTAGGCGCTGGGCCCGGCGGCTGCGGCGGGCGGCTGCGGTGTGTTCTTGGCAATCTCCAGCAGCTTCCGCACCCGGTCGGTCGGCTGCGCGCCCTTGCGGATCCAGTCCTCGGTCGCCGCCACGTCCAGCCGGACGGTCGATGGGTCGGTCAGCGGGTCGTAATAGCCAAGTTCGGCGATGCGCCGGCCGTCGAGCGCCCCCCGCGCCACGGCCACCACCACCCGGTAGCTGGGGCGCGTCTTTCGCCCCGGCCGGGGGAGACGAATTTTAAGCATGTGGTAGAAAA
>JAPPFO010000204.1 GCA_028875175.1 Chloroflexota bacterium | reverse complement strand
GTGGACGATCCGTCCGGTCAGCCGATCGAGGTGGTGCGCCGCGTTCGGGACGATATTGCGGAGCGGGTGCGCGTACTGGCGGCGGAGTTGGCGCCGGGCGCCACGGGGTGAGTCGAAACTGGCTCCTGGCCGGGCTGGCCTCGGCGCTGATCGCGGCGGCCATCGTCGTGCTTGCGATCGACGTGGACGAGGCGACGCTGGAATCGCCGCCGACGGGACCAACGCCGACGCCCGAGGAACGGACCGCGCGCATGATGCGCACGTTTGTGTCGCGAGTGATTGAGCAGGAATTGCGACCGCGCGTGGGAGACCTGGAGGGCACGCGGGTCGTAGACGGCAGCGGCGGCACGGCCACGGTGAGTCGAATCGTCGAGGGCGGCAGCGTTGAGTTGCGCATCGCGTTCGATGCGTACGTGCTGCTGCTGGACCCCAACGTGACCGTTGAAAACGAGATTCAAGCCGACGGCACGGTGAGCTACACGCTGGGCGGCGACGACGCGGCGTTGCGAGTGCGTGGAACCGATGTCCGCATCGCGGTGCTGGACGCGGAGGGACGAAACCCGGGCGGTGACGCGGCGGGGCGCTTCACGTTTGACCTGAGCGGCGCCGACATTGCGGGGCTGGCCGGCGAGGCGGTGCGAAACGAGGAGGAGCGGCTGGAGATCCGGCCGGCGACGCCGGCGCCCTAGTCCTCCACCAACTGCCCCCCGGCCTGCAACACGCGCCAGAACGCGTAGTCGGCCTGGTGGACGATTTGGTTGATCAGGCTGCGCTGGACCAGTTCGCCTTCGCCCGAGTGGCCGCCGGCCACGTGGGCGACTTCCTCGGGCAGGCCCACGGTCAGGCAGATGTGCACGCCGTATCCGGGATGGCGGATGGAGGGCCAGCCGGTGCGTCCGCGCTTGGCGGCCCAACGCGCCTGGTTCTCGGGATCGAACTCCCATGGCTTGCCGACGTCGTGGCAGAGAGCGGCGGCAATCAGCAGGTCGCGGTCGTATTCCAGGCCGGTGAAGAGACTTCCAAGCTCGTCGGCAATGGATACCGCAAGACGGGTGACGCCGCGGATGTGGTCGGTCTGCGTGCCATCTTCGAGCGGCGGGGTGTCGGGGTTGCCTGAGCCACGGATGTCGGCGATGGCGCTGAAGGAACTCTGGGAGAGCGCCAGCGCCCAGGCTTCCACGACCCTGGTCGCCAGATCCGCGTCTTCAATCCACTCGACTTCGGGCAACTCGGCCCGCACTCGCGCGCGTTGCGTCTCGTCAACGGTCACGATGACTTCTCCAACGTCAGGTCGACAGGGATTGAGTCTAGTCCCACCGTTCGGCCCGGCGGCATGGCCGTGCCTAGCTGATTTGGTAGACGAGCGTCTGGACGTGGATCAGGTCGTCGCTGATAACGAAGGTGTCCACGCCCTGGGCGGTACGCCCGTCCTCGTGGGTACCCGACCAGGTGAGCAGCACGGCGTCGCCCTCCACGGTTACGGATTCCTGCTGTGCCGCGAACCCCGCGAGGTCGGCGAAGAGAGCTTTGAAGAAGGCGCGGCAGCCATCGTGTCCGACCTGCACCTGGTTGGGCTGCATGAGCCGGGCATCGGCCGCATAGTCGGCGGCGATGGCGTCGAAATCGCCGGACTGCACCGCGTCCCAATGTCGTTGAAAGACCGCCTCGGGGTTCGCCATGAGTTCACGCTCCGGGTGAGCCAAGCTGTGCTTAGCCTATGGCATCCAGGCATCGGGGAATCGCGATCCGCCGCGCCTGGCAGGGGCCGCCGGCGCCCACCAAGCCGCCGGCCTGGGTCGCCAGGATCAGGCCAGCGGCGTGATGAAGCGGTTCGCTAAATCCCTTCGTACCAGCCCACGCCGAAGATCAGATCGCCGACGCGAACCGTCCAGGAGTGCTTGCGAGCGTCCTGGCGCGTCTGCGGGTGGGTGAACAGATAGCTCACCCAGGCGCCGCCGCTCTCCTCGGTTACGGCGGCGAAGGCCTCGCCGTAGTTGAAGCCTTCTGCGTCAATGCGTTCGCGGGTCTTGCCGACGATGTCGGGACGGTTGGCGTTGGCAACCGAGTAGAGCACGCCGGCGCGGTCTTCAAGGACGAAGACGTACCAGGGGCCGTCCGCGCTCTGCGGCGTGTTGTAGAAGGCCAGCGTTTCGTCCGTGCCCAGCGAGGCGTGCAGGCTGACCGCCCGCTGCACCAGGGCCTGGGCATACCCGGCCGGGTCGGTCTTTGACGGGCCCGGCTCGTACCAGCCGGAACCGAAGACCAGGCCGTCGTGCCGGACGACCCAGGAGTGCTTGGTCTGGGATTCGCCGGTCGCGGTGTTCACCCACGTGTAGGACGTCCAGGCGCCCATGGGCGTTGCGTCGGCCACCACCTGGAGGCCCGTGGGGTAACCGTCCGGACCCAGGACATCGCGCGCATGGAGATCGACGATTGACGGGGTCGGCGCGTGGCCGACGAGCACGTCGTTTTCGTCAAAGATGAAGACGTACCACGGTCCGTCGACGCTCGCCGGGGAGTTGTAGTACGCGAGCGTGGCTTGGAGGCCGTCATTGTTGTAGCGGTCGATGGCGCGCTCGACGAAGGCCTGCGTGTAGGCAGCGGGATCAGACTTGGAGGGAAGCTGGAAGGGACGCGCGCCAAACCGGAAGCCGGAGTCCCGATGGTCGCTCCGGCAGGCGGCCTCGGCCCCCTCGCCGTGGACGCGCTGGTAAATGCCGACGTTGTGGTCGTTGCCCAGGCCGGTCTCGATGACGTCGTTCAGCTCCACGCAACTGGTCGGCCATTCGGCCAGGGCTGCCGAGGCCGTGATTCCAAGTAGCAAGACGACGCCGATGATTGCCAGTAATACGCGCTTCATTCGTTACCTCTCCGCCCGCGAAGCCTGATCGAATATAGGCCACTAGATGCGGGACCGGGCGCCTGGGACGGCTGCCAGGGCCCGCCGGGCTGCGCGTTGCCCGCGCTCAGCCGCCGTCCCGGGTCCCGAAGTCGCGCCAGCCCCAGTCCAGGCGCAGGCGCGGCATCGCGAAGTCAACGTACCAGCGGATGGAGATGGGTTCGCGGTCCTGACCAAGGAAGGCATGGAAGAGGGCGGCGCGCCCGGGCATCTCGTGCACGATGCGGATCGGCGTGAGGTCGTGGAAACGGCCTGGGTCTTCGTTGGCCGCCAGGTAGTCGAGAAGTTGCTGCTCGAAGGCTTCGGCGTCGTTGGGCCGGATAGCGGTCAGGTCCAGAGACTCGTGCTGGTTCCAGGCCGGCAGACCACGGTCGGCGTCGGGGCTGCCGGCGCGGCAGGTGATCCAGATGGGGGTGCTCCAGGCGAACTCGGCGTCGGTCTGCCGCAGGCGGACGTAGTAGGCGGCCTCCGGGAGTGGCGACGCATCCTCGAACTCGAGCGTGGCGTCCAGCGCGTTGGGGCGCCACGCGGCCAGGGCGCGGTCATTGCGGATCAGGTCGATGCGCTCAATCGGCGCGCAGGCGTGGGCGGTGATGGATATGCGGGGCGTTTCGTCGATTTCGATTTCGCTGCCAGCCGGAATGCCGTTTGCAGTCACGTCCAGGATGATGCGCGCGCCAGTTGTCGCGTAGGTCTGCCGGTTCAGCACGGCGTCCCAGATGGCGTGGCGCTCGCACTGGGCGGCGCGCACGGCGGCCACGGGGCCGCAGCCGATGGCGCAGTCGCGGATGTGCAGATGGTTGCCGAAGCGTCCGCGGTAGTGGTGCGCGGCCATGGGCGCGGCCAGCAGCGGCAGGTGGGTGTCGCCGGAGGCGATCACGGCTGGACGGTGGCCGTGGCGCAATGCGCGCTGCAGCAGCCACTCGCCTGCGCCGTGCCCGCTGGCGACTTCGACCACCGGCTCACGGGCCGTAGGGTAGGCGTCCCAGTCGGCGGGGCCGCCGCCGATGTGGGCTTCGAGCAGCACGTCGTCGCGGTCGCCATAGGTCTCCACCAGGTAATCCATGGCCGACCAGGTGGGCGCGTGGCGCTCCGCCCAATCCCGGAAGACCACGTTGCGGTCGCCGCCGACGTTGGGGTGGGCCTCCGCGGCCAGGAACGGCACGTAGGTGCCCGGTTCGTCGTTGGCGCGGTAGGCGGCCTGGTGGGCCTCCCAGACTGCGGGCCGGTGCGACTGGTCGGGCGGCGCCATTGGGCCGGGCGCTGCGAAGTCGAGCCGGGCCTGGCCGCGGGCCTGGGCGTGGCGCCCCACGGGGTGCAGGACCGGCGTCGGGTCGTCCATCAGGCCCATGCTGATGTCGCCCCAGCTATGTGAGTGCAGGTCGCCCCAGAGGATGAGCGACTCAGGGTTGGACTGGACGAGGAGCGGATTGCCCAGGGTGGATAGCCCATGCTTGCGGTCGTGCGCCTCGATGCGGATCAGGCCGGGCTGCTGGGCTTTGACGCCCTGGATGATGGCGAGGCCCTGGTTGTCCGGTCCGAGCGTGATCTGCGGCGGCAGGCCGTCCAGTGACGACGTGGCATCGCGGAGGTCCACGGTTCCCGCGTATTGCGTGCAGACGTTGTGGTTGCGGTCATAGGCGGCCAGGTGCAGGCGGAGCGGCTGGCCGGGTTGGGCGATGGAGGGTCCCAGGAGGCGAAGCAGCGCTGGTTCGGGGTCCGACCTCACGTGGACGCGAACCTCGCCCGCGGCAAGTTGCCGGTAGGCCAGACCGCCGCTGCGATCCGCCGATACGACGATGCGGCCCTGGCAGACCACGTCATAGACCTCGCTGCCGGAACCGCCCTGGCTGGTGTCGCCGATCAGCAGGCGCAACTCGTCGCCCGGGGCCAGGCTTCCACGATCGACGACGATGCGGGCAAACGAAGGCCAATGCGCCTGGTTGAGCTCATTGAGTTCCAGCCGCACGCCGGCGGCGGTTGCCGCGTGCAGCGTTACGTAGTCGCGGCCGCGCGGGCGGGTGTTCTGCACGCTGTGGGAAAGCAGGAACCCGTGGCGCTCGAACAGGAAGCCGCCGCCCGCTGCGACGGGTGCCTCGACGATGATCCGGAACTCCCAGGTCCCCACGGCCCCCGCGGTGAGCCCCAGGTCGCGGCCACGGACCGTCGGACCGCTCGCCGGCTGAAACCTGGCGTCAAGGCGGCCCGGATCGTTCCCGCCGCGCGACCGAAACGGCAGCGTCCGGGGAGCCGCCGCCGTCAAGAGTCCTTCCGCGCCTGTTTCGTGAGGCGCTCGCCGCTGGCGGCCACTTTCTCGAAGGCCGCGGCCACCTGCTCGACCCAGGCATCGGAGGGATCGACCGGAGTTGGCAGCCAGACGCAGGTGGCGTTGAGGCGTTCGCTGACCGGCAGGGAGCCCGGGCCGCAGGGCGGCCGAACGTCGGCTGGCAGGTCCCCCCAGGGGCCGCCGAGGCCCTCGAACGGGAATTCGCCAAACAGCGGCTGCAGGTGCATGGCGCCGTAGAGGGCCGACGGCTGGTCGGGGTGGATGCCGACGCCCTCGGCGGCGAGCGCGTCCAGGATGGCCCGGATAGGCGCGCCAATTTCGTCGGGATCGATGCGCGCCGTATAGAGCAGGAGACCGCCGCGCTCAGCCGCCTCATACGGGCGCTGGGGGTAGACGCCGGGGACGTCGTCCAGCAGGGCGTCGAGGCGGGCGAACCAGCGCGCCCGGCGCTCGTTGAGCTCCGGCAGTCGTTCCAGGCCGGCGCGGGCCAGGGCGATGCCGAGCGGGTTGGCGCGGTATTTGACGCCCAGGCCAATGCGGCCAAGGTCGCGCAGCGCATCGGTTTGCAGCAACTGGTTGACCCGACCGTAGTGGCCCAGGGCGGCCATGCGGTCGTAGAGGTTCGGATCGTTCGTGGTAGCAACTCCGGCTTCCACGCCGCTGATCGGCTTGCTGGCCTGCATGCTGAAGCAGCCGATGTGGCCGACGGATCCGACCTGCCGGCCGCGCCAGGTGGCGCCGTGGGCGTGGGAGGCGTCCTCTATAAGGGTGATGTCGGTGCCGTCCACAATGTCCAGCAGCGCGTCCAGGTCGGCCGGATTGCCGTACACGTGGGTGGCGACGATGGCGCAGGTGCGGTCGGTGAGCTTGCGGCGCACGTCCGCCGGGTCGATGCAGAACGTCTCGGGGTCCGCGTCGGCGAACACCGGCGACGCGCCGCAGTGCAGGGCCGGCGAGATGGAGGCGTGCCAGGTGACGGACGGCACGATGACCTCGCGCCCGAGCGACGCGCCGGCGGCGAACATGGCCGAGTGCAGGGCGGCGGTGCCGTTGCAGACGGCGAGGGCGAAACGTGCGCCAACGAAGTCGCGGAACTCGGCCTCAAACTTCTCGATCTCGTCGTAAACGGCCGAACCGGCTTCCAGCGCACCGTTCACCAGGCTGCGCTCAAGCTCGGTGATCGGCTCCCAGCCGTCATCAATCGGCGCCGTTACGGCGGGCTGGCCGCCTTCGATGGCGAGCATTTTGAATGCTGACCGCTTCTTCGGTACGCGCACCAGCAGTATCGCCAAAGCACCCTCATGGTCGCCACACGACTTTACTGTCGGTCCACGAGGAGCGAAGCGCCGCCTCCGCACGTTGCCCGGCGGCGGTCGGCAACGACTTCGAGTCGGTCGTATAGAATCAACCCTGTGTGTTACAAGACCACTTCCGGAGATCGTGGAGACTTGGTTTTTGGAATCAAGACTCTTGAGACTACCGAAGTGTGCGTCGCCCAGTACGTTCCAAATGATCCGTACGGAATTGAGGATTTTACTTCGCTATGACAGCACACAATTCCATGTCGCTGAGAAGATCCCTTTGGGTGGCCAATCTTAGCAACACTTCTGGGCGGTTTCGCGATCATTCTTTAGGAGTGGTCAAGTCTCTAAAGAAGGAGATTGCGCGAGACGGCAACAACGCGATTCTTGATCACCTACGAGTGTGTGGTGCCGTACCTGAACAGTACTCTCCTAGTTCATCCGAGGAAAAGCTCTACTCTAAGTATACTGATGCTGTAGTTAGCGTGAGTTTTGAGGCAATAGGTCTCAGCAGCATGGTGATCGATGCCCGGGCGGATACTGCCGATGTCCAGGCTAGAGCACAGAACTTTTCTCTAGTTGCCGACGCCAAGGTATTCAGACTAAGTCGAACCGCTAGGAATCAGAAAGACTTCAAAGTCCAGTCGATGGACAGCTGGAGAAACGGTCTAGACTATGCGATAATCGTGGGGCCCATCTACCAGTTCCTATCGGGGAACAGTCAGATATATCAGCAGGCTATAGCAAGAAACGTTTGCCTTCTGAGCTTTTCGCACTTGGCATGTCTAGTGTCATTGACCGAAGCTAAAGATAAGGACTCCTCCGAGGAGTTGCTTCACAAGTTACTGAAAACTGTAGGTGTGCTACATCCGGGAAAGAGTGCAAGCGACTATTGGACGGCCATCAACCATGCACTTGTCGAGTCCTTGCCGCCAGAGGCAGGAATCTGGGAGTCCGAGAAGAAGCTATCTCTGGAAGGACTGCAAATCGCCAAAGACGAGTCGCTCAAACATCTAACCCTTGCGCGAAATCGCCTGCTTGGTTTGTCGCGACAGGAGGCTATTGATGAGTTGCTTAAACGGAGCACTATAGACTCGAGTATTCTCAGGGTCAAGAACCTGCAATTTGGGAGTCTATTGGAGCGCTGATTGGTGACTAACCGAGAGAAATCAAGACTCGGCGGAGTCGAAGTGAACTCTGTCACGGTCGCTGACGGATTGGAGTCCGTGAGAAAGCTACCTGACAGGAGTATACATCTAATACTCAGCGACATCCCGTATGGGATAGGTGTTGCTGACTGGGATGTACTTCACAACAATACCAATTCAGCATTGTTAGGTGCTAGCCCAGCTCAAGTCAAGGCAGGCGACGTTTTTCGTTCTCGAGGGAAGCCACTCAATGGCTGGTCACGAGCCGACAGACAAATTCCTCAAGAGTATCAACAGTGGTGCGGAAAGTTTGCTCGGGATTGGTTTCGTGTCCTGAAGCCTGGTGCGTCAGCAATGGTGTTCGCTGGCAGGCGCCTTTCGCATCGCTGCATCGTTGCACTAGAAGATGCTGGCTTTACGCTAAAAGACACGCTAGCATGGATCCGGCCGTCGGCACCCTATCGAGCTCAGCGTTTGAGTGTTGTATTCCAGCGACGTGGGGACATTAGAAACGCGGATAATTGGGAAGGTTGGAGAGTTGGCAATCTGCGGCCGACATTTGAA
Source organism: Chloroflexota bacterium (assembly GCA_028875175.1). GTDB lineage: Bacteria > Chloroflexota > UBA11872 > UBA11872 > UBA11872 > UBA11872. The sequence continues at coordinate 6,567 of JAPPFO010000204.1, read as the reverse complement.
CCCGTCTTGTGGTTCGTTAAGCCATACAAGATCGGTTCCACAATTGCCGACAATGTTATCCAACATGAAGTAGGTGCCTTCTGTCAGGATGAGTTTGTGAGATTTGAGCATGCCCCTGATAACGTATTACGATCTGGATTTGGGATAAATGAGTCGGGTCACCATGTGGCGCAGAAGCCAATTCGACTACTTCAAGCCCTCATATCTCTGACAACAATTGGTGACCAAGTGGTTCTTGATCCATTCTGTGGAAGTGGTTCAACCCTCGTGGCCGCAAAGGCGGTAGGACGAAAGTACATCGGTTTCGACGTTGACGAGGAGGCCGTTGCTATAGCATTGGAGAGACTCGCCCCTGACTTGTTCGATTACGTTGGTGGTAGATAGAACAGCGCACCACGAATTTGCTGACAGCAAGTCAGCTATGCAGAAGCGAAGTGACGGGTTACTTCATGAGTGCATTCCAGTCCATAACTGAGTCTTAGCTACTCAAGACTGGACCCCAGGATCTCTTCGGCCTGTTGGGCGCGGAAGTCGACCAGCTTCTGCCGAAGCTCAGGGTCGCCCAGCGCCAGGATCTCGACGGCCAGCAGGGCGGCGTTGACCGCGCCGGCGCTGCCGATGGCGAGGGTGGCGACCGGGATGCCGCGGGGCATCTGGGCCATGGCCAGCAGCGAATCCAGGCCGTCCAGCGACCAGGCCTGCATGGGCACGCCCAGCACGGGCAGCACCGTGTGCGCGGCCACCACGCCGGCCAGGTGCGCGGCGCCGCCGGCGGCGGCAATGAGAACGCGCATGCCGCGCTCGTCGGCGCTGCGCGCCCACTCGGCGGTCTCGTCCGGCGTGCGATGGGCGGAGAGCACGCGAACCTCGTAGGGCACGCCGAAGTCACGCAGGGTGGCGGTGGTGCGCTGCATCACGTCCCAATCGGACGTGCTGCCCATCACGATGCCGACGCGCGGGGTGTCGCTCGAGTCAGTCATGGCCGTCTCACTCCTTTAGGCCTGCGAGTACGCCGGCTTGCCGTCAAAGGTGCAGAGATTCTCGGTCTTGATGAAGTCCAGGCCGGCGCCGCCGATGCGGCCGAGCAGGTCGACGATCTCAGCGTGGTCAATGGCCGCGCCGTTGTCGGCCATGAAGCGGGCGCGCCAGTGGTCCACCAGCAACCCGCCGGCCATGGACTGCGGCCAGACGATGGCGCCACGGTTGCTGATCATCTTCAGGCCGAGACCGTTGCCGGCGATTGCCTGCAGGCGCTGCGCCAGGTCCGCCGCCGTGCCGTCGCTCCAGTCCAGGAACACATCCACGCCCACGGTCTGCTTGACGGGTTGCGTCTCGCGTGCGCTGGCCTCGATGACGGGCATGGGGCCGCCGACGCCGAATGCGGCGGGTCGCAGGGTTCCGGGCATTTCGCCCAGGCGGTCGGCCACGGCCTGCCCGAACTCGCGCGTACCGACCTTGGCCGTGCTGTGAGCTTCGCTGTGGATGTCGTAGGTGTGGACGCCGTCTTCCAGCGTCCGCAGCCAGGCGTTCTGCACGCGCGCCGCCACCTCGGCCTGGCCGATGTGATCCAGCATGAGAATGCCGGCCGTGAGCAGGCCGGAGGGGTTGGCCAGGTTCTGACCGGCCCTCCGCGGCGCCGAGCCGTGCACGGCCTCGAACATCGCGGCGCTGTCGCCGATGTTCGCCGCGCCGGCCAGGCCAACCGACCCGGCAATCTGCGCGGCTACATCCGACAGGATGTCGCCGTAGAGGTTCGGCAGCACCACCACGTCAAACATCTCGGGCGTGTCGGCCAGCTTGGCGGCGCCGATATCGACGATCCAGTACTCGTTCTCCAGGTCCGGATAGTCCGCCGCCACCTCGTCGAAGACCTCGTGAAAGAGACCGTCCGACATCTTCATGATGTTGTCCTTCGCGAAGGCGGTCACTTTCTTGCGGCCGTGATGCAGGGCGTACTCGAAGGCGAAGCGAATAACGCGCTCGGATCCCGGCCGGGTGATCAGCTTCAGCGACTGCATCACGTCGGCCGTGTGCCGGTGCTCGATGCCGGCGTAGAGGTCTTCCTCGTTCTCGCGCACCAGCACCACGTCCATGTCCGGGTGATGCTTGGTTTCCACGTAGGGGTGGTAGGTCACCGCCGGCCGCACGTTGGCGTAGAGCCCCAGGGCGATGCGGGTGGCGACGTTCAGGCTCTGGTAGCCGCGGCCCTGGGGGGTGGTGATGGGGGCCTTCAGGAATACGCGAGTGCGATAGATGGACTCCCAGGCCGCGTCGTCGATGCCGGCCGGGTTGCCGCGCAGGTAGACCTGCTCGCCGATGTCGATGGTCTCGATTGCAAGCTGCGCGCCCGCCTTGTCCAGGATTTCCAGGACGATGGGCATGATCTCGGGGCCGATCCCGTCGCCATGCGCGACGGTGATGGGGGTTGCGGGCGGCATGCAGCGCTCCAGTCAGGCGGCCGGGTCGTTGGCCGCGGTAAGTGTAAGTCGGGTCATTCGAGAGCCCTGGGTTCGAAGTCGTGGCGCCCCGGCGTTCAGGCGAACCGCAGCGTCGGATCCACGCGGCAGTGCCGGATCCACTCGTCAAAGGCCGCCATGAACTCGCGCAACTGCTCGCGCGTGTCCGCGTCGGTCAGATTCCCGTCCGGATCAAACTTGCTGCGCGACCGCGCTAGCAGCAACTCGGGATCGATCATCACCCGCAGGCTGTTGTGCAGGGCGATCTGGCGCATGTGCATCTGGGCGCGCGCCGTGCCCTGCCGGCCGCCGACGCCCATGATGGCCACCGGCTTGCCGTCCAGGGTCGAGGGCCGGCCGCGCGAGGCCCAGTCGATCGCGTTCTTGAGCACGCCGCTGATCGAGTAGTTGTATTCCGGCACCGCGAACAGCAAGCCGGCGGCGGCCCCGATGGCCTGCTGCATGGCGGCAACCGGCTCGGGATTGCCCGCGCGCTCCACGTCCGAGTTGAAGAGCGGGATGTTGTGCAGGGGGAAGATGGTCATCTCCACGTCCGGCGGCAGCACCGTGGTGGCGGCGCGCAGCAGGCCGCTGTTGTACGAGCCGTGGCGCAGGCTGCCCGAAATCCCCAGGACTTTGATCGCATCGGCCACGGGCGGGTCTCCTTAGCGGGTGAAACGCGGGCGCGCCGAGGCCGCCGGCCCCGGTCGCAATGTCGAATGCGGCGAGTTCGCTACGACGCCGGCTCCACCGTCACGCCGTGCAGGTCCTCCAGCGGGCGGATGATGGCGGTGGTGTTCTGGCCGCCGTAGCCGCGCGCCTGGGCTTCCTTGTACAGCTCGTTGACCGTGCTGGTCACCGCCAGGCGCACCCCCGTCAGCTTGCCCAGGTCGGCCGCCAACTGCTGGTCCTTGGCGTGCAGGTCGAGCGCGAACATGGCATCGAAGTTCCGCTCCAGCACGCTGTCTTTGACCATGCGCTCGTGGCCGGGGCTGGCGGCGGTGGCGCTTTGCAGCGTTTCGTACATGGCGGCCGGGTCGATGCCGTACTTGACCGCCGCCACGTAGGCCTCGGAGATCACGGCGTTGGTGGCGGCGCCGATCAGGTTGTTGCAGAGCTTGACCACGCTGCCGCTGCCGGAAGCCCCGAAATGGCGGATGTTGGCGCCCACGGCGTCAAATACGGGACCGCCCCGCTCGAAGTCGGCAGCCTCGCCGCCCACCATGATGGCCAGGGTGCCCGCCTCCGCGCCCCAAACGCCACCGCTGATCGGAGCGTCAAGGTAACCGCAGCCCTTGCCCGCCGCCGCGTCGCTGATGCGCTGCGAGGTGTCGGGGCCATTGGTGCTGAAGTCGATCCAGAGCTGGCCCTCGCCGGCGCCCTCGATGACGCCGTCGGGTCCGAGAAATACGTCCTCACAGACCGGCGGGATCGGCAGGCAGGCGCAAACGACGTCCACGCTCGCCGCCATCTCGGCCGGGCTGCTGGCGGCCTCGCCGCCGGCGGCCACGAAGTCATCGACCTTGCCGCGGCTGCGGTTATGCACGACGACGTCAAATCCGGCCGATCGAAGGTTGCGGGCCATCGGCAGGCCCATGGCGCCCAGGCCAATGAATCCGACTCTCATGGCGTGTGCCTCGTTGTGGTGGTCAGGCTTTCAGCTTGCCACTATCGACCGGAAGCCGCGCGCGGGTCAGGGCGTCGGCCGGCCGGTGAGCTGCCTCCCGATGCGCGCCATCTCCTCGCCGCCGCTGACGATCTCCGCCCCGACGTTCTGCAACAGGTGGCGGATGCGGGCTTCGTCGTCCATGTTCGGATCGGCCCAGCTACAGAGAAAGGCCAGCCCTTCCGCTTCGCAGGCCGCCTGGATGGTGTTGCGGGCGTGGTCCATCTCCGGTGAATAGGGCGGGTCGTGCCAGTCGGAGTGGCCGTGGGAGACGCCCATGTCGCCGGGCCCCCATTCGCTGAAGAACAGGCCGGGGACGGCGGTAATGTCGAATGCTCGCTGCATGCCCTGGCGGTCCTCGATCTTGAGGCCCAGGATCAGTTCGCCCTCGGGGTTCAGGGGCCACGGATCGGCCTTACGGATGTAGTCCATGGGATCCAGTCCCCAGATTTCAGCCGCCACGCCCTGGCCGCCCATGCCGCGGGTGCCCTCGCCCAGGCCCTCGCCGACGCCCACCGTGGCGTGCGGATACCGGACCGCTTCCACGAAGGCGCGCACCGCCTCCGGCGTTCGCGCGTGGCATAGCACCAGGCCGTGCACGCCGGTCGCCAGGATGTGCCGGATCTGCCAGTCGTTGGCCCGCACCACGTCTTCGGAAAGCCCGTTCACGGGCAGCGTGCACAAGACCGTCGGTGTGCGGTGCCCGCTGGGTGTCGGTCCGGCGTCGCGCAGCCCCTGCATGAAGTCCACCAGCCCACGGGTATCCAGCCCGTGATGCTCAAACTCCACCAGGATGAAGTCGGCAAAGGTGTCGACCATGTCGCGGCCGCGCTCATACGTCAGGCGCTCCGACATCCCCGTGTAGTACAGCGGCTCGCCGGATTCGCGAAGCTCGATACAACGATTGATGCGGGGCGCGTCAGCCATCGGTCGTGTCCTTCCCGGCAAGCAGCGCGCGGGCGGCGCGTACCACGATGCTCGCCATGTCCGCACAGTTTGCCCGGTATTCGTCGGTGCCGAAGATGTTGGGCCAGTCGCCGCGGTAGACCAGGTCGCTGACGGTGAGAATCAGGCCGAGATCGGCGCCGCGAAACTCCGAGACGATCATCAGCGCCGAGGCCTCCATGTCGACGCCAATCACGCCGTCCTTGCCGTAGCGCTGGACCTTTCCTGTGAACTCCCGGTACGGGGCGTCCGTGCTCCACACGCGACCGGCGTGGGATGCGTGCTCACTGAATCCGGCGGCTTCGATGAGCGCCCGGGCAGCCGGCCCATCGGCGCGCGCCGGATGCTCCGGCGGCTGATAGTGGTACGACGTGCCTTCTTCGCGGAGCGCGTTGGTGGCGATCACGTGGTCGCCGACGTCGATCCCCGGCCGCAGGGCGCCCGTGGCGCCGGCAATCAGGAGCGTGCGGGCGCCAAGGCCGATCAGTTCTTCCAGCAGGGTCGAGGCGTGGGACGCGCCGACGGGTACATTCGCCACGCCCACTCGGTGACCGTCCAACTGGCCGATACGCAGGTTCGGTTTCAGGTTGGAATCGACGGCCCCCGTGGCCTCCGCGATCGGGGCGACCATCGGATCGATGAACCCGCCCATCACCAGCGCCGGGCAGCGCGCTAGGGCGTCGCCGTCCCCGCGCCCGGCAAGCTCGCGCATGTGCGACTCCGGGTCGATGACCGGGGTCGAATCGCCGTAATGGTTCAGCCAGCCGGACGGTGACCCGGCCATCAAGCGATCCGGGTTAACCGGTCCCGGCAAGCAGGTCGCGGGCGGCTCGGACAATGACGTCGGCCATATCCATGCAGTTTGCCCGGTACTCGTCGGTACCAAAGATGTTGGGCCAATCGCGGCGGTAGACGAGGTCGCTGACCGTCAGGATCATCCCCAGATCGGCGCCGCGGAACTCGGTGACGATCATTAGGGCGGAGGCCTCCATGTCGACGCTCAGCACACCGTCCTGACCGTAGCGGTGGACCTTGCCGGTGAACTCGCGGTAGGGAGCGTCGGTACTCCACACGCGGCCGGCGTGGCAGGCGTGCTCGCTGGTCTGGGCGGCGTCGATAAGCGCCCGGGCAGCCGGCCCATTGGCGCGGGCCGGGTGCTCCGGCGGCCGGTAGTGATAGGAGGCGCCCTCTTCCCGTAATCCGCTGGTGGCGATCACGTAGTCGCCGACCTGGATGCCCGGCTTAAGCGCCCCGGTGGCTCCCGCGATCAGGAACGTGCGCGCTCCCAGCGCCATCAGCTCTTCAAGCGTCATCACCGAACGCGCGCTGCCCACCGGGATGCGCGCCACGCCGATCGGGTGGCCGTCCAGCTCGCCGATACGCAGGCCAGGGCGCACCATTCCGGCCTCCTCGGCGGCTCGGCTAATGGTCTTCGGTCCTTGCAAGCCAAGGCGAACGTCGGACTCCGCCGCGCCCACCGCCTCGGCCCGCACCGTCACC
>JAPPFO010000289.1 GCA_028875175.1 Chloroflexota bacterium | reverse complement strand
CGGTGGCGCCGCCTTCGCCAAGCCCGTCGCCAGCCGCTCCGCCGGATGCATCGCCGTCGCCGTCCCCCGACCCAACCACGGCGGCCGCCACGGCATCGCCGACGGCAACCCAGGCGCCGGTGGCGCCGCCCTCGCCGAGTCCTATGCCGGCGACCACGCCGCTGCGCGCGAACATCGGTCGCATCGCCACCGCGCTCACCGTGGACGGACTCCAGCGTCCGCAGGACGTGTCGGACGTGTTCGGACTCGACGACCGGATCTACATCAGCGTCGAGTTCCGCGATGTGCGCGCGGGCGCGCGGCTTGGCTTCCGCTGGAGTTCCGGCAGCTGCGGCGGCGAATACGAAACCGGTCCGCAGCAGCCGCTCCGCCGCGGGTTCTTTGCCTTCTACGTGGACGAGACCAACTGCGTCGGCGAGCACGCCGTGGAGATCACCGTCGACGGCGCCGTGGCGGCTGAGACTTCATTCGTGGTGGTGAACCAGCCCAGCGTCACGCGCCAGTGATTGACCGCCGGCCCGCCCTCGTGGTTTGCTGCGCGCGTTCCCTTCAGCCGATGCGAGCCACCGCGTGAAGATCACTGACGTCACGGCCGAGCTGTACGCCAAGCCGTACGACACCCCAATCAGCAACGGAAAGTACACCTACACGGCATCCAAGAACGTCGTGGTGCGGATTGCGACGGACGATGGCCTGGAGGGTTTCGGGATCTGCGGCGCCGGTGGCATCGCGGCAACGGCGCAGGGTGACGCCACAATCGCCACCGTCAACGACATGCGGCAGGCCCTGCTCGGCGAGGACCCGCGCAATGTCGAACGAATCTGGGACTCGCTCTACCAGCCCAAGATCTTCGGGCGCAAGGGTCTGACGACCAGGGCTATTTCGGCCATTGACATCGCGCTCTGGGACATCGTGGCCAAGTCCTTTGAGTGCCCGCTCTACCAGGTGCTCGGTGGCTTCACGGACGAGGTTCGCGCCTACATTGCCGGTGGCTATTACGCCGAGGGCAAGGGCCTGGCCGAGTTGCAGGACGAGATGCGCAGTTACGTGGAACAGGGCGCCAACGCCGTCAAAATGAAAGTCGGCGCCGTCCCGCTGCGGGAAGACGGGGTCCGCATTCGCGCCGTCCGCGACGCCATCGGCCCCGACATCGACCTGCTCGTGGACGCCAACAACGCCTACGTGCAGGCCGACGCGGTTCGCATGGCCCGCATCCTGGAGGAATACGACGCCTTCTGGTTCGAGGAGCCTGTCTCGCCCGACAACATGCGCGGAAGCGCGGCGACCGCCCGATCGTCAACGGTTCCGGTCGCGGCTGGAGAGAACGAATACACCCGCTGGGGTTTCCGCGAGCTCCTCGAAACCGGCGCCGTGGACATCCTGAACCCGGACGCGATGGTGCTCGGTGGCATCACCGAATACCGCAAGGTCGCCGCGCTGGCGGCCGCCTACGAGATTCCCATCGCCCCGCACGGCCTGCAGGAGGTCCACATTCACTTGCTGGCCGCCTTCCCGATGCCGCTGATCCTGGAGTTCTACAACCCCAACGTGGCGGGCCTGAACGAGGTCATGTTCCACGAGAAACTGGAACTGACCGAGCGCGGTACGGTTCGGTTGCCCCAGGGTCCGGGGCTCGGCATGGAGGTCAACTGGGACGGTCTGCGCGAGTACCTGGTGACCTGACCGCAGCACGCTAAGGCGCCGGGCGAGGCGGTGTGAAACACTGCGCGGCAGCCGTCACGTATTGGTAAGCCTTCATGCGCCCTAACCGTCTTCGCGAACTGCTGGACGCCGGCAAGCCCAGCTATAGCACGCACGTCCTCATCTCCTGGCCCGCCATCGTTGAATTGGTCGGCCAGACCGGTCAGTACGACTACGTGGAATTCGTGGCCGAGTACGCGCCCTACGACCTCTACGCGCTGGAGAACATCGGGCGGGCCATCGATCTCTTCGACAACTTCAGCGGCATGATGAAGATCGAGCAGGAGCCGCGGACCTACCTGACCGTGCGGGCTATCGGCTCGGGCATTCAGAACCTGCTGTTTGCCGACGTGCGAACGCCGGAGGAAGCGCGCGAGTGCGTGCAGGCCGTTCGGGCCAGCACGCCGTCCACCGGCGGCCGGCACGGCGCCGGCTCGCGCCGCGATACCGGGTACGTGCGCGAAGGCGGCAGCCAAGCCTTTGTGGACGCGCTGGAACAAGCCGTCGTGATGCTGATGATCGAGAAGGACGAGGCCGTCCGCAATCTCGAAAACGTAATCGGCGTCGGCGGCGTGGACATGGTCCAGTTCGGTCCCACCGACTACGCCATGAGCATCGACAAGCCCGGCCAGGGCGGCGCCCCTGAGGTCCGCGAAGCCGAGGCCTACGTCATCAAGACCGCCCTCGGCATGGGCATTCAGCCGCGCGCCGAAATCGGCTCGCCCGACCACGCCAGGCGCTACCTCGACATGGGCGTCACCCACTTCTCCATCGGCACCGACATCGGCATCCTGTCTAGCTGGTGGGCCCAGAACGGCGAAGAGCTGCGCGCCGCGGTGGACGGAGCCTAAACGGAGCTTGCTCCAGGCAAGAACGTCACGTCGGTGAGCCGCGGGCAGATTGCTGATGTCGCCGTCGTGGGCGGCGGCATCGTCGGCCTAGCCTGCGCTTGGGAACTGCGGCAGCGCGGCCTGCGCGTCACGCTGATCGAGCGCGGACGACCGGGACGCGAGTCCACCTGGGCCGCGGCTGGCGTGATCGCCGCCCACCACTATGGGGCCGGGCCCGGTCCCCTGTTTGATCTTGGGCGGCGGTCGCTGGCGGCCTATCCGGAGTTTCTGAAGAACGTCGGGGCTGACGAGGTGGACTGGTGTTCCGACGGCATGCTGGCTGTGGCGCGCACCGCCGATGAAGCCTCGGAACTCACGGCACGGGTTTCCTGGCTGACGGAGGCCGGATACGAAGCCGAGTTGCTCACGCCCTGGGAGTTGCGCGCCCTGGAACCGCTGTGCACGGGACGCCTGGAGACCGCGGCCTTGTTCCCGGCTGACGGATCGCTTGATCCGCGGCTGCTGGCCGCTGACCTGGAGTCCGCCGTTCGCTCGGTAGGCGTCGAGGTGCGAACGGAAGCGAAGGCAACCTCCATCGAGACCGATGGCAGCCGTGTAACGGGTGTGGGCCTGGTCGATGAGATCGTGGCGACGCCTGCCGTGGTCCTGGCCGCGGGCGCCTGGTGCGCCGGCCTGGCGCCGGGGTTCCGGCTGCCCATCCGGCCCTGCAAGGGGCAGATGTGCGCGGTCCGTGCCGAGGGTCCGCGTCGATCCGTGAACTTTCCGGAGGGTGTGATCGTGCCGCGTGCGGACGGACGCATCGCGCTCGGCGCCACCCAGGAAGACGTGGGATTCGACGCCCACATTGATCCGGACGCCATTCGGCACGTCCAGGCGGACGCCGCGGCCATCGTCCCAGGACTGACCGACGCCGAGATTGTGGAGACGTGGATGGGCTTCCGTCCGCAATCCGCCGACGGCTTTCCCGTGATCGGTCCGACGCCGGTCGAGGGGCTCGTCGTCGCCACCGGCCACTTCACCAAGGGCATCGCCCTGGCCCCGGTCACCGCCGAACTCGTGGCCGACCTCGTCTGCGAGGGCCGCCACGACCCGCTGCTCAGACCCTTCGGACCCGACCGCTTCGCCTGAGACTCAGCAGCCGAAACCGCCGGCTCGGATTGCTCGGCCGCTCGCGGTCGCCCGCTAGTCGAGGCGAATCGGGTCGCGCGGATAGTCGGTCAGCACCTCGCAGCCGTCGGCGGTGACGGCCACCGTCTCGCTCACGCCCACGCCCGCCCGGCCCACGTCGCGCACCACCGCCCGCACGTGAAACACGTGGCCGGGCTCAAGCGTTGGATAGGTGGCCAGCAACCGCTCGCTGCGGACGTCGGGGGGACAGATCCGCAGCCCGGGCACGTCCAGCCAGTCCGGCTCGAAGCTCAGCCCCACCGAATACCCGCGAAGGCCGTCCCTGAAGACGCGCGGCGGCAACTCCTGCAGCGGCTCGGATGCGTGCGCCCCGAGCTCGCGCGTGGACACGCCGGGCCGCATGCCGGCGATCGTTCGCTCCACCGCCGCCAGGCACGCCGCGTACATCGCGTCCCATAGCGGATCGGCCAGCTCGCCAATCACGCCCGTGCGGATCATGGGCGCGGTATAGCGCTTGACGCACGCGCCCCACTCCAGAATCGCCGGATGGCCGGGCGTGAGCCGTGAACGCCCGAACGTCGTGTGCGGAATGCCGGAGTTCCGGCCGGCGGTGACGATGGGCTGAATCGACATGCGCTCGCTGCCGGCGCCCACCAGCGCCTGATAGGCGGCCGCCGCCACGCTGGTGTCGGGCGCGTCCGGGCGCAGCTCGGCCCGGGCGGCGTCGAATCCGCGCGGCGTGATCGCCCCGGCGGAACGAATGGCGGCGATCTCGGCGGCGCTCTTTCGCGCCCGTATCCCGTCCACCAGCAAGTGGACGTAGCTCCACGAGGCGCCCACCGACTCCGCGGCGCGCAGGTAGCTCTGGTGCGCCCCGCCGTGCTGATGGTGCTCCCAGCCCAGCCTCGCCTTGGCCCAGCCCCGATGCCGCAGCACGTCCACGAGCACGGCGGCGGGATCTTCCCCCCACGGAAACGTGACCACGTCCTCGACCCAACTCGACACGATGGCGTTGAAGGCCTCGAAGTCGTCCACCAGCAGCGTCGGCTCGCGGTCAGTCCCGACGACGAGGAACATGGGCGCGAACGACGCCAGCGTCTCGTAGCCGCTGACATAGCAGACGCTGGGCGCAAAGGTGCACACCAGCGCGTCCAATCCTTCGTTCCGCATCGCGGTCCGCAGCGCCTCGTGTCGGCGCTGGAATTCGGACTCGTCAAACGTCAGCGATCGAATGTCGCCGGCATCCGCGGGACGCTTGAGTTCACCGAACAGGGGAATGGGCCTGTTCCCTCGGCAGTTGGCTGCACCGACCGAAGATCGCACAGCCGCCGCAAATGCGCTTGACAGTCATAAGCTGATACATGACGTTGACGCCCGTGCCGATCGGAAGCCGTTGAACCCCGGAATGTCTGCTACCCGTGTGACCCGATTCCGCTTGATCCGTCTTGCCGTCATCCTGGCAGTTCTCGCTGCGGTGGCAGCCCTGGTTGTGAGCCCGTCAAACGCGGCCGCGTCGCACTCCGGCGTGCCGGGCCTGTCAGTCAGCGCCACCTGCGACGGGGAGTCGGCAGCGCCCGACGACACGCTGAGCTGCCGCGTCCGGATCTCAAACACGGGCGGTATCGAGCTAACCGGCCTCTTCCTGCTGCACTACCCATACCAGACGGATCGCCCCACACCGAACTACGCGGGCTACCCGCCGTTGCAGTTGGGCGACCTGGCGACGCACGAATCCCTGATCGTGCTCACCTCTTACACGGTGACCGCCGACGATCTTCCCGGCCCGCTGGTTCAGACCTTCGGGGCCGACAGCGATCAGACGGCCGAGGCGTGGGCCTACGCCACCACTCCACTGGTCGCACCGCCCGCTGCCGACACCGCACCCGGGCCTCGCAGCGCGACCGTCGCCGAATTGCAAGCCAATGCCGAGGCCTTCGAATACACCGTCGGCGCGCGGGGTGGGAGCGTCACCTACTCCACCATCGGCGGACCGCTGACCTTGAACCTGGCTCTGGCCAACGACTCGTCGTCCACGGGAATCCTCGGCTATCTCTTCGAAGGCCTTACCGAGACCTCGTGGCTGAACAACCAGGTCGAGCCGGGCCTGGCGCAATCCTGGGAGCACTCGGACGACGGACTGACCTGGACGTTCCACCTGCGTCGGGACGTGAGTTGGCATGACGGCCAGCCGTTTACGGCTCACGACGTGGACTTCACCTTCAATCGCATCATCTACAACGACGACATCCCGACCGGTGATCGCGCCTCCTTCACATTCCGGGTCTTCGACGAGGAGTCCGCCTCGTGGCGCGAAGAGCGCATGACCGTCAGCACCATCGACGACTACACCGTCCAGTTCGTACTGCCCGTGCCATTTGCGCCCTTCCTGCGTTCCATGGGCAACGCTATATATCCCCGGCATATCCTCGAACCGCACGTGGTCGACGGGACATTCAACTCGGTCTGGGGAATCGACACCGACCCGACCGAGATCATTGGCACAGGTCCCTTCACCATTGCCGTTTTGGAGCACGACGAGCGCATCGTCCTGCGGCGCAACCCCAACTACTGGCTAACCGACAGCGCCGGCAATCGGCTGCCGTACCTGGACGAAGTCAGATACCAGATTGTCGGCGGTCTGGTCGATGAACTTCCGAAATTCCGGTCCGGCGAAACGGATGTCCACGGTGTGCTGGGCGAGGAGTTCGCGACGCTCGATCCGTTACAGGGCGAGGAGAACTTCACGCTCTACAGTCGCGGGCCGGCGTTCGGTTCGAGGTTCCTCGTCTTCAACCTGAATCCTGGCAGCGACGCCGAGACTGGTGAGCCCTTCGTGGCGCCCGAAAAGTTGCGCTGGTTTGAGAACACGCGATTCAGGCAGGCCGTGGCGCATTCGGTGGACAAGGCCGCCATCATTCGCGATGTCAGTCACGGAGTGGGTTATCCGCAGTGGGCCTTCGTCAGTCCGGCCGCGGGCGACTTCCACAACCCGAACGTGCAGCGCTACGAATACGACATCGAAGAGGCCAACGCCATCCTTGACGGCCTGGGCTGGATGGATGGGGACGGTGACGGCATCCGCGAGGACTACGCCGGCAACAACATCAGGTTCAGGTTGACGACCAACTCGCGCAATGAGGTTCGCCTCCGAGTGCTGGAGATCATCCAGGACGGTCTTACCAGCATCGGCATTCAGGGCGACATTGAGGTGATTGACTTCGGCGAGCTCGTCGACCAGTTGACCACTAGCTACAGTTGGGAATCGATCCTGATTGGCTTCGGCGGCAGTTCGGAACCCCACTTCAGCATCGCGCTCTGGCACAGCGGCGAGGCGCTGCATCTCTGGAACCCGAACCAGTCCGAACCGGCCACGACCTGGGAGGCCGACATCGACTCCCTGTTCATTCGGGGCAGCCAGGAGCTGGATCACGAGCAGCGCGTTCGGCTTTACCACGAGGCGCAGGAGATTGCGGCTGACAACGTGCCCGTGATCTACACGACGCACTCGGAGCGGCTTACTGCCGTGCGCAATGTGTTTGGCAACCTGACGCCCACGCTGTTCGGACTCTGGGATGTTCGCTACGTCTACCGAACGGATCTGTAGACCGGAGGGCGTCGCATGGGCTCCGGCCTGACGGTGCTGGTGGTGCTGAACGGCGACATCGACCCGGCGTTTCTCGCTCAGCAGCTAGCAACGGCGGATCGCGTGGTCGCCGCCGACGGTGGGGCGGGGGCGGTGACGGCGGCCGGCGGAATCTGCGACGTCATCGTTGGCGACGGCGACTCGCTGGACGAGGAGGGGTTCGCCCAGGCGCGAGCGGCCAACCCGGACGTGGAAATCCGTCGGTTTCCCACCGCCAAGGACGCCACCGACGCCGAGCTGGCGATGCGGACCGCGCTGGAAGCCGACCCCGAGCGCATCGTGGTCGTCGGAGCTTTCGGCGGCGCCCGCCTCGACCACGAACTGGCCAGCGTCTTGCTGCTCGCCAACCCGAACTGGCGAGACCGCGATGTGGTGCTGGCCGACGGTTGCCGCGATGTCCGGCTGCTGACTGATCGAGCCGAGATACATGGTCAGGCGGGCGACATCGTGACCCTGCTGTCGGTCGGCGGACCCGTGGAGACCATCCACTCCAGCGGCCTGGCCTACGAGCTTGACGGCCGCAGCCTGGAGGTCGGAACAAGCCTCGGCGTGAGCAATGAACTCACCGGCTCAACAGCGACGCTGCAGGTCGGCTCAGGCATGTTGCTGCTGGTGCACGAGTACGGTTCGTCCCGCAATTGACAGGTCAATTTGCGCGTGCGAGCGTTAGGTGCATGACGTAACGGCTCGCGTTGCGACGAGCCCCAACAACTGAATCGTGGGGGAGCCGGGGGCTAGCCCGGCTGAGAAGGTGACCAACGCCGTCACCGACCCGTGGAACCTGATCTGGGTAATGCCAGCGTAGGGAACAGGCTTGGGCAGATCCGCAGGTTGCACGGCAACCCGCGGATTTCGTCGTTCTTGAGGAGGATGGCGATGCCACGAGCAACGCTGGCAATTCAAGTGCAGTCGCTGGCCGGCTGCGACGACCTGGAACCGATCAACGCGGCCATCGAGTTGATCCAGCAAGCTGGTTTCAACTACGAAGTCGGATCGCTGGAAACGACCATCGAGGGCGACGACGCCGGCGAGTTGATGCAGGTTGCGATCGACGCCCACCGCGCGGCCATCGCCAAAGGCGCCGACGCGATCCAGAGCAATATCCGCCTGCTGGAGCGGCCCAGCGGGCTGGACACGATGCGCGAGCGCGTCGCGCCCTATCGGAACCAAACCACCGAATGAACCGAAGCCGCTTCGCACGGATCGCTCCGGCGCTTGTGGTGCTGGCGGCGCTGGTCGGCATCTGGGAGTTGGTTACCCGGCTGGCCGCCGTTCCGGAATGGCTGCTGCCGAGCCCGACGGTGATTGTGGTCGAGTTCGCGGAATCGCTCCCGCAACTGGCGCCACACACGGCCCGCACGCTCTTGGAAGCGTCCGTCGGCTACGGCGCAGCGCTGGTTCTGGCATTCGTGGTTGCCGCGCTGATCGACCAGTCGGGCCTGGCCCGGCGCGCGTTGTCCCCGCTGTTGGTGACCTCGCAGACGATTCCCATCTTTGCCCTGGCGCCGTTGCTGGCTATCTGGTTCGGCTTCGGCATCACGCCCAAGATCCTGATCGTCGCCCTCGCCTGCTTCTTTCCCATCGCGGTCAGCCTGGCCGGCGGGTTGCGCAATGCCGACCCTGATATGCAGGCACTCGTGCGCTCGATGGGCGGAAGCCGCCGGCAGGTGTTCAGCAAGGTGAAGCTGCCGTCGGCGATCCCGGCGCTGCTCAGCGGCATGAAGATTGCCGCCAGCTACAGCGTGATCGCGGCGGTCATCGGTGAGTGGGTTGGCGCCAGCCAGGGGCTCGGTCTCTACATGCTGCGCGCGTCCAGTTCCTTCCAGACCGCGCGCGTCTTTGCGGTCATCGCGGTCATTGCGGTCTTGAGCGTTGCCGTGTTTCTAGCTGTCGATGTCGTTGGGCGCTGGATTGCGCCCTGGATATACGTTCGAACGGAGGAGGCTCAAACATGAAGCTCACACGACGGCGCGCTCTAGGCGCCCTCGGCGCGGCGGCGGCGATTCCGCTGCTCAGCGCTTGCGGCGAAGCATCGTCCGGTCCGGCCAGCGTCACGGTGATGCTTGACTGGGTGCCCAACACCAACCACACCGGCCTCTACGTGGCGCAGGCCAACGGCTACTTCGCGGAGGAGGAGCTTGACGTCACGATCGTGGAGCCCGGCACGGCCGGGGTTGAGGCTGCGGTGGGTTCCGGCGCGGCCAGTTTCGGCGTCAGCTACCAGGAGGCCGTCACCCTGGCGCGCGTTGAGGATGTGCCGGTGGTTTCAATCGCGGCCGTCATCCAACACAACACCTCCGGCTTTGCCTCGCCCGTGGACCGTCGCATTCGCCGGTCCAGGGACTTCGAAGGCAAGAAGTACGGGGCTTTTGGCTCCGACGTCGAGCGCCAGGTGCTCACGTCGCTCATGGAATGTGACGGCGGCGACGTGAACCAGATCGAGTTTGTGGATATCGGCTTCACCGACCCGTTCGTGGCCTGGGAACGCGGCGACGTCGACTTCGTCTGGATCTTCGAGGGCTGGACCGGCATCGAGGCCCAGTTGCGCGGCGTTGAGTTGAACTTCGTCCGAATGGTGGACCTCGACTGCGTGCCGGACTACTACACGCCGGTCTTCGTCACCGGTGAACAGTTGATTGCCGATCGGCCCGACGTGGTCCAGCGCTGGACGCGGGCGGTGAAGCGTGGCTACGACTATGCGATCAGATACCCGGAGGATGGGGCCGAAATCCTGATCGCGAATGCCGAGGGCGTCAACGCCGACCTCGTACGCCGCAGTCAGCCGTGGCTAAGTGCCCGGTACGCCGAGGGCGCCGACCGTTGGGGTGACCAGTCGCAGTCGGTCTGGGACGCCTACTCCAACTGGATGGTCCAAAACGGCTTGCAGTCGCGGGTGATTAACACGGGCGACGCGATGGACAACAGCTTCATCCGGAACAGCTAGCTGCCAATGGGCGTTGGACCGCCGGTCTTGCGGCTGTCCGGCGTTTCCAAGACGTATGCCTCGAATGGCGGGCACTCTCTCCGTGCGTTGCGCGAGGTGAGCATGGAAGTCGGCCGAGGCGAGTTCGTCTCGCTGGTCGGTCCCAGCGGGTGCGGCAAGAGCACCCTGTTGGGACTGATCGCGGGCCTCGAGGCTCCGACGGACGGCGCCATCGAAATCGCGGCTGAGACCGACGGTTCGCCGGGTCGCGTAGCCTACATGCCGCAGCGCGATCTGCTGCTGCCCTGGCGCTCGCTGCTGGACAACGCCACGCTGGGCGCCGAGGTCGGCGGCGGCGACCGCGCTGTGGCGCGCAGGCGTGCGCAGTCGCTCCTGCCCTCATTCGGACTTGAGGGCTTTGCCGACGCATTGCCGCACACACTCTCGGGCGGCATGCGGCAGCGCGCGGCCCTGCTGCGCACTGTCCTGCTTGACCGAGAGATCCTGTTGCTGGATGAGCCGTTCGGCGCGCTCGATGCACTGACGCGCGCTGCGCTCCAGGAATGGCTGCTCGACGTCTGGGAGCGGCTCAAGGCGGCGGTGCTCTTTGTCACCCACGACGTCGAGGAAGCCCTCTGGCTCTCGGATCGCGTCTACGTCATGTCGCGACGCCCCGGGAGTATTCAGCTCGACTTGGCCGTTGACCTGCCCAGGCCCCGGACGCGCGACATGCGTGGAACAGCCGGCTTTGCGGCGCTCAAGCAGCGCTTGCTGGACGCCTTGCTGGCTGACACGGCCTAGCGCCGGATTGGCAAGATGGCCGACCGGCGAAGCGATGGAGATGGAGCCATGAACCCGAACCCGCTGGTCGGCGCCTGGCGGCTCGTGACTTACGAGGCCCACGCGGGGGATGAGGTGTCGTACCCGTTGGGCGAGGACGCCTCGGGCTACATCATGTACACGGCCGACGGCTACATGTCCGTCCTCATCATGGCCGGCGGCCGGGCCAACTTTGCGTCGAACGACATTCTGGGCGGCACTGATGAGGAGAAGCTGGAGGCGGCCAGCACGTTCATTGCCTACGCCGGCCGGTATGAGTTCCTGGGAGACCGGGTGATTCACAAGATCCAGACGGCGTTCTATCCCAATCGCGTCGGGACGGAGCAGACGAGGTTCATTCAGCTTGCAGGTGATGAGTTGCTCTTGACGACCCCGCCCATGGTCATCCACGGGACGTCACGGTCGGGGCAACTCCGGTGGGAACGGGCGGCGCCTCGCGACTGACCGGTCGGAAGCGAGGTTCGACGCCGCCACGCCTGGGACGAGGCTTGGCATCATGGTCGAGCCACGCGCAGTTGAGCTTGTGGGCATGACGCATAACCCCTCACGCGCTCTCGCCGAGTTTGCGGCCACCGTTTCCCCGGCCGCCCTGCAGCCGGACGTCGAAGCCCGGGCCCGCGGCCTGCTGCTGGACTACCTGGGCGTGCTCATCGGCGGCAGCGCCCTGCCGGTGGGCGAGCGCGCGGCGTCCTATGCGGGTCAGGCCGGGCCCGGCGAGTCCTCGGTTCAGTTGCGCGGCTCCGCTCCGGCGTCCACGGCCGCGCTGGCCAACGGCATGACGGCACATGCCCTGGAGCTCGACGACGTCACCAACGTGTCCTCGCTGCATCCGGGCGTGGTTGTCTGGCCTGCCGCGATGGCGGTGGTGGAGCGCGCCGGCGGCACGATGGCGGATCTCCTCGCCGCGGGTGTTGCGGGGTACGAAGTCACGATGCGGGTCGGCGACGCACTCAACGCGCCTGCGACATATGCCCGCGGGTTTCACCCTACCGGTATCGCGGGCGCCGTGGGCGCTGCGGTGGCAGCGGCGCGCGCGATGGGTCTGGATGCCGACGGGATTCTCAATGCGCTGGGCCTGGCCGGCGGCATGGCCGCGGGGTAAATGGCCTACGTCCATAACGGCTGTGACGGCAAGCGACTCAACGCCGGGTGGGCCGCCCATGCCGGGGTCGTGGCCGCCGATTTGGCGGCGGTCGGGACGCCAGGCCCGCCTGACGCGCTGACCGGGACCTACGGACTTCTGAGTGCCTTCAGCAATGACCCGCGACCCGAAAACCTGGGGCCGCTTGATCCGGAGCATCCAGCCCTGCTCGATGTCGCCATCAAGCCCTACGCCTGCTGTCGCTACATCCATCCGGTAATCGATGCCTGCCGCGAAGTCCGAGTGAGCAACGGCTTCCGGCCGGACGACCTCCACCGCGTAACCGTCAGCGTATTGCCGGGTGGCGGAACCATCGTTGCCGAGCCGGCTGCTCCCAAGCGGCGCCCGACCAACCGCGTGGACGCCCAATTCAGCGTCTACTACGTCGCGGCCCAGGCCCTGGTGCACGGACCGCCCACGCCTGATCGCTTCGACGAACCGCATCTCTCGGACACTGAGGTGCTGCGCATGGCTGACCGCATCGAGGTTGCGAGCCACGCCGGACTGGACCGGGCCTATCCCCAGCGCTGGGGTTGCGAATTGACGGCGGAGTCCGTTGCCGGCGAAGTGCGACGAGTCTTGGTCGAGGACCCGCGCGGCGACCCCCGACGACCACTCAGCGACGCCGAACTCCAGGCGAAATTTCTGGCAGCCGCCGAACCGGTCGATGCCGAGCTGGCGTCAGCCGTGCTGCATGGCGCGCTTGCAGCCGGACTGGACACCCCGGTCGCGCACTTGGCCAGGACAGATAAGGCCGCTTAGGTCTGGCGTCCGCTCACGCTAGAATGTGGGCTAAGAGTCTCCAATCAGGAGCTAGAGACTCCATCGCGGAGATGCGTCTGGGGTAGCCATGAGTTCCAACGGCTCTGTCAGCAAGAACACCGAAACCGTCAAGCGCGGCCTGGCGCAGATGCTCAAGGGCGGCGTCATCATGGACGTCGTCACCGCTGAGCAGGCCCGGATTGCGGAAGACGCTGGCGCCGCGGCCGTGATGGCCCTGGAGCGAGTGCCGGCCGACATCCGCGCCGAGGGCGGCGTGGCCCGCATGGCGGACCCGGAAAAGATCCTGGAGATCCAGGCCGCGGTCACCATCCCGGTCATGGCGAAGTGCCGGATTGGCCACTTTGTGGAGGCCGAGGTCCTGCAATCGCTCGGTGTGGACTACATCGACGAGTCTGAAGTCCTGACGCCCGCCGACGAGGAGCACCACGTCGCCAAGTCCGGATTCGACGTGCCGTTTGTCTGCGGATGCCGAAACCTCGGCGAGGCGCTGCGCCGCATCGGCGAAGGCGCCGCCATGATTCGTACCAAGGGTGAAGCCGGTACCGGCGATGTCGTCGAGGCCGTCCGCCACATGCGCCGGGTAATGTCGGAGTTGCGACAGATCCAACACATGCGGCCGGACGAGTTGTACGCCTACGCGAAAGACATTCAGGCCCCGTTGCACCTGGTGCAGGAGGCCGCCGAGTTGGGCCGAATGCCGGTCGTCAACTTCGCCGCCGGTGGCATCGCCACCCCGGCCGACGCCGCGCTGATGATGCGACTTGGCTGTGACGGCAACTTCGTAGGTAGCGGAATCTTCAAGTCCGGGGATCCCGCCCAGCGCGCCCGAGCAATCGTGGAAGCCACCACGAACTTCGAGGACTCGGCGCTCGTCGCGGAGGTCTCGCGAAATCTCGGTGAGCCGATGGTTGGTATCGCCAACAGCTCGCTTCAGCCCGAGGAGATGCTTGCCGGTCGCGGGTGGTAACGACACGAGGCACGCGTGAGCGTTCGCATTGGCGTCCTCGCGCTTCAAGGCGATTTCGCCGAACATGGCGCCATGCTCGGCAGGCTTGACGCCGAACCCGTGGAAGTACGGCAGACGTCCGACATGGACGGGATCGCCGGATTGATCATTCCCGGCGGCGAGAGCACCACCATCGGCAAGCTGATGGAGCGCTACGGTTTCCGCGAGCCGATCCGTGACCTTGCCCAGTCCGGAAAGCCGATCTGGGGCACCTGCGCCGGATTGATTCTCATGGCGCGGGACGTCGGCCGCTGCCAGCCGTTACTCAATTTGCTTGACATAACCGTGGAGCGCAACGCCTTCGGCCGGCAGACCGACAGCTTTGAAACGGATCTCGAAATCGAGGGCATTAGCGGCGGTCCATTCCCCGCGGTCTTCATTCGCGCGCCTGTCGTACGCGACGTAGGACCTGGCGTTCAAGTGCTCAGTCGGCTGGAGGACGGAACGATTGTGGCGGTCCGGCGCGGTCGGCTCTTCGGCACGGCTTTCCATCCCGAGCTGACCGGAGATACGCGGCTGCACGCCAGCTTTGTCGAAATGGCCAGGCAGGCGTGACGTCGC
This sequence comes from Chloroflexota bacterium, assembly GCA_028875175.1. Lineage (GTDB taxonomy): Bacteria > Chloroflexota > UBA11872 > UBA11872 > UBA11872 > UBA11872. The sequence continues at coordinate 354 of JAPPFO010000289.1, read as the reverse complement.
GGGTCTCGCGACTCCGCCCCTGGCACGCGCCGGCGCTGGCGCGCAACTTCATTCTCACGACAGGTCCACGTGAGCACGTGACGCCCGTGGCCGGACCAACGCCCCCGGCGCTCATGGCCCTGGCGGCCACGCTTCCCGGCCTGGTGCCGGACGTCCAGGGCTACGCGGCGTGGACTGGCGACGACTTGCTGGGCTTCGCGCTGGGGGAACTGGTTCCCGACCGGCGTCGGGCCAATGTCTCCGCGCTCACCATCGCCCTGACGGCCGAAGATGCCTCCCCCGAGTCCATTGAACTCGCGGCCTGCGAGGCACTGCTGGAACGCCTGACGTTGGATGCCGCTGGACGCGGCTATG
>JAPPFO010000141.1 GCA_028875175.1 Chloroflexota bacterium | reverse complement strand
GGATCCGGTCATCGCTGAGGGCCCAAATGCCGTGCGGCAGGTCAAACTGGCCGGGGCCGGTACCGGGCTCGCCCCAGCTGTTGAGCAGGCGTCCGTCTGGCGCGAAGCGGTGGCAACGGGTGTCGCCGTAGCCGTCGGACACGTCGATGGAGCCGTCGGCGCCGAGGTGGGTGTTGGTGGGGTGGTTGAAGTGCCCGCCGTCGGCGCTGGTGAAGTTGGGATAGCCGATGCGGCGCACAACGCGACCCTCGGTGGTGGTGACCCAGACGACGTGGGCGTAGCGGTCGGTGAGCCAGAGGTGCTCGTCAGCGTCCACGTAGACGCCGTGGGCGTGGTTGAGCAGGTCGTCGCCCCAGGTATCCACGATCTGGCCGTCGGCATTGAACACGATCATGGGGTGAGTACCGCGACAGAAGCAGTAAACGCGGCCCTGGCTGTCCACGCCCACGCTGCCAATCCAGCCTAGGTAGATGTCCGCCGGCAACTGCGGCCACCCCTGCACGCGCTCGTAGCGATGCGATCCACTTCCTACCGGCATGAGTCAACCCTCAACGACAAGCCGTCGCGCGCTCATCCTAATCGGCGACGGCACGGTGCGCTTGCGGCATGTCTGCGAGGTTTGCGCCTAGCAAGACTTATGAAGTTCTCGGCTTAGCGATCCTCAAGTGAACCGCAGGCCGCTGCAACGGTTCACCGCAGGTTCCCCCTTTATTGCCGCGTGGAATCTGTAGCAGAGCGAGTCAAGGTATCGCCAAGCCAGTAACACCCTGTTACATCACACGAACAGCGCCAAGTGGAATTGACGGGTAAATCTGGAAATGAGTTAGAACTCCGTTGGAGACAGTACCCGTGATTGTTGGCTGGTCGACGGTGAATGTAGTCAGGCGGCCCTTGCCGTCCGTTGCGGAGTCTTCTCCATTCCCTAGGTCAATCGACGCGCCCGATGAGAGCGTGAATCCACTACGACCAACCACGTAGTAGCCGCCGCCACTACCATCTTGCCATCCGTCCTCACCTGATAAGTCACGACTACTGGACTCAACGATGTTTCCCCGACTTATGACCACATGTCCAGAACCACTCGCGCCGCCGCTTCGGACTCTTCCTTGGTAGTAGCTGGCACCTGCACTACCACCCATATGCAACGTATCTGCAGTAAAGCTGCCAGTCAATAGCGCTTCAATTGCAGCAGTTCTAGGCACTGCTCGGCCACTAGTTCCACCAGTTCCACCAGCGGTGCCATGTCCTCCATGTCCGCCACTGCTACGAGAGGAACTTCCGCTGCCGCGTCCTGGTCCTTGTCCAGACTCACCTCTTGAAGAACCACCTGACCATCCAGAGATGTCTTTTGACCATACGTTGCCCGACTGTGTGAATCCTGTAGGACTTGTGGTGTCGATTACTAGGCCGCCCCGACTTCGATTGCTCGTGTTCGTCGCGTCGGTCCCGAAATACGCACTGAAGTCGCCGCCACTGACCGGGGCCAGCGCGTGCAATCGGTCCCAGAAAGCTGAAGGTGTGGAATCGAACGCCTCGCGCCCCGCTCCGTGCAACGTCCGAAACACGTGCTCCAGGCGCTCCCGCCCTGCCGCCGCCGCGTTGAGCACGGCGTCGTAGCCGCGTGTCCACACGTAGGCTTGAAACCGATCCAGGACGGGCCATACGGTCGTGATAGTCGAGACCTGCTCTGGATGGGCATCCACATAGATCAGATCACCACCCAGGAAGTCCTGCACCCAGAATCCTGACGACACTGGTCGCCGCTCTATGACACGGATCATTGGGTCACCCATCAAGTATCTCCTCACGCCATCTGGCCATTCGCATCGGCGAATGGAATAGAGAACACGACACCGACGGTCTCGCCTCTGAGCAACGACCGCCAATCGTCCAAACTGGTGATTCCGGTCAGCCGTCAGTATAGTACCCAAAAAGATTACTGCCGCTCAATTCGTCACAGGAAGGGTCTCTCCGTCGCGCGGCTCCGCTTATGGGGTGTTCATCACGGTCTGGGGCATCGGTGGGGCATAGACTCTCGGCCATGGCGGCTATTGCATCCGACGGTAGACCGCACGGCGTTCCGGTGCGGGCCACCGGACTGTGGAAGCGGTTTGGGGCGCTGGACGTGGTGCGGGACGTCTCGCTGGAAATCGCGCAGGGCGAGGTGGTGGGCTTTGTGGGTCCCAACGGGGCGGGCAAGAGCACCACGATCCGGATGATGCTGGACATCTTTGCGCCGGACCAGGGCACGGTGGAGGTGTTTGGCGCGCCGATTGACGACGCGGCGCGGAGGCGGATCGGCTATCTGCCGGAGGAGCGCGGGCTGTATCCGGGGCTGCGGATCCCTCCGATCCTGAAGTACATGGCGGAGTTGAAGGGAGTTTCGACACAGGAGGCGCCGGGGCTGGCGGACGCGGCGCTGGAGCGGTTGGGATTGACGGAACACCGCGCCAAGAAGGTGGGCGAATTGAGCCGCGGGCTGCGGCAGTTACTGCAGTTTGCGGCGACGATCCAGCACAAACCGGACTTCCTGGTGCTGGACGAGCCGTTCTCAGGCCTGGACCCGGTGAACGTGCGGCTGATGAAGAACACGGTGGCCGATTTGCGAAACGACGGGGTGGCGGTGCTGTTCTCGACGCACCAGATGACGGACGTGGAGGAACTCTGCGACCGGGTGGTGATGATCAACCACGGCGAGATTGTGCTGAACGGAGGCGTTCGCGAGATTCGACGGCAGCACGCGAGCGACCGGCTACTGGTGGAATGCGCGTCGGATCTGCCGTACGCCTTGAGTCTGCCCGGTGTGGCAAAGGTTGAGTCGCACGGCGATGGCTGGCGAATCAGCCTGGACGACGACGGTTCGGCCGACGGTGTGTTGCGAGCGTTGCTGGACGCGGGGGTGGAGCTCGAACGCTTCGAACGCGAGGCGCCGACGCTGGAAGAAATCTTCCTGCGGATCGTGCGCAGCGCTGGTGGGAACGCCAGCGGGAACGGGACGCCGGATGAAGGAACGCGCACCGATGGGTAGCGTTCGCATTGTGACCCGGCACGAGTTCCGGACGGCCGTCACCCGTCCCTCATACCTCATCTTGACGGCGGCCGTGCCGGTGCTGGTGGCGCTGGCGGTGGCGGGCTTTGCGATCTTCACGCTGGTTACGCGTGAGGACGCCGAAGCCGAGACCGCATCCAGCACCGAGTCCAGCGCCCAGGCGCCAAGGCTGGGCTACGTTGACCTCACGGACGGTCCGGCGCTGTTCGGCGCACACCAGGACCAGCCGGGCGCGGTGTTCGTCCCGGTGTCGGATCGTGACGCCGGAGTAGCGGCGCTGATGGACGAGCAGATCGACGCACTCTTCGTGTTCCCCCCCGACTATGCCAAGACGGGAAGGGTGGTACGGGTTCGGATCGCCGACGACGGGGGAGTCTTTGGACCGGACGGCCCCTCGTATAGCGGGACGCTGCGCGGGTTCGTGCTTTCGAACCTGTTCGCTGACGACGTCCCGGCCGGTTTGGCCGAGCGGCTTCGGATCCCTTACACGCTGGTGACGGAGGAGGTCCGGCCCGACGGAGCGGCGGAAGAATCGGCCGGATTTGACATTGGCCGGGCGGCGTTCTTTGCCGTTGCCGGCATTTCGCTCTTGTTTTCGGTCTTCTTCAGCTCGGGCTACGTCCTGAACGCGCTGGTGGAGGAAAAGGAAAACCGGGTGATGGAGGTGCTGCTTTCATCGGTCAAGCCGGATGCGCTGCTGCTGGGCAAGTTCTTCGGCCTTGGCGCGGCGGGGCTGCTACAGATGGCGGCCTGGCTGGGAGCGGTGGGTGCGGGGGTGCTGGTTCTCGGCCTCATCGTGGACGTTCCCACCGACCTGCTGACCATGCCGGGCGTAGGCGACATCGCCATCGCGGCCGGGTACTTCCTGTTCGGCTACGCGCTGTTCGCATCGCTGATGGCGGCGGTGGGAGCGGTAACGACGTCGCTGCGCGAAGCCAATCAGATTTCGGCCATCGTCATCGTTCCGGCCTTTATTCCGGTCTGGCTGAACTTCATCCTGTTCACCGAGCCGGAGGGCAAGGTGGCTCGAGTGTTGACGTTCATCCCGGTCACGGCGCCCGTCACAGGTTTCATTCGCCTTGCTATCGACGCGATGGGGCCGCTGGAGACCGTGGCGGCGCTGCTGGTGCTGGGGGCGAGTGCGTCAGGCGCGCTCTGGCTGGCGATGCGGCTGTTCCGGGCCTACCTGCTGATGTACGGCAAGCGGCCGACGCTGAAGGAGATGGCGCGGAGCGTGGTCTCGGGTTAGCCGATCTTGCGGAGGTAGGTGATCGGTCCGCCGAAGTCGAAGGCTTGCGGCTCGGGTGATGGGAAAAAGGGGCTGACTTCGGTGATGAGATAGGCCCTGGCATCGTCGAGGGTTGCTTCGCCGCGCTCAATGGCAGCGATGACGTTGGTCTGGGTGAGTAGGTAGTCCACCAGTTGCTCTCGATCGAAGAAGACCAGGTTGGCGTACTTCTCCTGCGCGAGCACCTGAAAGCCGGCCTGTTTGGCAGACCTCTCGTCGAGAGGTTCGCTGTTGCGAGGGGGCGTGGGGAAGCGCTGAAGGTAGGTGGAGGCAAACCAGGATTTGAAGCCCGGATTGCCATGAAGATTGGCGGAGAAGAAGTTGTCGTAGATCACGAGCCAGCCGCGGGGCCGGAGCACGCGGCAGGCCTCCGCCAGGAAGGCGTTTCGCTCGAACCAATGCAAGCCGGACGAGACGGTGAGGAGGTCGAAGATCAGGCCGGCCAGGGGTAGGGCCTCGGCCGGACAGCGCAGGTAGTCGATGCGAGCGTCGTGATCGGCCTGACTGAGCATGGCGGCTGAGATGTCGGCGCCGACGATGCGCTTCGCGATCTGCTTCAAGGCAATGCAAGACAGTCCGGTCCCGCAGGCGACGTCGAGTACGTGGTCGAGACGGTCGTCGGTTTTCAGTTTCGCCGCGATTCGCTGGATGACAAGGTCGTGGTGGTAGGGCCGAGCTCGGGCGTAGAGCTTGGCTGAGCACTTCGAGTCGAACAGGTTGCCGGCGGAGTCCTCAGTTATGGCGCGGCGGTCCCCCGGTCAATCGCCTCGAGGCGTTCGAGGATCCACATGCGAGCCAGTGTGGTCGGGCCGATGCCCTTCTTCTGGGCCGTAGCGCGCAGGGTCTCCAGGGTTTCAGCGGTAAAGCGCACCGTGATGCCCTGCGAGAGATTCTTTGCGAAGCGCACGTTGGCAGGTTCGAACTCGTCCTCGAAGTCGGCGGTGTCGTGCGTGTCCCAGAACTTGGCCTCCGCCGCTCGGCTCGTGAAGGCCGGGATCCGCGTCTGCTTTCGGCGTTCACTCATCCCGTCACACTCCTCTCCGAAGCCCAGTATGTCGGACGCGCCGGGCTTGGCTGCGGGATGAGGCCCGCATAGACCGTGAATGCGGCGGTGATCTGGATCGCGGTTGCTGCGCTGGCGGCTCGAGGCACGGGATGGTGGTTGGGGCTAAGCTGCGACCCGAGACCGCGCTGGCCGGCACCGGAGCATAGGTTTATGACGATTACGACCTTCTTGGGAGATCGCAGCGTGGGGATGCGGACGGGGTTTACGACGCGGCCGGTGGTGATGGGGCGGCGCGGGGTGGTTACCTCGGGGCATTACCTGGCGACGGCGGCCGGGTTCCGGATGATGGAGCAGGGCGGCAACGCCATCGACGCGGCGGCGGCGATGTGCTTCTGCCTGAATCTGCTGGAACCGCAGAGCAACGGGCTGGCCGGCGAGGTACCGACGCTGATCTACTCGGCGCGGGAGCGCAAGGCGTACGAGCTGAGCGGCATGGGCTGGTCGGCGCAGGCGTTCACCATCGACTGGTGCCGCGACCACGGCATCGACCTCATTCCCGGCGACGGCTACCTGCCGGCCTGCGTACCCGCGGCGGTGGGGACCTGGGCAGCGGCGCTGGCTCGGTTTGGAAGCATGAGCTTTGGCGAGATCCTGCAGCCGGCGATCGACCTGGCCGAGAACGGGTATCCGGTCTACGACAGCCTGTACAACAGCCTGGCGAGCAACGTGGACAAGTTCACCGAGCTGTATCCAAGCACCGGCGAGGTGTATCTCCCCGGCGGCAAGGCGCCCGAGGTGGGCGAGCTGCACCGGAATCCGGAGTGGGCCGAAACCCTGCGTGTCCTGTGTCGAGCGGAGAAGGCGGCGGCCGGGCGCGGGCGCGTGGCCGGAATCGAGGCCGCGCGCGACGCCTTCTATAAGGGCGAGATCGCCGAGCGGATCCTGGACTTCATTGGCACCCCGGTGGAGGACGCCAGCGGCTCGGCCCACGCGGGCCTGCTGAGTTACGAGGACCTGGCGGAGTGGGAGGCGAAGTTCAACGAGCCGGTTAGCGTGAACTACCACGGATTGGACGTGCATAAGTGTTCCAGCTGGACGCAAGGGCCGGTGTTCCTGCAGCAGTTGACCTTGCTGGAGGGTTTCGACCTGGAGTCGATGGGGCACAACTCGGCGGACTACCTGCACACGCTGATCGAGTGCGCCAAACTGGCGTTTGCGGACCGCGAGGCGCACTACGGGGATCCGAAGTTCGACGACGTGCCGTTCGAGCGGCTGCTTTCGAAGGACTACGCGGATGAACGGCGGGCGCTGGTGGGAGACCAGGCCTCCTTCGACATGCGGCCGGGGGATGTGGGTGGTGGTTTCCCCGCCTACGCGACGATTGGCGTGGCCGAGGACAACCGAAGGGCGTTGCAGGTGGAGGCCCGCGCGGTGCGGGACCTGGGGCTGGGTCACGCGCACGTGGGCGACACAACGCATCTGGACGCGGTGGACCACGAAGGAAACATGGTGGCGGCCACGCCCAGCGGCGGGTGGTTAGGGACGTCGCCGGTGATCCGCGGCCTGGGCTTTCCGCTGGGCACGCGGGGGCAGATGTTCTATCTGAATCCGGCACGGCCGAATGCGCTGGCGCCGCGCAAGCGGCCGCGGGCGACACTGACGCCAACACTGGTGACCCGAAACGGCGAGCCGCACATGGTGTTCGGCACGCCGGGCGGCGACGGGCAGGATCAGTGGACCTTGCAGTTCTTCCTGAACTGGGCGCACTTTGGCATGAACCTGCAGGAAGCGCTGGACGCGCCGACCGTGCACTCGGTGCACTTCCCGTCGTCGTTCTATCCGCGCGAGGCCTACCCGGGGCGGCTGGTGGCCGAGGGGCGGATTGCCGGCGAGGTGCTGGCGGAACTCGAGCGACGCGGACACGAGGTTGAAGTCACCGATGACTGGGCCAACGGCAAGCCAATGGGCATCCGATATGGGGGGCCGGGCGGCGTCATCGCCGGCGCGGTTTCTCCAAAGGGGATCATTGGGCACGCGCTGGGGTGGTGAAGCGCCGCCAGGTTCACGCCGCGGCTTTTTGGGCAAGTTCTCGATGGCCGCGTGCATAGGACTTGCACACGGACTCCATACCCGCTCGACAGATGGCCGTTAGCCTACGCAGAATAGATTTTATCCGGTACGTGTTGGGAGGCCGCCCGGAGAATGCGCGGGGCCATGCTGGCGAATGCGACGGCGGACGCCGTTGCCGATGTCGAGTTCAACGTCGCTCCGCGACTCCAGCCCATGGAATCAGCGGTCAAGCTCCGTCGCGCCCGACCAGAGGACAAGCGCGCCGCAGGTCTTCTGCTGCGCGAAGCGTTGACGCCGGATCTGGCGGACGCCGTGTTTGGTCTGGGAGGTGAGGGCGCAGCCAACAGCTACCTGGAGCGGCTATTCGCTCGAACCGGCACGTTGTGGAGCTACGACCTTGTCACACTGGCCGAGGTAGACGGCCAGGTGGCGGGCATGGTGTCACACGCGCCGTGGACGGAGCTGGCGCGACGCTACCGAGCCACGATGTTGGCCTACCTGCGCGTGTACGGTCCCTGGCGGTTTTTCCGGCTCTTGCCACGGTTGCGGATGCTGATCCGCGCAAGCCCTGCCGTGCCTGCGGATCATTGGTTCATCCCGTACCTGGCAGTGCTCCCAAAGCACCGGGGCAACGGCGTGGCCAAAGCCTTGCTTGCCCGTGTGCATCAAAGCGCGGATCGCCAATCGTCCGCCTGCAGCCTGTTCGTGTTGGCGGAAAACCGTGCCGCACGCGAGTTTTACAAGCAGGCCGGCTACGTTGACAGCACCTGGGAGGAGTCCTCGCGGCTCAAAGACCTTGCGGGCACACGCGGCCGTCTGCGCATGGATCGGCGGCAGACAGGCAACTCCAAGACGGTGGGTGAGTCCGCTCAATCCTGATTGACGCCGTGCGGGCTTGCCGACCGGTCCGGGACTGAAGCGACGCTGGTCTCGCCGGAAATCGTCAGGGCGCTCGCGTTCTGGATCGAGCTACCACTTGGTGGATTCTTCAGCGTATACATGGTCGGGCATCTTGTAACTGATTCCGGCCTCGTCGAAGACGGACACTTCAAGTAGCGACGTGAGATTGGTGTAGTTGGTCTGCTGCAGGTGCTTGTGAAAAAGCCGGCCCAACGTGCGTTCGATCCGGCCCTGCATGCGGAACCAGGGTAGTACGCCGACCGTTGGGCCGCCCGGATACTTCAGCTTGTTGGCAAGCTCCTTGCCGATGAGCGCTCGGGAAACTCGATACACGTACTTGGCAAGGTGGCGGCGCTCTTCGGGGTCGGTCAGGCCGATCAGCAGCGGGGCGGAGTTGATCAGTGAATTCGCCATTGCGATGCACTCGAAGTCCGGCTCGGGCTCACAGATCCCGCCAATCTCGAAGATTCGCAGCGCTTCGGCTTCATCCCGGTACAAGATCGACTCGGGAATGCCCATCAGGTAGCCGCTATAGCGCCAGACCTGCATGAAGCTGGCGCGTTCTTCGTCGTCATAGACGGCGCCCAGACTCTTCATGTGCTTAAGCAGTCGCGCGGAAAAGGCCGTAATGGCAAAGCCAAGGTGCGCGGCGCTCACGGGTTCGCCCAGTTCGTCGAAGTCCCAATCGCCTGAGTTAGCGAGCAGGCGCCGAACCTGGGCGTGCACCATGCGAACTCGAACCGACAGCTTCCAGCCGTCACCGCCCCGATCCATGCCACCCGGAACGAACATTTCGAGCATGTGGCGGTTGTTCTGTTTCAAGCGTCGAACGCCCTGCTCGCGCAGCCGGCCAGTCGTAAAGAACGACTTGCTGATATTGGTTGCGAAGCCTTCGACCAGCGTCCCGCCGACGAATGCCCCCAGGATGATCCTGGAATTGCGATGAAACATGCGCATCCCGGGGATCAGCGACGCCTCGTCCACCCAGTCGGGAGGGGTTTTCAACCCCTCAAAAAAATCCCGGACTTCGCGCGGCGCATCGTTCAGCGCGCTCTCGTCGTCTAGGTTGTCCATGGCGGCTTGAACGATCCGCCACGATTCTCGCGGGCCGACTTCTTCCAGCGCGGCCATCATGGCGTCGGCCACCGGATCGCCGATGCGGGTGTGGGCGACGTAGTTGGCGGCTACTTCCGGATCGAGCGCTCGAGCCCTGGCGTAGCCATCGCGATAGCAGGTCGGTAGATCCGCCCCAGCAGATCGCGATGTCCCAGGATCCATATCGCGGACTTATTCGTCCTCGGCGGGTTCAACCCTCACGTCGGGGAGCCAGCTCAGGAATGACGGCAAGTACCAGTTGCGCTTGCCTAGTACCTCCATGCTAGCCGGAACCAGGACGGATCGAACGAGGGTTGCGTCAAGGAACACAGCCACGGCCAAGCCGAAGCCGACCTGCTGATTGATGATGGTTTCGCCGAGCGCGAAACCGCCGAATACGGCGACCATGATCAGGGCCGCCCCCGTAATGATTCCCGCGGTCGAACGCAACCCGTAGGCCACGGCCTCGGCGTTGTCCCCGGTGTGGTCGTAGCGCTCGCGGATGCGGCTGAGCAGGAAAACGTGGTAGTCCATGGATAGCCCGAAGAGGATGGAAAAGAGGAACAGCGGGATCCAGGCATCCACGACCTCCGCATGGCGGAACCCCAGCAGTTCGGTCCCCACGCCCTTTTGAAAGACCAGGACCAGCAACCCGTACGAGGCGCCGACGGACAGGAGGTTCATGATGACGGCCTTGATGGGAATGACGATGGATCTGAAGACCAGCATCAGCACGATGAAGCTGAAACCGAGGACGAACAGGAATACGAACGGCGTGTAGATTTCAACGATTTCGAACACATCAGCCGTAATCGCGGTAATACCGCCAACCAGCACACTCGCCGCTACGCCTTCAAACGCCGCCGGGATGTACTCATCACGCAGGACCGTGACGGCGTCTACCGCAGCCTGGCTGCTCGACTCCCCGTGGATTATCAGCGTCAAGAGCGCCAGGTCACCCGCTTCGTTGACGGTTGGAACCGGAGGAATAGGGAACCTGGGGTCATTGCTGAGCGTGGCCTGCAGGCGCTGAACAGCTCCCTGGACCTCAGGACTGTTGACGTTGCCGTCAACCACAACCTCGACCGGGTTGACGATGCCGAAGGAGAAGTTCTCTTCGAGGACATAAAAGGCCTCCCGACTTTGCGAACCCTCGGGGAAAGCATCGACCCCGCTCAGGCCGGTTTTGATGTCGAAGTAGAAGATCGTCAGAACGATCATGGGCACGGCGATGGCGAGGATGCTGATGATCGGGAAACGCATGACTTTCTCGGTGATGAACTCCCAGAACCCCGCCTTTGAATGGTCGGGGCTGGTCACCTTGAAGCGACCGAGCAAGGGCACCGGCAGCAGGTTCACCCGCGGTCCAAGCAGCGCCAGTACGGCCGGAAGCAGCGTCAGCGTGGCGGCCAGGGCAACGGCCACCACCAGGATGGCGCCGATGGCCAGGGACTGGAAGAAGAGGAACGGGACGATCAGCATTCCGCAGATGGCAATGATCACGGTTACGCCGCTAAAGAGGACGGTACGGCCGGCCGTGGAGCCGGCGCGTTCGGCCGCCTCAAGCTTGTCGAGGCCGCGGTCCATCTCCTCGCGGAAGCGGGAGATGATGAGCAGCGAATAGTCAATACCGACGGCCAGGCCGATCATCGTGACCATCAGCGTGACGAAGAACACCAACTGAAAGGCCTGGCCGATAGCCGCAACCAGGCCCAGGGCAATGACGATGGCGACGATGGCGAGGCCAATAGGCGCAAGTGCCGCGACCAGCGATCCAAACAGCGCTACGAGGATGAGCAGGGCCACGGGAATACCGAAGCGTTCGCCCTGCTCCAGGTCATGCAACGCAAGCTCGTTTTGCTCAACGGAAATGCTGGCCCTGCCGCTCGTCAGAACGCGGAATCCATCTACCCCGTCGGCTGCCTCGACGATGTCCAGGATGTGCTCGGCGTGTCCCTCCGCCTCGTTGAGGTCGCCGGCAAGCCGGAAGGGCATGAGCGTGGTCCGGCGATCAGGAGATACCTGCCGCTCGTCGCCAGTCAGGTAGTAGTTCAGGCCGGCCGTGACCGCGTCGGGACCGAGGGCAATGATCTGTCCAAATACCGTCTCGACTTTGGTCCTGAACGCAGGGTCGTCGACGTTCAGGGTGTCCGACTGAACGATGACGATTTCCGTAATCGGTTCAGGGCCTCGGAGCCTGTCTTCCAACAGGTCTGCCGCCTGCTGCGATCGTGCACCCGATCCGAGTTTCAGTTCGGTGGTCGTGGCGCTGTCGAGCAACGCCTGACTCAGACCGCCCGCAACCACGGCGACGATAAGCCAGATTGCCAGTGTTACGAGCGGCCGTCGGGCGCTTATGCGGGCCAGGTATCCAGTCAAGGCTTAACTCCCTCCATGCAATGACCGGTGACGAACACCTCGCTGGGATTTCGGTTTCGCGCGGCGGACATTGGCGGTTGCCAATCCGCCAGCGCGGCGCGGCCGGAGGACGCTACGTCCACGTTGACCCTCATCCGCCCGGGTTGGAGAGGAGACTGGCCGCAATATACAGCCCCAAGAATCAGATTTCACGACGCGAGAGGTAGCGCTCGGAGTCCCAGGCATCGTAGGCACCTGACCAAAACGACCGCCATGTGAGGTTATCAGCGTGCAAACGCAGCTACCGATATCGCCGGGATTCGTCGGACCGCAGACTCCTGCCAGTGGCCAAATGTCAGGTGTAGAGCCCGATGACGCCGCGACGAGCGGCTTCGCGGTCGGCGCGACGGAACAACACAATGCCGCCCAGCACGGCCAGAATCGCGCTGCCTCCGGCGACGGCAAGGTCGACAGCCAGCGGTGCAATCGTCGGTGTTCCAAGAACCAGGTGGCGCAAGGCATCGAGCACATACGTGTGCGGAAGCGCGTAGCTCAGCCAGCGGACGGACCACGGCAGGATGGTGATTGGAAATACCGTGCCGGCCAACGCCAGGAGGAGACCGCTCACAATTGCGTCGGCGGCCCACGCGCGCGTGGCCAGGAATAGGCTGCCGAACACGAGACCGAGGCCCCAGAACGTCGCCAGCCCAAACAGCAGCGGGACGACGGCCAACGGGGAAACAGCCTGCGTCGACGGACCGAAGAACAGGAACGCTAAAGCAATGACGATGGCGCCTTCAACCACCGCATCCACCAGCGTCGCCAGGGACGCCCCGAGGCAGAGGGCCCAGCGCGGGGCGGGTGTCGTCCACAGGGCGGGCAGGATTCCGACGCGGTTTGAATTCGAGAGATAGTAAATGGTGGCCGCCATGGGCCGGATGGCCGCGTTGATGACCACGAGCCCAACAGCGGCGAAGGTGACGAAGTCGCGGCCGCCGCCGCTGGCCGCGAACCCCTCGGCACCGTAGGCCAGACTCATGAGCAGGATGGGCGCGAGGAACAGGAAAGTTGTGACCATACGGGCAGCCCACACGATGCGAAAGCGGTTGTGTTCGCGCCACATCTGGGTGTACGCGGCCAGCACTACGGCGGCTACGCGACCAGCGCGCCGAACCTCAGAGGGCCTCAAGATGCCCTCGCTGGCGGGCGTCGCGGTCGAATCGTCTGAACAGCCACATCCCGCAGACACCGAAGACGAGTCCAAGACCGAGTAACGCCGCGACCGACGCCCACGCGGCCGTGGGGTCGTTGTAGACGAGCGTTGCCCGGAGCCCGCGGATCAGCCAGGTCGGAGGAAGCAGGTTGCCGACTACCTGGGCCCAGTCAGGAAGCACGGTTGTCGGATAGGCCGGGCCTGCCAGGATTCCCATGCCCATCAGGATTGCCTGCACCAGCGTCATGCCGGCGCGCGCCCGCAGAACAACCGCGGCCCAGATGAGACCGAATGACCCGACGGCGAAGGTCGACGCGGCAAGCACGGCGATCAACGGAAGTGGATCAAGGCTGACCGGGAACCTGAGGATGGCCCAGGCAACGGCGAAAGCGATGAGGGTCCGTGCCATGCCAACCAACATTCCAGAGGTACCCAAGCCTGCAACCCGAGCCAGCAAGCTGGTCGGAGTCGACCAGATCGAGCCGAGCGTGCCTGAAAGGCGCTGGGCCTCGAGGACGAATCCGACGTTCGCTCCGGTCTGCGTGGACCAAATCATGGCCGTCGCCCCGATCGCGACGTATGCCATGTAGTTGTCGGTACCGGCAAGATCAACGAAGGTCTCAATGTGCCTGGCATCGGGCCCAACCAGCGCAACGGCCGCGAGGGCCATGGGCAGCACGGCAAAGGTCGCCAGCCAGGCGCTGCTGACCAGGAATAACGGCTCGCGTTGCTTCATCCGCCAGCTCAGGCTGGTTAGTTGCAGCATTGCGGCCGCGTTCGCCCAAGCGAGGCTCACGCCCAACCTAGACCGGGGCAAACGGTCCCCCAAGGCGGCTGCCGGTCAGCTCGATGTAGGCGTCTTCCAGGGTGGCTTCGCGCAGGCGCGACTGGACGATCTCCGCGCCCGCCGCCGTCGCACGTTGCGTAATGTCCTCGGCCGATCGCCATCCGTCGGGCGCTCGCACCGCGACCTGAACGGCTCCATCGCTCTCGGCCTCCCCCCACCAGAGGACGGCCTCGCCGATCGCGGTGCGTGCGGCGGACGTATTGCCGCGCAGCATCAGTTCCAGGCGCGGCTCCACGCCGGCGCGGCTGATGAGGTTCGCCGGTCGATCTTCGGCAATGAGGCGGCCCTTGTCGATAATCCCGACCCGGTCGCACACCTCGTCGGCTTCGTGCATGTTGTGGGTCGTCAGGAGGATCGCCTTTCCCTCCTGACGGAGTTCATCGACGAATCCGCGGGTCGCGCGAGCCGCGGCGGGATCGAGGGCGGCCGTGGGCTCGTCTAGGAGCAGCACCGGCGGGTCGTGCATCAGGGTGCGAGCGAGATTGAGCCGCTGCTTCATGCCAGTGCTGTAGGACTCGACGAGCTCGTCGGTGCGGTCGGCGAGGCCGAGCCGTTCCATGAGTTCATCCGTGCGCCGGCGAATCGCATTGCCGTCCATGAACACGAGACGCCCGAACATCTGCAGGTTTTCGCGGCCAGTGAGCCGCCAAAAAACGCCACGCTCGCCGGCAAACATCACGCCGATGCGCGTGCGCACCTCGGTGCCGGCGCGAACCGTGTCGTGCCCACAGATGCGCGCGCTGCCGGAGGTGGGTTCGAGCAACGTCGAGAGCATGCGAGCCATGGTCGTCTTGCCGGCGCCGTTGGGGCCCAGCAGTCCGTAGACCTCGCCGGCTTCGACTGAGAGCGACACGTTGTCGACGGCGACGATCAGATCGTCCGTCTCTTCCGTCGGACGCCGACGCAGCAAATCCCAGGGCCTGCGCGGCGGCCGCCGGCGCTCGAAGTGCTTGGTGAGATGGACCGTCTCTATCAGAGGCATTGCGACTCGGGCATCTGTCCTAGACAGAACTGAGACCCAGCCTAAGGGCTGCAATCGGTCATGGCGCCGGGAGTGCGCAAGACCTCCGCTGTCCGAGTGCTGAGAGCTTCGATTTCGGGCCTCCAGACAGGTGGGCCGGGTGGGTCTCGAACCCACGACCTTCGGATTAAAAGTCCGCTGCTCTGCCAACTGAGCTACCAGCCCATCCGAGCTTACCGAGCGGTGCAAGAAGTACCTGCGGCGGCTTCGGATAATGCGCCTGATTCGGCGAGCCAGCGGAGGGACCAATGGGAGTATTGGACGGCAAGGTCGCGATCGTGACCGGATCGAACCGCGGCATCGGCCGCGGGATCGCGCGTGGCTTCGCGCGCGCCGGGGCCAGCCTGGCGCTGGCGGCGCGGGACGCTGCGCTGTTGGAGGG
>JAPPFO010000152.1 GCA_028875175.1 Chloroflexota bacterium | reverse complement strand
CGCCGCGTTTCAGGACGTGGACTCCACGGTCGTCACGATCCTCGCTGCCCACAATCCGGACACCGCATTCCAGTTGGCTGAGCGTCGCGTGGACCTGACGCTCAGCGGCCATACGCACGGTGGGCAAGTCGCGCTTCCGTTTGTCGGACCGCTCACCCTGCGCACGCGTCACCACCTGCCCCAACCCTCCGGCTTGATGTATGTGCAGGGGCGTCCTCTGGTCGTATCTGCCGGCGTGGGCACGGTGGGCGTGCCGCTGCGATTCAACGCGCCGGGAGACGTGGTTGACCTACGCCTGGTGCGGATTGACGCCGATTGACAGGCGGCTGAGCGCGTCGAAGGTGAATTGCCATAGCGTCCACATGCCCGGCAGGAAAGACCCGAGGAGTACCGGCGGAGAGAGATCGGGCGCGGAGAGTTGTGCGTGCTGAATCACGTCCAGGATGGCCAATTGGGCACGTGGCTCGCCGCCCAGCTGGTCGTAGATGCGCAGCGACTCCTGCGCCGGTACGTAGAGGTCGCCACGATCGTGCAGCAGTGCCGCTGGAGCCCTCAGGCGCTCGATGTGAGCGTCGGGCGAGATTGACTCAAGCACTCCCGGAATCTCGCTTCGCACCCGGTCCATGAGCGCGCCAACCGCCGCCGGGTCGCGATTGGTGAAGAGATCGAACACGCGTCGTGCCGTTGGGCCGAGCTTGTCTGGATCATAGCCAGGCAATGCCTCGGGGTCCGGGTCCGGCGTCTCCAGCGCAAAGAGATGGAACAACGCCTCCTGATCGCGGTCGTCCGGAATGGCCGAGAGCAGCGTGTTGCGCGTCACCAGCCAGACGTAGCTATCGGGCTGATACGGCAGGAATTCTCCGGCCACTTCCACTGTGGATGTTGTGACGGCTCGCAGCATCGCGTCCAGCGAGTAGTAGGCGCCAATCGTCGCAATCAGCGCCACGTCGTCAGCAATCTCGGGGTCGGCGGCGGCAACCATTGCCAGCGATCCCCCCATGCTGAAGCCGATGAACCCCACGCGCGTCGGGTCCACGGATGGCTGGTCCCGGAGCACCTGGAACCCTTGTACCAGGGCGCCGATGTCCTCCGGAAAAACCCGGTAATTGCCGTAGTCGAGTGCGTCGGGCACCAGCACCACGAACCCGGTGCGCGCCAACCCGTCCGCAAAGTCCACGAGCGGCTGATATCCCCGGCCCTCCGGAACCACACCGTTGACGAGCACGATGGCCGGCAGACCTGATGCATTTGGCGGTTCATACAGGTCCGCCAGCAATTCATAGCCGTCGCGGGTCGTGTAGGCCAGCGTGGTGACGCGGGGCGGCGGCCGCAACTTGAGAGGCGTCGGCGGATTGCCCGGAACCACAGCCGCCAGCGCCGACGCCGTACGAAGGCCCGGTCCCAGTTCATCCCGCACGCCGACCACAAACCCCAGCACCGCCAACGCCAGCCCGAAGCCGATAAAGGTGCGAGCCGAGATCATTGCTCCGTGCTCAGTGGCCCATGGCGGGTACGCGAAGACCGTCGTGCGTGCGCGGCACAGTCCGCAGGCTAGGAGTCATCAGAGTCAGCCGGGACCAGTGGCAAATTCGTTCGCTCAATTTCAGTGCGCTCGCGTCGCTGCCGCGATTCATTAATGGTCTCCAGCATTTCCTGGACGCCGCCCTCGCCGAAGTAACCCGACGCGTAGCGTACGTAGGTGACCTCGTCGAGCGTGACCAGGCGCTCCATGACCAGACCGGCAATCTGCTTTGACGGCACGTCCAGCGTCTCACGACCAAGCAGTTCGTTCTCGATTTCGATGGCCGCCTCTTCAGCCCAGGAACTGGTCACTGGTCGCTTCGTCCCGGCGATCATGATTGATCGATAGAGCTTGCCGCGGTTGAACGGCTCGCTTCGGCCGTCGTCCTTGACCACGCGGACATCCATGCGCGCCAGGCGTTCCAGCGTCTGATAGCCCAGACCGCAGTCCGCGCAGCGGCGACGGCGGCGCATGGCGCCCTGCGATGTCAGCTCCCACGACTCGATCCGTGCCTCGTCGTGTCCACAGTGGGGGCACGCGAAGATGTCGCGACGCTCGTAGGTCGTAAAACGATGGCCGCACTCATGGCAGGCGCGGCGGCGGCGCGTGGCATCGGCGGCCTCACGCGTGTCCACGACTTGTAATCGTCCTGACGAGCAGGATGGACACCGCATATCGCGTTTTCTCCGATGACTCTGTAAAGGGTCGTATCACCTACCCACTACATATAGCATGTCAAGGCTTGAAGACGTATCGCTAGTCAACAGCTCGCGGCCACAGTCCGGCCGGCGGGCCAATCGGGACTTGAATGGCACACGAAGCTGTCCGACCGCGATGTCTGGTGCCCAGGCGTCTCGATCACGTTGCGATCAACGTGCGTGATCTCGACCGAAGCGCCTCGTTCTATGCCGGCATCTTTGACCTGACGCAGCATGCGCGTTCGACCTTTCGTCATGTGCTTTCGGCTCCCGGCTTTTGCCTTCACTTGTTTCAGGCGCCGGAACGGCGCCCGGAAGCTGGTGTCCGCGACTGGCGGCGGCTGGGCGTGCACCACGTGGCGCTGGCGGTGGGCGAAGCCGAGTTCGAACGTGCCGCCCAGGTCATTGTCGCCGCCGGATCGTCGGTTGAGGGACCTATGGAAGACCCAGAGGGCCGGTCTCTCTACTTTCGAGATCCGGACGGCAACGTCATTGAGCTGCGCAGCGCGTGGAATACAGACCGCACCCAATAGCACCGTTGCAGTGCCCTGATCGGCGTGATCAGATTCGCAACAGTCCGTCCCTATAATCGTCCGTCGCGGCGCCAGGCGCCCGTGATGTCCTGGAGGTCCGCCGCGTGTACGCCGTCTTGATCGCCGGAGGCCGGGGTGAACGCCTGCGGCCGCTGACCGCCAACGTTCCCAAGCCCATGGTTGCCGTTGCCGGCAAGCCGATCATGCAGCATCAGGTTGAGTGGTATCAGGCACAGGGCGTCGACCACTTCGTCATCTCGTGCGGCTACTTGCACGAGGTGATCGAAGACCACTTTGGCGACGGCTCGGCCCTGGGCGCCAGCTTCAGCTATGCGGTCGAGGAAACGCCGATGGGCCGTGGCGGCGGCCTGCGCCTGGGCATGCAGATGATTCCCCGCAATGAGCCGATCGTCATGGCTTCAAACGCCGACATCCTGACGGAACAGCGGCTGGACCCGATGCTTGACCAGCATCAGGACGATGGAAACTTGGCGACCATTCTGCTCACGCCCTACGTCAGCCAGTACGGCATTGTGGAGGTGGATGGCGGCAAGGTCAGCCAGTTCACCACCAACCCGGTGCTGCCCCACTGGATCAACGGCGGCGTCTACGTGCTGGACCGGTCCTTTGAGGACGAACTCCCCGAGATTGGCGATCACGAAGACAGTACGTTTCCGGAGCTGGCCGCCGCGGGCCGCCTCGGCGCCTTCCGATCCGAGGCGCGTTGGCGCGGCATGGACAGCGTGAAAGACCACGCCAATCTCGAAGAGGAACTGGCCGAAGCGCCCCTGAACTACGCCGGCGCCGGCTGATGCTTCCGGCCGCGGGTCGGCCCTGACGTTCACATGCCGAGACTGGTCACGCCCCCGCCGTTTCGCGAAACGGGCTATGACCCGGCCGCGCAGGTCTACGACCTGGAGTACCCGGAGTGCGAAGGAGCGGAGTTGGACTTCTGGATCACCGAGGGGCGCCGCTTCGGGCCGCGGCTGCTGGAATACGCCGTTGGCACCGGCCGTATGGCAATTCCCCTGGCCAGGCGCGGCTTCCAGGTCATCGGCGTGGACACGTCGGCAGCCATGCTGAAGCGAGCTGCGGCCCGCCGCGCCTCGCAATCTCGCGCCACCCGGGCGCGCCTTGATATGCGCCGCGGTGACATGCGCACCTGTCGTCTCTCGGCGACGTTCGACCTCGCGCTGGTCGGTTTCAACTCGTATCTGTTGCTCCCCGACCGGAAAGCCCGGCTGGAGACCCTTCAGAACGCCGTCGCCCACGTGCGGCCGAGGGGCGGCGTTGCCGTCGATGTCTTCTCCGCCACACCCCTCGACGCCACGCCCGACCACGAGGAGGTTGAATTCCTGGAACGCGATCCTTCCACAGGCCTGCGCGTAACCCGCGAACGCTTCTACACCTACGACAAGGCCGGGCATCGCGGTTGCAGCACCCTCATCTACCGCTACTACGAAGGGCCGTTACTCGTCAACGAGCGACGGCTGGGCTACAGCTTGGCGCTGGTCTCGAGGGATGAGGTCGTGGCGGAATTCGTGGAAGCCGGACTGCAGATCGACGCGGTGTACGGGAGCTACGGGCGCCAGCCCTGGCGCGACGACTCGCCGAATCTGATCGTCGTCGGCCGCACGGTCGCTCATTGACATGGGGCCGTCGCGCTCTCCACAATCGCACCCGAGCCAGCCGGGCTGTTTGGGCCCACGACCAGAGACCCACATGACTAGCGAGCCGCGCCGCCACATCCGCGTATCCGAGTTTCGGTTTCAGATTCCGCGCCGCAACGGCGAGGGAACCTTCCCGGTACCGCGCCATCAGCTCGCCTGGACCGACGCGTTCATTGACGAGGAAACCGGCGATCGCTACGAGCTGGCCTATGTGCTCGAACAGTTGGAAGCCCAGGGCTGGGACGTGCACGACCTGCTGAAGGGGCGCGGGACGTTCCGTGAGACCGTGGAGCGACTTCCCCTCCCCTACGGCGGTCAGTTTGCACCTGGAGACCCAACCACCCGCGACGCGTAGGCTGGCGTGACCGCTGCGGCGATGCCGGTTAACGTAGACTTCCGCCCGTCTGAGCGCGCGGCCTGATGTCCATGCCATACCGACTTGGTGCCATTGGCGTCGGCGGCAACGCTGCCGGTCACCTGCGGCGGTTTCTTGCGATGCCCGAGGTGGAAGTCGTTGGCCTGGCCGATCCGTCCGACGAAGCCGTCGCGACGGCCAGATCTGGCCTGACGGACCTGGACGAGGTCTCCGCCTACACCGACTGGCGTGACCTGCTGGCTGCTGCCAATCCTGACCTGGTGCTGGTGTCGACTCCGCACACGCTTCACCACGAGCATGTGATGGGCGCTCTCAACGCTGGCGCGCATGTCTTGTGCGAAAAGCCACTGGCCCACACACCCGAGTTGGCGCAGGAAATCGCCGATCACGCGCGCACGCTTCACCGGCATGTGGTGGTCGGATTTCAGCGTCGATTCAGCCCCGGCTACACCTACATGCGCGATCGACTACAGAGTAGCGACATGGGTGACATCACCCACGTGCAGGCCAGCCAATGGCAGTCCTGGATTGGGTCAGCTCGCGGCAAGTGGCGAAGCACGCTGGCCCTGGGCGGTGGTGGGCAGCTCAGTGACTCCGGCAGTCACCTCATGGACATGCTGCTGTGGACCACCGGCTTGCGCATCGTGGAAGTGGACGCGCGAATGCGTACGTACGATCTGGAGGTTGAAGTCGACGGCGCGGCCGTCTTGCTCTTCGAGAACGGCGCCATCGGCACGCTGTCAATCATCGGTACCGGTCACACGTTCGGGGAGCGCCTGGCGGTGGTTGCCGGTGGCGGCGCCATCCGCGCGGACTGGGCGTCGGGTGGCGTGGAAGTGATCCTGGAAGACGACCTTGAGACCAAGGTCACGCGCGAAGTCGAAGGACTCGCAGGCGGAAGCAATCCGGACGAACACTTCCTGGAGGTAATTAACGGCACCGCGCCCAACGGCTCACCGCCCGAAGACAGCGTGCACCTGCTGGAGGTGCTGGCGGCAATCCGGCAATCTGGCGATTCCGGGCAGCGCGAAGTCGTCAGGCGAACCTAACGCCTGGCGGGAGATCCTGAGCCATCGCCCGCGCCGCGGGCATTCAGCTGGTGTTTCTCGCTCGGACCAGAACTATGCGAGGCGTCGGGGCGAGAGCGGCTAGGCGGCTGGCCCCGGCCGTGGAGGGACGCTAAGACTTCTCAAGATCGTCCAGGTCAAGCTGGTTGATGAATTCGCGAAATACTTCGAGCTTCTCTTCCGCCACGGGTTCGCCGTCACCGGACTCCTCGCCCGAAACGTCCGGCTCGAAACCGGCCTCGTTGAGCACGGACGGTTCAACCAGTATCGGTGCGTTCGCTCGCACCGCCAGCGCGATAGCGTCGCTCGGCCGCGAGTCCAGTTCGCACCGGCTGCCGTTCATATCCAGCACAATCGTTGCAAAGAAGGTCGTGTCCACCAGATCGGTCACCACCACGCGCTCAACAGACCCTTGAACCGATTCGATGAGTTGCTTGAGGAGGTCGTGCGTCAGCGGCCGCGGGACCTCGTGATCTTGTAGCTTTACGGCAATGGCGTCGGCCTCGCCCTGACCGATCACAATCGCGAGATAGCGAGGGCCATCGCGTTCCTTTAGCACCACGACACGGCTGGGGCTGATCAGGTTCACCCGCACGCTGTCCACGATCATTTCGATCATGTCGCTATCGCCACTCCCGCTCCAAGCGACGTTCTAACAGGTTTGGCGCGTATCTTCATGGTATCAGCGGCCAGCCACGGCACGGGCGGCGTCACACGGCGTCCGGAGCGCTTAGGTCGAATTCGTCGTGTAGCAGCTCAGTGGCGCGTGCCACCAGCGATTTGTCAACCAGGCACGTGAGCCGAATCTCGCTCGTCGTTATGCTCACGATGTTGATTCCCGCGGATGCCAGGGCCCCAAACATCCTCGCCGCGATTCCCGGCGTACTCTGGATGCCTACGCCCACAATGCTCACCTTGCCCAATTCGGTGGACGCCGCCACGTCGCGCGCGCCGATTTCCGCTGCCACGGGCCGAATCAGATCGAGCGTCGCGTCCAGGTCCGTTTCAGCGATAGTGAACGAAAGGTCGGTCACCCCGCCGTCCGAGACGTTTTGCACGATTACGTCGATGTTGATGTGCCGGTCGGCAAGCGGCTGGAAGAGGGCGTGCGCCAGGCCCGGCCTGTCACTGACGCCGCGAATGGTTACCCGCGCCACATCAGTGTCGTGCGCGACGGCGCGCACTCGTTGCATGGTTTCGATTGGAACCGCTGATTCAGCCACAATTTCCGTCCCTGGTGCATCGCTGAAACTGGAACGTACCACCACTGACATGCCGAAGTGTTCAGCAATCTCAACCGCGCGCGGATGCATGACACGCGCACCGAGCTTTGCCATCTCCAGCATTTCGTCGTAGATCACCAGATCGAGCTTGCGCGCGTCTGGCACGATGCGCGGATCGGCGGTAAAGATGCCGTCCACGTCGGTGAAAATCTCGCACCGGTCGACCCCCAAAGCCACGGCCAGGGCAACGGCGGACGTGTCCGATGTTCCCCGCGCAAGCGTGACGATGTCGCCATCAGGTCCCAAGCCCTGAAACCCGGCCATAACCGGCACGCGCCCGGCTTCGAGTTCCGCGCGGATTCGAGTCGGCTCAATCTCGGTGATCCGGGCGCGACCGTAGCGCCCGTTGGTTCGGATGCCAGCCTGAGGGCCCGAAAGTGCGACCGCGTCGCGCCCAAGTTCATGCAGGGCCATTGACATCAAAGCCGCGGATACCAGTTCGCCGGTGGACAGCAGGAAGTCCAGTTCCCGCGAGTTCGGCCGAGTGGCCAAGCGCTGCGCCGCCGCAATCAGATCGTCGGTTGTGTCACCCATGGCCGACACGACCAAGGCTACTCGATCACCTTGCGACAGTGAGTCATGAACCTGCTCAGCCACAATTCGAATCCGCTCGCTGGTTGCGAGCGACGAGCCGCCAAACTTCTGGACAAGTAGTGCCACGTGGACCCCAGACATCGAAGGCGCGAACCACCGATGCTAGCAACCAGGGCGCGGCCATTGACAGGCGATCGCTCAGTTGAGTTGATGCGAGTCGAGGCTTAGGCGGCTGGCCTGCGGTCGCCGCCGGCGGCCATGACTTCGCCGGCCAGATTCACAATCCGCCGCTGATAGTTGGAAAGCGACCAGCGCTCCGCGCGTCGTCTCGCCGCCTGCGCGATCTCGAAGCGACGGCGACTGTTCCGAGCCAGAGCCAATGTAGAGTCGGCCAGCTCGTCCAGCGTTCGCCAGACAAGTCCGCTGCGACCGGGTTCGACGACTTCCCGCAGGCCGCCGCCGTCGAACACCACCGGCACGGCGCCGGACATCATGAGTTCCGCGACCGCCATGCCGAAGTGCTCGAATCGTTCAGGAGTTCGGCGCTCCGACTCGCCGAATCCCGCGGCGTGCCAGCCAATGGCGGCGTGCTGTCGCAGTTCGTTCACGGTGGATTCGTCGGCGTTCGGATGGATATCGATCGGCAAACCCTCCGACGCCTGCTGCACCTGCCGCAGGTATGCCGAGTCCTCAGGCCGCTGGCCAACGCCGCCGACTAGCGCCAGACGCCAGCCAACCAGCCCGCGGTCGCACAGCTTTCGAAAGGCGCGCACCATGGCCAGGTGCTTCTTGTTGTGGCTGCCCACAAAGAAACGCCCGATTGACACGATCAGCGGTTGCCGAGACTCGGGTCCGCGTGCATAGGCGATGACGGGAGGCTCAATGACCGGACCCGTCACGCCCCAGCGCCGCTTGAGCCAAGTCGCCGTGAAGTGCGAGTTCGGCGTCACGACGGCGTACGAACGGAGCGCTTTGGCGTAGTGCTCCTCGCGGTCGTCGCTTGCCCAGCTCCCCAGTGCCGGTGCCAGCCGCCGTGTCACGCGCTGAAACAGGCGCCGTGGCGGAGGACCCTGCTCCTCGATCGAGCCAAGCGCCAGCCCCAGCAGTCGACTCTCGCGTTCATTCGTCCCCAGCGACGCCGCTGATTGCACGACCAGTTCGCGGCACCCGAATGGGACTTCGACCCATGGGCTTGGCGCAAAGTCGCCCTTCGCTCCCGCGAAACCCTCGGCAAGCGTGCGGCCCGCGCTTGTCTGAATTGCGTAGGCACGATCCACATTGGTCATAGCACTCAGCCACAAGCGGAGGCACGCACCCTCCCCAACGCCGATCCGCCCTGCGCCGTCAGACTGGCGATAGCGGACGCGCTGATGAACCTCGGTCCCGAACCAGCCTGATCGCTCGTGCGCCGCGCCCAGATCCCGGCCCAGTCTTCGCAGCGCTTGTCCGGCCATGCGCCACGCACGATTGCCATTCCGAGCCGGGAAGTAGACAAACCGTATCGATGGCAGGTCCAGGCCATTGACGAGGCTGTGATGCGTCCCGTTGACGAAGAGATCCGCGTCACCAGCCAGGTCGCGCCCTGAGAGTTGGGGTCGTTCCGGGAGTGTGCGGAAGCTCACTCCTTCCAGATCGACGGCGGCTCGCTCAACCACCCGGGTCCAGCGCATGGGACGGTGCGAAACCACGCTGACCATTCCAAGCGACCGCAATGCACTGGCGGCGCTGAGAACTTGCCGCTCACCGCCGCCCAGGGTCTCCAGCCAACCGTCGAAGAGGACAATGCGCTTTTCTTTCAAATTGAAACCGTCAAGTCATCCGAGCCCATCCGCCGAATGGGCTGACCACATGTAGGCAAGGCAACAGTCCGTGCAGCTCGTGGCAGTCGAGCCAGCGTCAGTCGTACGCCCTGCGAAGCAGGTACCACCGTACTCTCATAACATCGATCAACATCGAAATGGCATCGGACACCGGGCGAACCTTGCTCATGGGTACATGCCGCCACTCAACGGGAATCTCCATGGCCTGCCAGCCGCGACGGCGGGTTATGGCCAACAGTTCCACGTCGAAGGCGGTTACCTGTTCGTGCTGAATGACTTTGCCATCGGGCGGGTAGAGCCGTGCCCGACGAAAAATGTCCTCGGCGGCATCTGCCGAAAACCCTTTGAACCCGCACTGCGTGTCGCTGAAACCGCCGACGCCGAGCCAACTCACCACACGGTTGAATCCACGGCCTAGCGCATGGCGGTGCCAGGGCTCGTCAAATCGTTGTGACTGATCAAGTTCCCGCGAGCCGATCGCAACGTCGGCACCGCGTCGCACCTCGTCGATGATGCGTTCAACGTAGACGAGCGGTACCGCTAGATCTGCATCCATGAACATTCGAACGGCCCCCCGCGCCGCTAGCATGCCGCGCGCAACGGCCGCGCCTTTGCCGCGGTGCGGCTCGGTCAGGACCACGGAGACGACCGCTCCGCTGCCTTCTGCTTCGTCTGCCCATGTGCGAGCTATCTCAAGCGTGCCGTCCGTCGATCCGTCATCCACGACGACGACTTCAACCCGCGCCTCACGGTCGGCGGCCCACTCGGACACCGCAAGCAGCGTGGTGCCCAGGCGATCCTTTTCGTTGTAGGCCGGGATGACGATTGAGAGTTGAATCGGCAGTTCGGTTGCGCTAGGCATATTCGACTATCGCTCTTTCCACGGCATCGAACGTGACCAGACGCCTCTTCGCTGCGCCGCGCGACTCCCGGTCAGCGCACTCACGGAGAAGTTGGCGCCGGTTGGAGGGCCGGCGGCAGGCCGCGACCAGCTAGGTCTTGCACATGATCGAGTTGCCAGCGCAGCCAGCGGGTTGCGCTCCTGGCCTCTTGGTGCACTCGGGCCGGCGCGGTCCCCCCGAGCGACGTTCGACGGGCGACGGCACCCTGAAGTTCCAGCCGATCCCGTACGGCCTCCGACAGCCTCTTGTCGGCCTCGGCAAAGTCGGCCTCGTTCAGGTCGGCCAGTTCAACGCCCCGATCCTCGGCCCGGCGAACCAACCGACCTACGGCCGCATGCGCATCGCGAAATGGCACGCCGCGCTCTGTCAGGAAGTCGGCAATCTCGATGGCAGTGGGATGTCCAAGGCCTGCCACAGTTGCCATGCGCTCGCTTTCCACCGTCAGAGTGCGAAGAGCGCCGGTCAGCGCGCCTAGCGCCGCGAGAACGTCGTCCTCAACTCGGAATACGGCGCGCTTGTCCTCCTGCATGTCCAGGGCGTAGCTGAGCGGCACGCCCTTAATCGTCGCCTGCCAGCCGACCGCCGCACCTGCAACTGCGCCGGCCTTTGCGCGCGTCAACTCCGCCACATCAGGGTTGAGTTTCTGGGGCAGCATGCTGCTGCCGGTCGCAAACGCGTCGTCGAATCTCACCATGCCGAACCCCGGCGACGCCCAGATCACCAGATCTTCCGCCCAGCGCGACAGGTGACCCGTGAGTGTCACGCAGGCCTGCAGCACCGCGCTCACAAAGTCTCGGTCTGACACCGCGTCAAGGCTGTTGCGAGCAAGCTGGCTGAAACACAGCTCCTCGGCCACGGACTCCCGGTCGATATCAAAGGCGACGCCCGCCAACGCGCCCGCCCCAAGTGGGCACACGTCGGCCGCCGTGAAGGCGTAGAGGATGTTGTCCACGTCACGCCGGTGCATTTCGAACAGCGCCAGGAAGTAGTGCCCCAGCGTGATTGGCTGCGCGACCTGCAGGTGCGTGAATCCTGGCGCGATTGTCTCGGCTTCCTCCTTCGCCCGCCGCGCCAGCACGCCCAACAGGTCAAGCACCGCGTCAAGCAGCCGCAGGCAGAACCCCTTGCAGTAGAGCCGGAAGTCCGTCGCCACCTGGTCGTTACGGCTCCGCGCGACGTGTAACCGTCGGGCGTGGTCTCCAATGCGCTCAGTCAGCACCCGCTCGACGTAGCTGTGCACATCTTCATCGTCGGCGTCCGCCGGAGGCCCGCCAATCTGATCAAGTTCAGCCAGCAGTTTGTCGAGCGCTTCTGTCAGCGCCTCCGCGCTGCTGGTTGGAATAATCTTCTGTCGGCCCAGCATCGCGGCGTGGGCGCGGCTGGCCACGATGTCCTCGCGATACATACGCCGATCGACGGGAAACGAGCGCGTAAAAGCGCGCGCGACATCCGCCGGCGGTTTATCGAAGCGTCCACCCCACATAGGCGCGGGCTATCTCAGTCGGCGGGGCGTAAGGATCTCGTTAGGCGCCCCGCGCGGCGTCAAGCGCATCCAGCCCTTCGTTGAGCTCATCCACGCTAATTGTCAGCGGCGGCACGATTCGGATTGTCTCCGGGCCGGCCTTGATGAGCAGCAGCCCGTTACTCCGAGCCCTCTCCACCACCTCGGTTGCGGCGTCCTCGGACTCCAGATCGAAGCCGATCATCAGCCCCAAACCTCGCACGCCGCTAATCGGCGCGCCCTGTTCGGCGCTGTCTCGCAGACGTGCTCGCACGTGCTCGCCCTTCGCCTGCACCTCGTCCAGGAATCCGGGGGCCATCACGCGGTCCAGCACCACCCGAGCCGCGGCACAGGCAACCGGGCTGCCGCCGAAGGTGGACCCGTGCTCACCCGGCGCCAGCACGCTCACGGCCTCGCTGCTTAGCACGGCGCCGATGGGCAGCCCGCCGCCCAGCCCCTTGGCCAGGCCGATCAGGTCCGGCGTAACGCCGAAATTCTCGTACCCGAATAGGCGGCCGGTGCGTCCGATGCCCGTCTGCACCTCGTCGAAGATCAGCAGCACGCCGTGCTCATCGCAGACCCGGCGCAGGCCCTGCACGTAGTCCGCGTCCGCCATCCGCACGCCGCTCTCGCCTTGCACCAACTCCACCATCACGGCAGCGGTGATTGACGAAATCGAGTCGTCCACAGCATCGAGATCGTTGAGGGGGACGTGCGTGAACCCGGAGGGCATGGGCGCGAATGGTTCCTGGTAGGCCGGAGTTCCAGTGGCTGCCGTCGTCGCGATCGTGCGGCCGTGAAATCCGTGCTCCGCCGTGATGACTTCGTAGGCGCCGTCCCGCTGCGTTCGTCCCCATTTGCGGGCAATCTTCAGGCAAGTCTCGCTGGCCTCCGCGCCGCTATTCACGAAGAACACACGGTCGAGCTCCGAGTTATCAACCAGGCGCTGCGCCACCTCAAGCTGCGGTGTCGTGTAGAACAAGTTCGAAACGTGCGCCAGCGACCGAACCTGGTTCGCCACCGCCTCGCAGAGTTCCGAATCCCCATGCCCCAGCGTGGTCACCGCAATGCCGGCCGTGAAGTCCAGGTACGAGTTGCCCTCGTCATCCCAAAGGCGCGACCCCTCGCCGCGCACCAGGGTCACCGGAAATCGGCGAAACGCCTGGTGGTAGTAGCGCGCTTCTAGCTCTTGCCAGCCCATGCGTCGTTCAGCCTCGGGAGGGATCGAACGGCAGTCGCCGTTCCGACCCGGATTATAGGGAGGCGGCCTCAGCCATCACCTGCGTACCGCCACCGGCCGGGTCCAGGGCACGCCGCAGGGCGTGACGCCGGGAACCGTTGGCAATGCAGACCCGGCCTACGTCGCCGAGCAAAGCAATCGCCGAGCGAACTTTCGGAACCATCCCGCCGGCAATCACCTCGTCCTGGATCAGGCGCTCGGCGCCATCCGGGTCCAGCTGCGAGAGTACGTCGCCGTCGGCGCCCTTGACTCCGTCCACGTCGGTCAGAAACACCAGGGCCGCCGCCCGCGTTGCGCGCGCCAGCGCCGCGGCAATGTCGTCGCCATTCACGTTGTACAGGGCGCCGTCCCCATCAACCCCCAGCGGCGAAACCACCGGCACGTGCCCTCCCGACGTCAGATCATCGAGAATCCTCGTGTTAACCATCTGCACCCGACCCACCCAGCCAAGGTCCGGCGTCGCTTGCCGAACGCGCACCACGCCGCCGTCCGGCCCGCTGATGCCCACCGCCGAAACCTCGGCCTGCTGCAACGCGCCCACGACGGCCGGCGCCACTAGCCCCCGGAATACCAGCACGGCATCGTCCCGCGTCTGGTCGTCCGTCACGCGCAGGCCGTTGTGCCAGGTTGTCTTGCGATTCCTGGCCGCTTGCCAGGCGGTCAGCTCGTCGCCACCGCCGTGCGCAATCACCACCCGCACGCCTGCATTGACCAGCGCCCGCACGTCGGCGCCGATTCGTCCGGCGGCCATGTCCGCCGTCCCGCCGATCTTCACGACCACGTAGCGGTCCGTCAGATCAGGCGTGGCCGTTTGGTCGGATTCGAGATTGCCTGCGCTCAGGTCATGTACTCCGCGTTGATCGCCACGTACTCGGCCGAGAGGTCTCCGCCCCAGGCCGTTGCGCTGGCCTCGCCCAGGTTCAGCGCCACCTCGATCGTCACGTCGGGCTGCCGGAAGTGCTCGGCAACCATGGCCTCCTCGTAGACCGCGGGCGCTCCGTCGCGAACGACCTGCGTATCGCCGATCCAGATATCGAGCAGGTCCGGGTCGAACACGGCGCCGCTATTGCCCAAGGCCATCACGATCCGGCCCCAATTCGGGTCGCCGCCATGAATCGCGGTCTTCACCAGCGACGACGTCGTGACCGCCCGCGCCGCCTGCCGTGCCGTGGCGTCGTCCGACGCTCCACGCACGGTCACGGCAAAGACCTTCGTCACGCCCTCGCCGCCCCGCACGATCTCCTGCGCCAACCACCGGCACACCGCCTGCAATCCGCGCGAAAACGCTTCCGCGTCCGGCGTGCCTTCCTGAATCGAGCCGGTTTCGCTTGCCCCGTTAGCCAGCAGCAGGGCCGTGTCGCTCGTCGATTGGTCGCCGTCGATGCTGAGCAGGTTGAAGGAGTCGGCCACCGTCTCGCTCAGCAGCCGCTGCAGCGCGCCGCCCTCCAGTTCGGCATCCGTCGTCATGAAGACAAACATCGTCGCCATGTTCGGATGCACCATGCCGGCGCCCTTCGCGGCGCCGCCGATCCGAATCGTGCCGCCGGACACCGGAACCTCAATGGCCAGCGTCTTAGGCGCAACGTCGGTGGTCATCATGGCCCTCGCGACCGGCTCGCCGGCGTCGGGCGAAAGCTCAAGAGACTCAACGCCCGCCAGGATCTTGGGCATCGGCAGGTGGAAGCCGATCACGCCCGTAGACGCCACCAGAATCTCATCGGCCGGCACACCGAACCGGCCGGCAAAGGCGTCGATGAACGCCAGGCCATCGGCCCGCCCGCGGGCTCCGGTAAACACGTTGGAGTTCCCGCTGTTGAACACGATGCCGCGAGCCGGCTTCGTACCAAGGCGCTCCTTGTTGATGGTCACCGACGCGCCACATATGCGGTTGGTCGTAAAGGTCGCCGCCGACTGACAGGGCGTGCGGGTGCTGAGGATCGCGCCCAGGTCAAGCGCACCCGTAGCCTTGATTCCGGCGGCCACGCCGCCGCCCACAAATCCGCGCGGCGCCAGCGTGCCGCCCGGAACGACCCGAAAGCCATCAAGCTCCGCGGGCGGCTCGTGCATTACGGGTGACTCGGCGGAATCGCCAGGCCGACCTGCTCGTCAATTCCCGCCATGACGTTCGCGTTCTGGTC
>JAPPFO010000136.1:11579-15335 GCA_028875175.1 Chloroflexota bacterium | reverse complement strand
CCGTCATTGCGTTCCAGGCGTAGCGGCAGCGAGCCGGTCAGGGCCTGCTTGCTCAGGCGCAGCTCTTCGGCGTCGGGCGGGGTTTCGGCCAACTGGCGCGCCTCGTGCAGGCTGGCCTCGATGGCGCGGTCCACATTCGCGGGGTTGATCCCCGCCCTGATTGACCAGGGCTGCCGGGTCAGGCCGGGCACCGCGTAGCTGGAAGCGTGATAGGCCAGCCCCTGGGTGTCGCGAACGTTGGAGCCGATGCGTCCGCCCAGGCCCAGCTGGCCAAGAATGAAGTTGGCAACGATGGTCGCGTAGTAGGACGGATCGGTTCGCCGGATCCCAAGCCAGCCCAGGAGGAACTCGGTCTGGGTTTTGCCTTCGATGGCCAGGTCTTCGCGCCGCGGCTCGGCGAACATGGCCGGTGGCGCGTCGGCCGCATCCAGCGCTTCCCGCCAGTCAGTTGTGGTCGCGGCATCCGGATTCGCCTTCCAAGCGCCGATGGTGACTTCGGCCAAAGCGCGCACAGCCGGCGGATCCACCGCGCCAACCACCGCCAACACCAGTGAGGCCGGCGCATAGGCGCGCGCGTGAAAGGCCCGCAGGTCGTCCCCCTGGACATCGCGAACGGTCTCCGCGTAGCCCTCTTCCGGCCAGCCATTTGGATTCGACGGCCCATACAGCAACTCGCGAAAGCGCCGGGCCGCCCGCGACCCGGGATTGTCTTCGGCGTGGGCCAGCACCGTCAGCGTTTGCTCGCGCACGCGCCCTACTTCGTCATCGGGAAAGGTCGGGTGCGAAAGCACATCGGTTGCCAGCGTCAGCAAGAGTTCCAGGTCTTCGGCCAGCGCTCGCCCCCCAAACGCCGCGTATTCGGTGTCGGCGTGGAACGCCAGCGAGGCCCCCACCTGGTCCAGTTCCTCGCTGAACTCAAGGAAGGTGCGATCGGCGGTCCCGCGGTTCAGCGCGTCGGCCGTCAGGCTGGCCAGCCCGGCCTGCGCGCGCGTTTCCAGCACGGCGCCAGCCGCGTGATAGGCGCCGATCGCGATCGACGGCGAGGCCGGATTCGGATAGACCAGCAGCGTCGCGCCGTTGGCCAGCGTGTGCCGCGCGACGCTGTCCGCGTTGATTGCGTGCCGGGCGCCTGCGGTCACGCCGCCGCGCCGTTGGCCGCCGCCGGCAGGAACCAGCCCGTAACTCTCGATGGTTCGCGCAGGTAGGTCCGGGCGACGCGCTGCACGTCGGCCGGGGTGACCTGCCGCAGGTCGTCGGTCAGCGTCTGCGCCAGCCGCCAGCTCGCGGCCATCTCCAGCATGCCCAGTTGCACGGCCTGCGCCGTGACGCTCTCCAGCGTGATGGCCCGCTTCGCATAAGTCTGCCGGACGACGCGGTCCAGTTCTTCCTGGCTGGGAGCTTCGTCGTGCAGCCGCTGAATCTCGTCCAGAACGGCCTTCTCGATCGGCTCCGGCTCGCCGCCCGGATGCAGAATCACCACCACCCGGTGCAGCGACGGATCGATGTTCACGCCGACATCGGCGCCAACCATGGCGGCCATGCCGGACGCGACAAATCGCTGGTAGAGCCGCGACGTGCGCAGCGTGCCGCCGCCGCCAAAGGGTCCGCTGGGCGGACCGGAGAGCAGCGCGTTGAGCACCAGCAGGGGCGCGCAGTCCGCGTGCGTGCGTTCGGGAGTGTGGTGACAGAGCATCAGCACCGGGAAGGGACCGGGGTGATGAACTTCCACGCGTCGGGCCTCGTCCTGGGCAGGCTCGCACTCGGCCAGGGATGGCGGCGAACTGTTCGCCGGGAATCCCCCGAAGTGCTCATCGATCCGACCGAGCAGGTCGTCCGTATCGAAATCCCCAACCGCCACAATCACGGCGTTGCCTGGTCCGTAATGCCGCTGGTAATGGCCGAACAAGTCGTCCCGCGTCATCGAGCGCAGGTCGGCCTTGCTGCCGATCACGCCATGGCCGTAGGGATGCACTTGGAAGGCCGTGGACTCCACCGCCTCCATCAAGCGGAACATAGGTGAGGCTTCGTGTCCCTCGCGCTCGGAGATGATGACCGTGCGCTCCGCTTCCACGTCGTCCGGGTCGAACACCGCGTTGAGCATGCGGTCGGACTCGATCTCGAGCGCTAGGTCCAGATGCTCGGCGGGCAGGGTTTCGTGGTAGGCGGTGGCGTCTTCGTAGGTAAAGGCGTTGAATGTGCCGCCCACGCCTTCGACCATGCGGCCAATGTCCCCGGGGGCCAGCCGCTGGGTACGCTTGAACATCATGTGCTCAACCCAGTGGGAAGCGCCGCTCATGCCCTGGGCTTCGTCCCGCGCACCGACCCGGTACCAAATGAAAAAAGTGGCGATGGGGGCGGTGTGTACCTCGCGGGTCAGCACCGCCAGCCCGTTCGCGAGCGCCTGCTCGCGCACGTCATCCATGCTGGCGCGTGGCTCCCGATTCGAGGGCGCGGGATGCTATCACAGGGACTTCTCCAGTCCTCTGAGCGAGACCTGAGCGTGGCGAAACTATCCCCGGCTGCCTTCGAGGGCGTCGTGATGGAGGCCATCGCCTCGATTCCCGAAGCGCTGCGTCAGCGCCTGGCCAATGTGGACGTGCTGATTGAGCAGTGGCCGTCGGCCGCCGACCTGGCAGCCGCTGAAGTGCCGGAGGGCTACACCTTGTTCGGTCTGTACACCGGCGTGCCGCTGACCGAGCGAACCTCCGGCTACAACATGGTGCTGCCCGACCGCATTACGATCTACCGCGGACCGCTGTTGGCGGCTTTTCACGACGTGGACGAGCTAAAGGACGAGATTCGCGCCACGGTCATTCATGAATTCGCCCACTTTTTTGGGCTGTCAGACGCCGATCTCGAACGGCTGGGAGTTGCCTAGATGAGCGCGCCGGAGCCGCTGCAGCCAACCTCGTTGCCTGACGCCGTTAACGGCTGGACATCACTACGAGACGCGGCCCGCGTCGGCATCTGGCGGCATCGCCCCGCCCTTGGGCTTCCGGCGGGCATCCCGGAGATCAGCCTGGGCGAAGGCGACACGCCGATCGTTCCCCTTCAACGCTGGGGGTCGGCGCACGGGCTACCGCGCGTCCTGGCCAAGCTTGAATACGTGTCGCCGACCGGATCGTTCAAGGACCGCGGGGCGGCCGCGGTGATCGCGGTGCTGGCCTGGGCAGGTGTGGACGCTATCGTCGAGGACTCCTCGGGCAATGCCGGCGCGGCCATGGCGGCCTACGCGGCCCGCGCAGGCCTGCGCGCCCGGATCTTCGTGCCCGAGTCAGCGCCCGCCGCCAAGCGCGACCAGATTGCGGGCTATGGCGCCCAGGTCGTGGCGGTCGCGGGCACGCGCGAGGACGTGGCGACGGCGGCCGAACATGCAGCCCATGCTCCCGGCGTGGCCTATGCCTCGCACGCCCGACACCCGGCCTTCGTGGAGGGGACCAAGACCTTCGGCCTGGAGATTGCGGCCGCGCTTGCTGACGACCCGCCGCTGCACATCGTGCTGCCCGTTGGCAATGGCGGGCTCTTGCTCGGGGCGTTCAAGGCCTATGGCGAACTGGCGGCATCGGGCCACCGGGTATCCCTGCCCCGTCTGCATGCCGCGCAAACGACAGCCTGCGCGCCGCTGGCCGCGGCGTTCGCCGCGGGAGCCGAGGCGCCGTTGTCCGTTCAGGCTCAACCCACGGTAGCCGGCGGCGTGGCCGTGGGGCCGCCCGCCCCCGGCGGCGCGGTGGTTGGGGGCCATATGGGCGCGGGCGG
>JAPPFO010000136.1:2865-11569 GCA_028875175.1 Chloroflexota bacterium | reverse complement strand
GGCCGCCGCGGGTGCCGTGGCGGGGTTGGCCCCCCCCCCCCACCCCCCGGTGGGGGGGGGGGGGGCGGGGGGCCGGCCGGCCCGCGGCGTCGAGGTGCTGGCGGCCATTAGGGCCTCGGGCGGCAGCGCCGTTCAGATCGACGATGGTACGGCTCGCCGCACGCGCGCCGAACTATCCCGACTTGAGGGCCTGGACCTGGAGTACACCTCAGCCGTCGGCTTTGCCGCCGCGTCGCAACTTCGCACGTCCGGTGTCATCGGATCCAATGACCGGGTGCTGATCGCGGCGACCGGCATCGGCCTGAAGGACGCCGGCGTCTAGACCTACGCGTCCATTCGCTACACCGGCCGCATCGGCGTGTCGGAGTCGCTCGGCTTTACCCGGATCACGCGCGTCTGCACCGTCAGGTCGTGCAGGCTGCGACGGTCCGGCCTATGGATGACGACATACACCAGCAGCACCTGCACGAGGGCGGGCAGGATGGCCCAGCCGGTGGCCTGGGCGACCCCAAGCATCACGCCCAGGGCGATCTCGCGAACCAGGATTTGCAGCGGGCCCGCCGGGCTGCCGTCAGCCGCGACGAGACGCAGACCCAGCGCCAGCTTGCCCAGCGTCGCGCCAAACGCCGACTGCATGGACCAGCGATAGAGCACCTCGAAGATCAGCATCCAGAGCGCCAGCGATGGATCAATCGCCGGCGCTTCGAAGTCCATGCTGATGACGCCCGAGGCTACGCCCACGACCGTGGTTGTGAGCGCGACGAGCAGCGAGTCAATGACGTACGCGCCGACTCGCCGGTAGACCAATCCGGAGTCTGAGGCGAAGCCTCCCAACCCTCCGGTCGCCGGCGGCCGCTCATCGGAATCCGCTGGTTCGGGCCAGTCGCGCCCTGCTGGTGGTTCGTCGGGCGATCTGGGTGGCGGCTCGCGGTCGCCTTCGGTCGGGTCCCTCACGCCGCCTCCGTCTATCTGCGGACAACACCGCCCGACGGCGCTGACCATGGAATCCCTTGGGGGAAGTATCTCACCAGCGCGGACCTGACGCCCGGCGAACGCGAAGTCGCGCCGCGCGTACACTCGGCCACGATGCCAATTCGTGGTGTGATCTTTGACATCGGCGACACGCTCCTCACCCAGGAGCCGTTGGTCGGGTCGCCAAGCAACCGGCGCGGCGCTGCTGCTATTGCGCCGCTAGTCCGACCATTCCTGAAAACGACACTCACCGACGAGCAGTTGGCCGAGTCGTTTGGCGAGGCGCTGCAAGAGTCGCTGGTGGAGGCGTACCAGCACGAGTGCGCCCTGCCCAACGCGCACCGCATCCTGGCCCAGGTGCTCGATGCCATGGACTGGGAGCCGTCCGACGAGGCCGTTGAGGTACTGCTGCCGGCCTATTTCGAGCCGTGGTACGAGGCCATGCAGCCGCGGCCGCAGGCCGTCCGCGTGCTGCAACTGCTGCGCGAAGCCGGTCTCCGCCTTGCCGCTATCGCCAACGTGCTCTACGGGGAAGACCTGCTGCTTGAGCGCCTGCGGACGCTGGGGCTGGCCCCACACCTGGACGCGGTGGTGTTCAGCACGGAACTCGGCTGGCTCAAGCCGCATCCCGCGCCCTACCGGGCGGCGGCGCAGCGCCTGCGACTGCCGGCTCAGTCGCTGGTGATGGTCGGTGACGACTGGGAAATCGATGTGCGCGCCGCTCAGCGCCTGGGGATTCGGGCCATCTGGTTGCGTTCGGCCGACCTGCGACCGGGCGACGAGTCGGCCGCGGCCGCTATTGATGACCTGGGCGACCTGATCCCGGCGATTGCTGAGCTCGACCAGCGGGAACGCGCCGCATGACCGGTCGAATGCGCGCCCGGCTGATGGGTCTTGCTCGACGCGCCTACCGCGTGCCCAGTCCTACGTATAACCACGCGTCCCACCGCAATCTCCAGCGCTTCAGCAGCGCCCTCTCCGCTCCCGCCCGTCAAGACGGCGCCCGCGTGCTGAATGTCGGCGGCGGCGGCCGGCAGTTCCCGCCCGGCACGCTGGACGGGTTCGTGCGCCAGGCCATCGTCAACATCGATGTCGAACGGCATCCGGGCGTGCACGTGCTGGCCGATGCAGCGCGCTTACCCTTCGCCTCCAACGCATTCGGCGGGGCTCTGTCCACGGCGGTGCTGGAACACGTGCGCCGCCCGGGCAAGGCCATTGCCGAGGTCGCGCGGGTCTGTGCACCGGGCGCCATGGTCTACATCGAAGTGCCATTCATGCAGGGCTATCACGCCTCGCCGCACGACTACCAGCGCTACACCAGCAGCGGCGTGGCCGAGCTGCTGCGCGACTTCACTGATGTGGAGGTTGGCGTGTGCGTGGGGCCCAGTTCAGCCTTGAGCTGGGTGCTGCGCGGCTATGTGAAGGGCATGCTCAGCGGGTTTTCCCGCCACCGCTTGCGCGAACGCGCCGCCGAGTTCGTGGCCGCCTGGCTCACCACGCCCGTGAAATTCCTGGACCGCTACGTGGCCGACCGCCCCGCCGCCGAAGACCTCGCCTCCGGCTTCTACGCCTTCGCCCGCGCGCCAAAGAACTGAGAAATCCTCCGCGCCGACCTTCCTGGGCTTGGGCTAGAGCGCGACGACCCGGCTTTCCGCGGCCGAGGTGTACGCCGCATCAATGACTCGCTGGACTTCCAGGCCGCCTTCGCCGGTTAGGACCGGCGTGCCGCCGTTGACGCCCTGCACAAAGTCGGCGATCAGCGGCAGGTCGTGCAGTTCGTGCTCGGGGAGCGTGAACGTCTCCGAGCGGTCGGGGCGCTCGATGGTGAATTCCTCGCCGCGCGCAAAGGGCACGTTGATGTGGCCGTCCGTGCACCAGACCTCGTAGTCGCCCCGCGCCGGGTTGATCGACCAGAGCGCCGAAATGGTGGCCTGGACGCCGGACTCGTACTGGACAATCACCGAGGTCGTGTCTTCCACGTCACCGGGGATCACGCGCTGATCGCTGAAGGCGGCCACGCGGGCGGCCTTTCCGGCCAGGCTGTAGAAAATGTCCAACCGGTGGCTGCCCAGATCCATCAGCGGACCGCCGCCGCTCTGGGCATGGTCCACGCGCCAGTACTTTGGGTCGTCGGGTGTCATCGTGAACGGCCCCGAGGTATTGGCGTGAAGGGCGATCAACTCGCCCAATTCGCCGGACTCCACGACCTCTCGCACCCGCACGTTAATCGGGTAGAAGCGGTGGTAGAAGGCAATGCCCAGCCTGAGCCCGGCGGCATCCGCCGTCTCGACCATTCGTTCAGCCTCGGCCGCGTCCATGGCCATGGGCTTTTCGACCAGCACGTGCAGCCCGCGCTCGAGCGCCGCCAGCGTCTGTGGCCCGTGCAAGTTCACCGGCGTCGCCACATACACGGCGTCCAGCCCGCCCGCCTCCAGCATGTCGTCGTAACTGGTGTAGGCGTTGGAGACTTCGAACTGCCGGGCGTACTGGTCCAGCAACTCCGGGTTACGGCGGCAGATTGCGACGAGGTCGCTGCCCTCGTGGGCCTGGATGGCGGGCGCCACGGCCCTGGCCGCAATGTCTCCCAAGCCCACGATTCCCCAGCGCACCATCGGCCAGCCCTCGCGCACGGCTACAGGGGGAACGGTACCCGGCAGTGCGTCCGCGGGCAATTGTCCCCGGCTGCTTGAGGTCGCAGCCTAAGCTCTTGACGATTGGCGCAGCAGCAACCCGCCCCTCACGTGATTGGCCGGAACACTCGCAAATTCGCGAACGTGCGCGCGGAGATCGCGTGACGGGCCGGCGGCGCGTTCGTGCTATTGACTGTCAAGGGACTCGGCAGCGGCGCACTTCACCTCCGGACGCATGACTGGCCACGGCTCTGGACGAAGGCGGGGTGTCGAGGCGTGAGCGGCCAACGAGCGCCCGGCAGGCTCCTCGGCATCGTGAGATTGCGGGATGCAGTCGGGCGCATCCTCAAGTCCTGGGAACAGCGCCCACAGGCCCGGGCTCGGACGTATGCGGCATTCCTGGCGGCACACCTGCTCCTGACGGTGCCGATGGCGGTCGTAGCGGCCAGCTGGGATGGGAGCGTGCCAGGCGGATGGCTCGCGCCATTCAACTTCGACACGGAAGGAACGGCGGCCAATCTGTACTCGGGCGTCCTGTGGTTGGCCGTTGCGGCCCTCGGTTTAGCGCAGCTCAGTCGTTCCGTCCCCACGCAGCGGCCACGGTGGCGCTGGACGACCGGCTGGGCCTGCGTGGGGGTGTTTGCCGCGCTTGTGGCCTTTGAAGAGCTCGCCGGACTCAAAGACACCGACGCCGCAGTGCAGGCGGTGGAGTACCTGACGTCGTTTGCTCCCGGGTGGCTGCCGAAAGACGCACGCTGGCTGGCGGTGATTGCGCCGCTTGCCGCGCCCCTGGCGGCGGCCGCGGGCTGGGCGCTCTACACGTCGCAACGTCCTCATCCCGTGCGCGCATTCCTGACGGTGCTGTCGGTCGGGCTGCTGCTCGGCGTATTGATCATTGACGGTCTCGACCCGTTCTACGACTGGCCGACGCGGGTCTGGATTCGGTTTATCGAAGAAGGCTCGGAGTTGCTGGCGAGCGCTCTCCTGGTTGTGATTCTTACCGAGACCCTGCTGAATCGGACCCGATCGATTCACACGGGCCGCCTGCTAAGCGTGGGACCCGCCGGCCGCCGGGCTGCGGTCGGCGTCAGCCTGGCGCTGCTGGCGGCCAGTGCGCCTGCGCTGCTGGGCCATCACGAGTGGGACGACGAGGAACTCGTCCATCCAGACTTCTACTCTGGTCCGGTCGCATTGGTGACGCATACCTTCCAGGCCAACCAGGACAACATGATGCGAATTGGAACCTGGGCCTTTGCCGAAGGAGGCGCTGTCGCTCAGGTGTTTGCGCGTCTGAGGCGGGAGGGTGAGGACAAGCCCATCCGTGAGAGCCGGACTGAGGTGGCGGGCAACCGGGGCGCACCGGAAGCCATCAACTTCTCTTTCGAGCCGGTTCCTCACAGCAAGGGACAGCGCTACAGCCTGGATATTGGCATTCTTGGCGGACCGACGCCCCACGTCTTCCTCGGCCTGACCGGCGGAGACTCCAAGCCCGACGGCAAGCTGACGATCAATGGCGTCCCGTCTCGCTACGCTAACTGGTTGGCAATGCACACTGGCGCGCGCGTCCGCGGCATTCCCCTCCTTCGTGAGATGCTCGAACGAGCCCCTCAGCGCCTATGGCTAATCGCCGGGGTTGCCCTGGTTGTGGCGCTCTGGGTCGTTGCGGTTGCGGCCGCTTGGGGCGGGTTGTCCGGCGACCGGCCGCGATTCCGGCGCGAGGTCGTATGGGATGCAGCCCGAATAGTCTGTCTCGTCACGATAGGGGTTGCCGCTCTCGGCATTGCTCTCCTGCCCATCGTGGCGGATCGGTGAGGGCCGCGGGCAGCGCTTGAATGCCGCAGCAAACCCAGCGCAGGGCGCCCCTGCCGCACGCGATGTTCGAGGTGGCAACCGAGGCGGGCTCAAGAGCTCAAATGCCGGCCGGGGTGTCGCCGCCGGCGGGTTCAGGATGAACGGTTCAACGCCGCCAGGCGGCTCCACATGCGGCAGCCCAGGGAACCGACCACGATGACGAACAGCGGGTTGATGAAGCCCCAGAACGTGCCGCTGTCCTGGCCGCTGAAGACGCCCAACCAGTTCCAGAAGAACCAGAGCGCCAGCCAGATAGCCCCGTAGAACGTGAGGTTCGTTTCCAGATAGTCGCGCCAGTGGGGATCGTCCTCCAGGGCGCGCTTGCGCCGGAAGCTCAGCCCCAGCGCGATCACCACGCTGACCACCATGAACCAATTCATGACCTGCCACGCCGTGAACGGCTCATCGCCGCCCGGGTGGTAGAGCTTGGTGATGATGAAGTGGATACCCACCGCCGACGCCATCAGAATCTGGTAGCCCGCTACGACTCGCAGTACCACGCCCGTCGCCGCCTTTCGCTCGTGACGGCTCCAGACCAACGATGCCGTCGGCACGGAAGTATAGAAGCGGGATGTACGCTCGCCGACCAGCGCGGACTACTGCAGGTGCTGGAGAACCAAGGTCAACTCGTCGGC
Source organism: Chloroflexota bacterium (assembly GCA_028875175.1). Lineage (GTDB taxonomy): Bacteria > Chloroflexota > UBA11872 > UBA11872 > UBA11872 > UBA11872. The sequence goes on along the minus strand of JAPPFO010000136.1, from coordinate 5,481 downwards.
GGAAATCCGCCCGCCGACGCGCAGCGCCGTGGTGCCGTCGGAGTTCACGAACACCCAGAACGGAAAGCCCCCGAGTCCGTAAGCGTTGGCGATCGCGTCTTTGGTGTCCACGACGACGGGCGAACTCCACCCCTCGCGTTCCAGCCAGGCCTCCGGCGGGTAATTGGCCCGCCCTGAGTCAATAGCTGTGGCGATCGCGTAAATATCCACGTGTTCTGGAACGCCCCCGGCGTCCACCAAGGCCTGTACCACAGGTACCTCGGCCTGGCAGTGCGGTCACCAGTGCGCCAGGAAGACGAGGGCCTTGGTCCGCCCATCATTGGTGATCGACACGGCTGTCCCGTCGAAGTCCGTGCCGCGCACCTCCGGCACGGGCTGACCCGCGGCGGCGTCCGGCGTGGGTCGAGCGAAGGCAGCCAGCCGGGCGCCGCTAACCTCGGGATCCGTCACGCCAGAGCCGCCCTGCGATTCCCCGCAAGCGGCCACGAGCGGCACGATTCCAACTACCAGGGCAAGCGCCAGGACTCGCAGGAGCAGCGTGAGGCTGTGCTTCAGACGCATCCCTCGGCACGTCCCCCTGGCCGGCGGCACGCCGAGCATAGCCGCATGTCTAGCGGGCAAGTCGTCAAGGCCTCGATAGCGAGGATTGGCCATAGGAATCTACCCGGGTTCCCAGGTCAGGGCACGCCCGCAACCCCACGCCGCGGCATCCATTGCTGCCACTCGGTCGGCATCGGCGTGCTCGGAGTTCGCTGTTGCGAGGACACGCCTCGTCGCCGGCAGAACTTCGCGGGTCACCATCGCAACCCACTCGTAAGGAACCGGCTCGTTTCTTTCCAGCCATCCCGCCAAGGAAATAGCCATTGAGTGGATTACAAGAAACGCCGACGGGTGCTTTGCCGTGTTGAGCAATCGAAGGCTCTCGTGCGCGGTCTCAACAAGCGTCTTGTGGCTAGGTTGCTGCGACAACAGGCGCTGCAGCCGCCCTTCGCTCGGCTGACCGTTCACCGAAGTCATCAACCGTAAGGATAGCGCGAGTTGGAACATCAATCTCTCGCATGGTCTGTTCAAATCCGGCCAGACGGTCAATCAGGGCAATCGCAAGAACCACGCGCAGGCCGGATTCACGAAGCCTCTCGACGGCCTGCTTCGCTGAGCCTCCCGAGGTCACCACGTCGTCGACGACAACGACTTCGTGGATGCCGGTCGTCGGCCCTTCAATCAGGCGCTCGGTGCCGTGGGATTTCTGCTCCTTGCGCACGATCAAACCCTTCAACGGCTGCGGAGTTGCCTCGCTGAGCAGAACGATGGAGGAGATTATTGGGTCGGCACCGAGGGTGAGACCGCCAACCCCATCGGCGTTCGGCGCGTGCCTATTGATCGCATCGATGAATGCTTGGCCTACTAGGCGCGCGCCCGTTGGACTAAGGGTTACGGGCTTGGAGTCGAAGTAGAAGGAACTCTCCTGCCCGGAGGCGAGTTCAAAACCGCCGTGTAGGAGTGCATCTCTCGCGACCAGGGAACACAACTGTTCCCGATCACTGTCGGAGAAACCCGCGTTTTGGCTTATGGCCTACGCACCTTTACCAACTCTCAGCGCACACATTGCCACATCTTGCTTGCCGCTGCACAGGAAACGACGGCCGTCCGCAAAGTCGAGCAACTTGGCCAACTGCGGCAGGCTGTCAGTCCCGTCCTTGCGCAAAAAGGGGAACTGTAGACGTGAAGGGCGAGACTGCTCCACAGAGCAATGAGACCCTTGTGTGCTGGATCTGAATTACCCGGCGTGCTCCGCAAGTCGGTCTATCGCGTCGGCCAGTTTGGATAGATCGGCATCGCGTTCAAAGGCGGCGTCTACTTCGCGAAACACCTGCGCCGCGCCGGAGTGGAAATCGGGCGTCACGCCCACGTGCGCGAACGTGCTGGCGATCTCTTCCATCTCGCCGATCCAGCGATAGGCCACGTTTGGCAGTCGCCGCATGCCCTGTGCTGCGGCGCCAAGGGCGGCGGCCTGGCTGTGCTCCATCTCGGCGATCAGCTCGTCGTAGACGTCCAGCCGTCGCGCGGCGACCAGCAGCGCCGTGCGCAGGGCGGTGGTTCCCTTGGTCATCGCCGCGTAGCACATCTTCACGGCCGAGGCCTTGCCGATCTCCGGGCCAACGTCCACCACGTCGATGCCTCGTCCGTCGAGCTGGCCCAGCACGTGGGCAAATGTGCCTGAGGCGTAAACGCGAGGCCCCTGGCCGTTGCGCGGCGGCCCGCCCACGATGCCGCCGTCCACCAGGGTCACGCCGCTGCCCTCCAGGTCGGTCTCCATGGCCTGGACGGTTTGCGGCGCGATGGCGTTGCAGTCGGCCAGAACGGTCGAAGCGCCCGCCGCCCGCGCCGCCTCGCCCACCGCGGCGGCCACGCCACGCGCGCGTGCCGGCACCAGGATCGACAGGATCAGGTCGCAGCGCTCGACCAGCGTGCCCAGGTCTGGGACGTTCTCGATTCCAGCGGCCCGGGCCCGCTCGTGCGAAGCGGGGCTGCGTCCGGCGAGGCAGGTAAGGACCGCAAGACCGCTGGCCAGCAAGGCTCCACCAACGCCGGCGCCCATCTCGCCCGGACTCAGGA
>JAPPFO010000136.1:0-2855 GCA_028875175.1 Chloroflexota bacterium | reverse complement strand
CAGGATGCCAACGGTCTTCACGGTCATGCTCAGCTCCTCAACCTGAAACGCGCGGGTGCACGCCTGCATGATGCCGGAGATTGACAACGGTGCTCGGCGACACGCCGAAACTCGTAGCGTCCAGACCAGCGCGGCGCGGTAGCCCCGCCCGGACTCGAACCGGGGCGCATGGTTTAGGAAACCACCGCTCTATCCACTGAGCTACGGGGCCATGGAACGGCGCCGCCTAGATAACGATACCGAGCGCCCCTGCAGCGCGACGCGGTTGCCGCCTCGCCGGGCCTACAGCTCGATGTCGAACACGATGCTCACCGAAACGCGGACCGTAAAGTCGCCGGGGGAAACCGGCACGCTCGCGCCGCCCGAGTCGAACGCCATCGCTCGCTCGAGGCGCGGCTCCGGCGGGAAGCCTCCCGAGATTTCGGTGACGTGCCGCGGGCTGCCAACCTTGACCCCGAGGCGCTCCGCCAGCTGCTCGGCCTTGGCAACGGCGTTGTCCACGGCCGCGTCGCGCGCCGTTTCTTCCAATGCCTGCGTGTCTTCGACGCCGAAGGTGATGCCGCTGACGTTATTGGCGCCGGCCGCCAGCGCCGCGCCCAGCACGTCGCCGGTCGTGTCCAGGTCCCGCACCCGCACCACAATCTGGTTGATCACGTGGTACAGGAATTCGCCGGTTGGCCCATCCGGGCCGTAGACCTGCTCCACCCACATATTGAAGCTGCGCGTCTGGATATCGTCCTCGTCGATGTCGAGATCAATCAGCGTCTCAATCACGCTGGCCATCGCGCTCGTGTTCTCCTCGATGGCGAAGCTCGGGTCTTCGTTGATCGTCTGAACGCCGAGTTCGAGGTCCGCGATGTCCGGGACGGCGGAGGCCGCGCCGTTGCCGCTCACGGTGAGGGTGCGCAACGTCGCGGCTGTGGCGGCTTCATCCGATGACGCGCTGGCGGTGGCGACGACCATCGTCAGCGCCAGAACGGCGATGATCAGTGAAACCCAGGCTCGGCGCAGCATCTGCAATCTCCTTCGGCGGAACAGGTGGACATCTGCTTCAATTGAGACTACCCCGGCCCTCACTGGGCGACTCGACCTGAGCGGACGCCTTTTGGGATTCGCGCCGGCGTCCCGCGCCGGCAGATCGTCAGGTAGGGGCGGGCAGCGCCGTTCCCCCGGTCCTAGTCCAGCGGCGCTCCCAGGCACAGGCCGGTGTCGCGCGCGGCCAGGATCCACGGGTGGTCCAGCGGCACCGTCTTGCGCTCGCCGGCCACGGCCGCCACGTCCACCAGCGCCGTACGCTCACCGCGGGCCGCCACCATCACGCCCCTGGCCCCGTCGGCTACCGCCTCCGCGCCGGCTGTTCCCAGCCGGGTTGCCAGCGTGCGATCGGTGGCCGTCGGCGTCCCGCCGCGCTGCACGTGGCCCAGGATTGTCAGTCGAGCTTCCAATCGCGTCAGCGACTCCAGGCGGTGTGTGAGCGCCAGGGTGGGACCGGCAAACTCGAACGCCAGACTACCGGTTGAGGCCTCGTCCGTCAGACCCAGATCCGCGGGACTCTGTGGCTTCGCGCGTTCCGCCACGGCCACAATGCTGAACCCGTGGCCGCCCACGCTCCGCTGCCTGATCGAGTCGGCCACGTACTCCACGTCGTACGGCAGCTCGGGGATCAACACCACGTCCGCGCCGCTGGCCAGCCCCGCGCCCAGCGTCAGCCAGCCCGCGTTGTGCCCCATGATCTGCACCACGATGATGCGGTGGTGGCTGTGGGCCGTGCTGTGCAACCGGTCGATGGCCTCCGTCGCGATCGACAGCGCCGTGTCAAAGCCAATGCTGGTGTCGGTGTGCGCGATGTCGTTGTCGATGGTCTTTGGCAGCGTGATGAGGTTGAGTCCGGCGTCCAGCAGCCGCTGGGCGCTGGAGTGCGTGCCGCCGCCGCCCAGGCATACCAGCGCGTCCAGGTGCAGGTTGGCGTAGTTCTCACAGACGCGGGCGGTCATGTCGATGGTCTGGTCGCCCACCCGCAGCTTGTGCGGCTTGTCGCGGCTGGTGCCCAGGATCGTGCCGCCACGGGTCAGAATCCCGGCCAGCGCCTCCGAGTCCAGCTCCTCCACCCGGTTCTCCACCAGGCCGCGAAACCCGTCGCGAATCCCCACCACGCGCATGCCATAGCGCCCGATAGCCGACTTGCCCACCGCGCGGATGGCGGCATTCAAACCGGGACTATCGCCGCCGGCGGTCAGGATGCCAATGCGACGGGGAGTCATGGGTGCCTGGCGGCTATCGGATCGCGCGGCGTTGGTTTGCTCCCGGACAGGCTGGCTAGGGCTGCTCATCACCATGGTAATGCTCAGGGCTCTTGGACCGGGCCGTCCAGCTTCGTGAGCGGCATCGCATGGGGGCGTCGATCTGCGGCAAAACGTCGAATTAATATCTACAACATGATCTCCAGCAGAGTCCAATACGCTGTGGAGTCGTATTCAACATATATGCACGTTGTATAGAATAGGCCTGTGAGTCGCGGTGATTAGAATAAATCGACATGCTTTTCAGCACGCCACCGCTTGATGAGCACGAACATGCTGTCTGCGCGAGGGTAGACGAGCTACGCCGTGCCCTGCGCGGTCAAGTTTCCGAGGACCGTCGCTGGACTGGCCTGCTGCGACGCGTGTCGTCCGCGAGGGCCATTCAGGGGTCGAATAGCATCGAGGGCCTGGACGTCACGCTCGATGACGCCGTGGCGGCTATTGGCGGGGGTGTCCCGCTGGACACCCCACAGGATGTGTTGGGGGCAATAAAGGGGTAAAGCCGCGCGATTAACTATTTATTTGAACAAGCCGACGCTACCCAATTAAACAATT
>JAPPFO010000026.1 GCA_028875175.1 Chloroflexota bacterium | reverse complement strand
GTCAACCTGCTGGTCGTCACCATGCGCCGCCCGCCGGAGTTTTGCAAAGGTCTCCAGAGGGAGAGGGAGAAAGAGCGGCCCCGGTTTCGAGGTCGAGGCGGGGTTATGCAAGGGTCGCTGCTCGGGGGCCGTGGCCGAATCAGTGGGGTGCGGGCAGCGACTATGATGAACGGGACGGCGATGACGTGGGTGGTTGATGCGGGTTGCTCTTTTGTTTCAGCCACGCATTGCCGCATCCGTCGACCACGCGCAACGCACCCAGAACCGGCTCAAGTGTCGAGGCCTGGACGCGTGGTGCGTGTCGTCCTGGGAGATTACCGAGCGGCCCGACGATCTGGCGGGCGCCGAACTGGTGGTGACGTTCGGGGGCGACGGCACGCTTTTGCGGGCGGCGCGCGCCGCGGCTCCGCATCGAGCTATCTGCCTGGGCGTCAACTACGGACGTCTTGGATTCCTGACCGAATTTTCACCGGACGAGTTCGATGAACGCCTGGACGATGTGCTCGACGGCGGCTACTGGATCGAAGAACGCGTCCTGATCGACTGGACGCACCACGATGTCAGCGGCGTGGTGGCTTCGGGTCTTGCCGCGGGCGACGTGGTGGTCGGTCGAGGACGGATGGCGCGCGTCGTCGAGATCGAAGTGCGTATCAACGGCGTGGTGCTGACGACGTACACCTCGGACGGCGTGATCGTGGCTACCCCGACGGGTACGACGGGGTACGTGCAGGCGGCCGGCGGACCGGTGCTGCATCCGAAAGTGCGGGACCTGGTGATGACGCCGCTAGTTCCATTCCTGACGCCAGCGAACTCGATCGTGGTAGGCCATGACGAGCGAGTGGAACTGACGACTTCCACCACGCACGAAGCGACACTCTCGATCGACGGTCAGACGGACCAGTTGCTGACCTCGGGGGACCGGGTGGTCTGCAAGGCGTCGGAACACCTGGCGCGCTTTGCAAGGTTTCGAGAGAGCGACTACTTCTACGCCACGCTGGCCGAGAAGATGCGCTGGCGGGTTCCGCGGGAGATGCCGCGACCTGTGCACGGGTCCGGCTAAACACCCGTGCTCAGGCACGTCAGCGTTCGCGACTTTGCGCTGATCGATGCCGTTGACGTAGCGCTGGAAGCGGGGATGAACGTCCTGACCGGCGAGACGGGCGCCGGGAAGTCGATCCTGATCGATGCGCTGGCGCTGGTGCTTGGGCGCCGGGCACATCCCGCCGACGTGAGGACCGGTGCGTCGCGCGCGTTTGTGGAGGCGGTGTTCGACACCACGCCACGCGGGGCCGCAACCGTGCTGGATGCATACGGCGTGGAAGCCGATGAGTCGCTGATCCTGTCCCGTGAAGTTCGCGGCACCGGCCGTTCGACGGCGCGAGTCAATGGACGCGCCGTCCCGGTGCGCGCGCTGGCGAGCCTGGGGCCGACGCTGGTTGACTTGCACGGGCCCAGCGAGCATCAGTCGCTCTTTCGCCGTTCACAGCAGCTTGAGTACCTGGACCGGTTTGCCGGGCTGATGCCGCAGAGGATCGCGGTGGCTGAGCTTGCCCGCGAGCTGCGGGCTACAACCCGCAAGGCAGACGATCTCCGGCAGAAGTCCAGGGAGACCGCGCGGGAGATCGATCTGCTGACCTTCCAGGTCGAAGAGATCGAAGCCGTGGAGCTCGCGGCCGGCGAGGACGAGCAGTTACGAGCCAATCGGATCGTGCTGGCCAACGCGGAACGGTTGCAAGGCCTGGCCAATCAGGCGGCCGCCCGGTTGCAGGGCGAAACGCCGGAGCCGGCGCCCGACATATTTGGGGCGACGCGCGAGGCGGCGGATGCCATGGCGGCCCTGGATCCGAGCGCACGACCGCTGGCGGAGCAGGCCGCGCAGTTGCAGGAGTTGGGCACCGACCTGGCGCTGACGTTTCAGGCGTACGCGGAGAGTGTGGAGGCCGATCCGGCGCAGCTGCAGCAGATCGACGATCGCCTGGGCCAGATCGACGCGCTCACTCGCAAGTACGGGGACGCCGCGGCGGACGTGATTGCCTATGGCGAGGAGGCGCGGGCGCGGCTGGCCGCGCTGGAACGCGGAGATGCCCAGATCGAGGTGCTGCAGGAGCGCGCCGCCCGGCTGCGGGACCGCCTGATTCCGGCGGTCACAACGCTTTCGGCGGATCGCCACCGGGCAGCCGGGGCGCTGGCGGAGGCCGTGGCCGAGCAGCTGGCCGACCTGAACATGCCTGCGGCCGAATTCGACGTCAGTTTGCATCGACAGGCTGATCCGGAGGGCTTGCCAGTCGAGGGCGAACCGGAACCGGTCGCGTTTGATGAGTCCGGCATCGACCACGTGGACTTCCTGCTGAGCGTGAACGCCGGCCAGCCACGCCGTCCACTGGCCGAGGTGGCGTCCGAAGGCGAACGGTCCCGGATCCTGCTGGGGCTCAAAGTCGTGCTGGCGAGGGTTGATGAGACTCCTACGCTGGTCTTTGACGAGATCGATGTCGGCGTTGGCCCGAGGGCTGGCGATATCGTTGGACAGAAGCTGGCGGCGCTGGCCGCATGGCGGCAGGTGTTGTGCATTACGCACCTGGCCCCGGTGGCGGCGTTCGGAGACTCGCACTTTGTTGTGGCGAAGTCGGACATGGACGGTGTGTCGAAGACCGAGGTCTCGCGCGTGGATGGCGCCCAGGTGGTCGAGGAAATCGCGGCCATGAGCGGGGCGTCCACCGCCGCCGGCCGGCGGGTGGCTCGTGATCTGCTGACATCGGCCCAGACGTGGAAGCGTGAGCAGTGAAGACGTTGTGGCGGTGTGTCGGTCACGCCGGGATGACGGGTTTGCAGGATTGCTGGCGATTCCGGGCAGGCCCGCGGCGTGGACGCCATGGGCATTGAGCTAACGCCGCGGATTGCTCGTGGCATAGCGTGGCCGGCATTTCGAGGCACGGCCTACGGGCCGGATGCGTTGGAGCAGCGTCTTCTCCCGCTGGCCCGCCGCTGGCAGCGCTACCGAACCTTGCAGGAGGCGCCCCGAGTCCTAACCGTTGGCGTTGGACTGGCACTTGTCCTGGTGATTGCCATGGCCGTGGCCGGCTTACCACGGGTGATGGTGGCATTGGCCGCGAGCGTGGCCGCGGTTCCGCTCGTGGTGCTGGCCGCGCGGGCGCTGGTGGCGCCGCCGCCGCTGGCCGCGGCGTTGGCCTATGACCGGCGGATGGCGATGTTCGAGCGTTTGTCCACGGCGGTGGCCGGCTCGCGAGCAGATTCGCAGGTGCGGGAGCTGCAGCGGCGCGACGCGCTGCAAGCCCTGGCGGGCGTCGATGCGGCCAGTGCCTTTCCGTATCGGGCGCCGCGCGGCGACCTGGGAGTCCTGGCGCTTGCCGCGGTAGTCCTGGCGGCCGCTGTGCTGGCCGCGACGACCGACGTGCTGCCGCGAGTGGGCGGGGGCGCGACGACCTCGGCGCTGGCAGAGAGCCTGGGCGCCGAAGCGGATGGCGCGACACCCGCGCTGGCGGATCCGGCGGTGCTGGCACAGATCGACCAGATTCGAGCCGCGATGGCCGAACTGGAGCGCCAGCGCGATCCGGAGGCCGCGCCCGCGGCGCTGGCCGCCGAGGCGGCAGGTGAGGCGTTGCGACGAACAGCCGAGGGGCGTCGCCTCGGCCGTGCTCTCGACAGCGGCGACTTCCAGGCCGCCGCGGGCGAAGCGCGCGAACTGGGTGAGCAGATTTCGGGCATGAACAGCACGCGCATGGATGAGCTGGCGGACGGACTAAGGGAAGCGGCGGAACGGGCTGAAGGCTTGGACGAGGGGCTGGCCGACCAGTTGCGGGCGGCGGCCGACGCGCTGGAAGGCGGCCAGCTGGCTGACGCCCGCAGTGCGCTGGAGCAACTGGCCCAAGAGATCGAAACCGTTGGGTCCACGGTGCAGGCCGACAGCGGACTGGAAGCGCAACTCGATCAGCTTGCGCGACAACTGGCTGAAGCCGAGGCGGCGGCCGCGGACGGGCTTCCTGGAACGGAAGGGGATTCGCCCGGAGACGCAGCGGCCGCGGCGGCGGCGGCGGGGGCGACGGAGGGGAGCGCGGAGGGCAGCGTCGGGTCGCAAGGCGGCGGCGACTCCGTGGCGAGCGGCCAAGCACTGGAGGGCACGCTGGAGACCCTGGCGCCCGAGCAGCGGCTCAACGTGGACGGGCAATTGGAGATCGTGGAGATCGCACCGACCGAGAACGGCAGCGAGCTGATCGAGCGACCGGTGCTGGAACTGGGTCCCGGCGGATCGTCCGGATACGAGGCCTCTGCCGGACGTCGAGGGTATGCCGTGGGGCGGCCCGACGTTGCCCGCAACGTCCCGCTGGATATGCTGCCAATGATGGATCGCTACTTCGCCGCGCCATGAAACTCGCCATGGACGGGTCTGAGGCCACCGAACAGCAGGCCCGGGACTTTCGGGACCAGGCCGCCGCCGTTATCGACGAGGTTGGCAAGCTGATCGTCGGCCAGCGCGACGTCGTGCGGGATACCGTGGTCTGCCTGATCGCCGGCGGCAACGTGCTGATCGAGGGCGTGCCGGGGCTGGGCAAGACCGAACTCGTGCGCGCGCTCGGGCGAGCGATCGATCTGCGTTTCAGCCGCATCCAATTCACGCCCGACCTGATGCCGGCCGACATTACCGGCACGAACGTGGTGGTTGACGGGGCGGACGGGCAGCGGACGTTTCGATTCGAGCCGGGGCCGGTGTTCGCCAACCTGGTGCTGGCCGACGAAATCAACCGAGCCACGCCAAAGACCCAGGCGGCGCTTCTGGAAGCGATGCAGGAGCGCCAGGTCAGCGTGGCGCGCGAGGTTTACCTGCTGGACCCGCCGTTCTTTGTGATGGCGACGCAGAACCCGATCGAAATGGAAGGCACCTATCCGCTGCCCGAGGCCCAGGTGGACCGGTTCATGTTCAAGCTGGTCGTGGACTATCCCACGGCGGGCGAGCTGACCGAGATCCTGGATCGGACCACGGGGGCGGCCCAGCCGGAGGTTGCTCGAGTGGCGACCGGCGACGACTTGCTGGCGATGGGCGCGTTTGCGCGGCGGGTGGCGATAGCTCCGCACGTTGGGAGCTACGTCGTGGACCTGGTGAAGTCCACCCATCCGGAGGACCCGACCGCACACGAGCTGACTCGCCAGTATGTGCGCTACGGCTGTTCGCCACGGGCGGCCCAGGCCATGGTGCTGGCCGCCAAGGTCTACGCGATGCTGGATGGGCGCTACAACGTGGGATTCGACGATATTCGCGCCGCGGCCCGGCCGGCAATGCGCCACCGGCTGCTGCTGAACTTCGAGGCCGAGGCCGACGCCGTCCGGACCGACCAAATCCTGGACGCGATCCTGATGTCAACCCGCCGAGCAGGTGACTGAGCGCAGCGCCGGCGCCGCGTTGCCGGCGTTTGCGCCAGACGCCGCGCTGCGCGCCAAGCTGGCCAATCTCTCGCTGGTTTCGCAGCGTCCGCACGGGCACCTGCACACGGGAGGGCGGCGCAGCCGGGCGACCGGCTCATCGCTGGAGTTCGCCGATCACCGGTCCTACAGCCCCGGCGACGACTACCGTCAGATTGACTGGAACATCTACGCCCGCACCGACGAGCTATTCGTAAAGGTGCGAGAGTCGGAAGAGACGCTGGTCGTGCACCTGCTGCTGGACGTCAGCGGTTCGATGGCATCCGGCGCGCCGGCGAAAATGGCAGCCGGGCAGGCTGTGTTGGCGGCGCTGGGGTGGACGGCGCTGGCCAGCCGCGACGTTGTGGCGGGGGCCGCGTTGGGTAACGACCTGGGCGAGACGTTCGCGCCCCGGCAAGGGGAGGCCTACGTCGCCCGCTTGTTCGAGTTCCTGGAGCGCCAACGACCGTCGGGTGAAACCGGGCTCTCGCGCGCCGTGACCGCCTACAACGCCCGGGCTCTCCCGCACGGAGTTGCGGTGCTGGCTTCCGATCTCCTGGCTCCCGACGCTCCGCGGGCCATCGGGTCGCTTGCCCAGCGTGGTCACGAAGTGACGGTGATCCACGTGCTTGACGACGAATTCGTCAATCCGGTTTTCGCCGATGAGGTGGAACTCGTCGACGCGGAAGGCGGCGACGCGCTGGAAGTGCTCGGCGACGTGGATCTGCTGCGCAGCTACCGCCAGGCAATCGGCGACTGGACCAGCGACTTGCAGCGGTTCTGTCATCGCCGGCACGTGCGCTATGTGCCGATCCGGTCGAACTGGCCGGTGGAGGACGTCGTGCTGCGACGCCTGCGCGAGCACGGAACCCTGGCGTGACCTGGGCGGCGCCGCTCGCCCTGGCGTGGGCGGGACTGACCCTGGCGGTGCTGGCGTTTTTCCTGCTGCGTCCACGCCGACAGCGCATCGTGGTGGCTTCGCTGTTGGTCTGGCGGCGCACGCTGCGGGCGCGAGCCGACGACACCTGGCTGGCCTGGCTGCGCCGGCACTCCGTGCTTCTGCTCCAGTTGCTGGCTGTGGTCGTGTTTGCGCTGGCGTTGGCGCGGCCGGAGCGCCTGGCCACGGTTGAATTGGGCCCACCAGTGGCAATCGTGATGGATGTTTCGGCGTCGATGGCCATAGCCGACGGCGAGGGGACGCCGCGAATCGAGCGCGCCCGCGATGAGGCCGCCGCGTTTGTGATCTCGCTCGACGACGACCGGCGCATGTCGCTGATAACCGCCGGTGCGGTTCCGCGAACGCTTGTCGCACAGACCAGTGATCGGGCCGCAGTGACCCGATTTCTTGGCGGGGTAGAGCCGGAAGCTTCGAACGGACGGCTGGACGCGGCGCTGGACATGGCGCGCTCGCTGGCCAACCCGACGGCGGGCGGCGTGGTGGCGCTGTTCACGGATCAGCCGCCGGCCGAGGCTTCGGATCCCGTGTATGCCGGGGTCCGGACGGTCGTGGTCGGCGAGCCGGCGCCGAACGTTGCGCTGGCGTCGTTCCAGGTCCGGCGACGGCTCGATGACCCAGGCGCCGTGCAGGGCGTGGTCGTGGCTCGAAACCACGGGATGACAGACGCGGTGGCCGAGGTGCTGGTATCGGCGGGCCGCGGCTCGCCGACGAGCAGGGCGATCGAGCTGGCCGCCGGGGCACGCGAGATCCTGGTGTTCGACGACCTGCCCGCGGCGGTGGGCTACCAGGCCGAAGTTCGCGCGCCCGACGACGGACTGCCGGCCGACAACCTGGCGTTTGCCTCGCTGGACGAGCCGTCAGAGCTGTCGGTGGTGGTGGTCGGCAACGAACCCTGGCCAATCATTCGGGCATTGCAGGCCGTGCCGGCGGTTACGGCGCAGGCCATAGCTGTCGATTCGTACGACCAGGCGAACTTGTCCGCGGACTTCTACGTGTTCCAGGGGTTCACGCCCGAGTTTCTGCCTTCCGCCTCTGCCGTTTTCGTCCAGCCTCGGGCCATGCCGGCACTTGGCCTGGATTCGCCGGCCAATGCCGACACGCGTCCATTGGCGGTCGCGGACAGCCCGCTCCTGAAGTCGGTCGACGTTGGCGACCTGGTGTCCGACTCGGACGTGACCTATGCGGTACCTCCCTGGGCGCAGGTGGACCTGAGCGTGGGCGACCGCGCGTTGCTCGCGCACGGGATTGCTTATGGTCGCCGCACCGCCGTGATCGGATTCGACGTGGCCGGCCCCGGGGTAACGCAAGCACCCTGGTTTCCGGTGTTCTGGTCCAACGTGGTGCGTTGGGCCGATCCATTTTCGCCCTTGCCGGACGGGGCCGACCTGGAACCGGGGCGGCCGGCCCGGCTCGTCCCGCATCCGCGGGCCGATCGAGTCGCCGTAACCGATCCGGGCGGGGACTTGACTGAGTTCACGCTGCCGGAGCCGGCGGTCCTTGAAGTGACGGTCCCCGGGGTCTATACGGTTCGCCAGTTCGTTGGGCAGGAACTGATGGCCCAGACGTCGATAGAGTTTGCTCCGGGACTGGCGACTCGACCGGCGCGAGGCGGGGCTGCGGCGGGGTCGAGTGCGACGGTCGACTCACCCCAGCGAATCCAGGACCAGATAGAACTGTGGCCGTGGGTAGCCGTTCTGGCGCTGACCCTGGTGTTGGTCGAATGGTGGATTTTCCATCGGGTCCGGGGAGTTCGCTGACCCGTGGTCCTGGAACGTCCCTGGGTGCTCCTTCTGCTGGCGGCGCTGCCCGTCGCCATCTGGGTGACGTCGCTCAGCGTCACGCGTCTCTCCCGGATTCGGCTGGGACTGGCGACCCTGCTGAGGTTGATTGGTCTGACCGCAATGCTTCTGGCCCTGGCCGGCTTTGCTATCGGACGAGATACCCGCCCCGCCACGGTCTTTGTCGTGGATACGTCCGACAGCATGCTCCTGGCCGAGCGCGCGAATGCCCACGGGATCATTGACGCCTTCGTTCACGCGTTTGGGGCGGACGCGCCGGTGGGGGCCGTGCAGTTTGGCGCCAGCACCGCGGTGTTGGCCGCGCCGCAGCGCCTGGAGGAAGCCCCGCCCTTGCGCTCCGGCCTAGCGGGACACGACAGCAACTACGAGGCGGGGATTCTGACCGCGCTGGGCCTGCTCGACCCCGACGCGGGCGGGCAACTGGTGCTGATTTCCGACGGCGCGGGCGCTGGACCCGGGCTGGAGTCGGCTGTTCAGACGGCCGCCGCGCGGGGCGTGCCGATATCGGTCATCCCGGCCGCGGCCACGCGCGGCGCCGACCTTGTGGTGCAGGCGGTTGAGGTCCCGAACATTATTCATAGCGCCACGGCAGTGCAGGCGCGCGTTCGAATCGCCTCACAGCGGCGCACTACGGCGCGCCTGCGCCTCTGGGACGGTGCGCGCCTGATCAGCGACGGGCCGATTGTCGTCGACTCCGGAACGCGCACGTACGGGGTGGAGCTGGCAGGACTTGCCCCTGGGTTTCACCGACTGCGGGCAGAGCTTCTCGAGGACGCCGACCCGAGGCTGGCCAACAACGTGGCCGAGGCGTTCATACGCGTGGCCGAGCCCGGTGGAGTGCTCACGATCGGCGAGACCTCCCAGGTCCGGGCCGTGCTGCGGGCCGCAGACTTTGACGTGAGGGAGGTCGCCCCCAACGCGCTTGGGGATGTCGATCTCAGGCAGTTCGAGGCTGTCGTGCTTTCCAACGTGCCGGCCGACGCGTTCGAGCCCGACGCGCTTGAAGCGTTGCGCGCGCACGTGGCGGGCGGTCGGGGTCTGGTGGTCCTGGGGGGACCCGACAGCTTTGCGGCCGGCGGCTACCAGGGCACTGCCCTGGATGAGGCATTGCCCGTGTGGTCCGACCCGACCGAGGAAACGCCGGAGCCGCGCCTGGCGTTGGTGCTGGTCATCGACCGATCGTCAAGCATGGCCGAGGGCGCAAGCGAAGGAGCCGCCAAGATCGATATGGCTATCGAGGCGGCGGTGGACGCGGTGGACCTGCTGGAAGAGGGCGACATCCTGGGCGTGATGACGTTCGACATCGACTCGCAGTGGGTGGTGCCGCCACGCGAACTGACCTCGGCGGCGGATGTAGGGGCGGCAATCAACCGCATCCGCAGGATTCAGATGGGGACATCCACCGATCTGGCACGGGCGATGTTCTTCGCGAGGTCTCGCCTGGATCAGGTCAGCGCGTCGGTCAAGCACGTGGTGCTGCTAACCGACGGACGTGCCCACTACGGCGACTTTGACGGCCTGACGCGCTCGCTGCGTCGCCGGGACATCACGGTGTCGGCGATCGCGATCGGTCAGCAGTCCGACCAGGAATTGCTGGAGCGCATCGCGCGAGTCGGAAACGGCCGCTATTACTACGTCCCGGACCCGCGCTCGATTCCGCGTGTCCTGACGCAGGAAACGCTGACGGCGGGCGAGTTCGCGGTGGTGGAACGTGAGTTCCAGCCGCGGATGGACGCGCCAAGCCCGGTGTTCACCGGCAGCCTGGCAGGGCAAGAGCTCCCGGACCTGCGCGGCTACGTTCGGACCCGAGCCAAGCCCACGGCCGAAGTCGTGCTGACTTCCGACAACAACGATCCGATCCTGGCGCAATGGCAATACGGGCGGGGTCGCGCTATTGCCTGGACGTCGGACGCGGGCACCGACTGGGCGGACATTTGGCTTGGCTGGGACGGCTTTGCCCCGTTCCTGCGCCAGGCGGTTCAGTGGGTCAGCCCGTTGACGGGTGGTGTCGGCGACAGCCCTCGAATCCAGGCGACCCACGCGGATGGCGTTGCGGTGATCGAGGTCGACGCGGTGGATGCATCCGGGCGGTTTCTGAACCAACTCGAGACGCGTGTGACCCTCGTAGGCCCGCAGGGTACCCGCCAGTCCCTAACCGTCGAGCAGGTAGGGCCCGGCCGCTACGAGGGCAGCCTGGAGGGATTGCCCGCCGGGGTGTACGAGGTGCTGGTGTCCCAGCGTGACGGCGCTGGTGAGGAGCGCGCGGCGACATCGGGCCTCGTGGTTCCGGTGGGGGCGGAAGTTGGCCACATCGCGCCGGACCACCGCGTGCTGAGGCGTGCAGCCGAGTTGACGGGCGGCGTGACCGTTGAGTCCAGCGGCGATCTGACCGCGCTGGCACTGCGCGGCGACGGCGGAACCCAGCTTGGCTGGGCGCAGTGGCTCACGATCGCCCTGCTGGCCTTTGTGGCCGATATCGGGGTGCGGCGGCTGGTTGGAGGTCCGCGTGAGATTCGGGACCGGCTACGCGAGCGTGTAACATCGCTGCGTGCGGCGCCTGGCGCGCTGCGGCGCCGGCACTGGCCAATCTCGCGCACCGCCTAAACCGGGCGACGTCTCATATCTCATGAATCCCACCGGGCGCCTCGCGCGCATCTTTCGACAAGCCGGCTTCGATCTCTACTTGGTTGGTGGGCCGGTCCGGGATCGAATTCTCGGGCGACCGTCAAACGACCTGGACTTCACGACTGGCGCGCGTCCCGATCGAGTCAAGGTGCTGGCGCGTCGAGCAGGCGCCTCGAGCATCTACACGGTCGGCGAGCGATTCGGGACCATCGGGGCCGTCTTTGAAACCGGCCCCGTCGAAATCACGACATTTCGCTCGGATTCCTACCGTCCCGGTTCGCGCAAGCCCGACGTCCAGTTCGGCGACTCACTGGAGGCCGATCTCAGCAGGCGCGACTTCACCATTAACGCCATGGCGCAGGATGTGCTGAGCGGGCGCATCATCGATCCGCACGGCGGGTTGGCCGACCTGGTAGCCGGGCGGATTCGCGCCGTCGGCACCGCGGACGATCGTTTCCGGGAGGACCCGTTGCGAGTCTTGCGCTGCGTGCGCTTTGCAGCGCAACTGGGATTCGACATTGAGGCGGGCACCCTGGCGGCGGCACGGCGCACGGCGGGCGAGCTCCGCCACGTCAGTGCCGAGCGCATCGGGGCTGAGCTCAACTTGACGCTGCTGTCGCAGGAGCCGGGCCGCGCATTGGTCACGCTCCTGGAAATCGGGGTGCTGGGCCTGGTGATGCCCGAGCTGATTCCCCTGCAGCAGACCGAGCAGGAGGAACGGCGGCAGCACAAGGACGTGTTTGCGCACACGATGCGTGTACTTTCCAACACTCCTGAAGTTCGCGAAACGCGCTGGGCCGCGCTGCTGCACGACATCGGCAAACCGCAAACCAAGTCCATCCGCAACCGCCGTATCCGATTCTTTGGGCACGAAGAGGTGGGTGCGCGCATGGCGAGGAAAATCATGCGCCGGCTCAAATTCGACGGAGGGCTCACAGACCGCGTCACGCACATCGTCCGGCTGCACATGCGCGCCAACGCCTACGAACCTGGGTGGACCGATGGAGCCGTTCGGCGGTTCATCCTCGAGGCCGGCGAGGATCTCGACGAGCTAATCGCCTTGTCCCGCGCCGACATCACCAGCTATCGGCCGCGGCGAATCGAGGCTGGGCTGGCGCGCGTGGCCGAGTTGCAGGCGCGTTGCGAGCACTTGCAGGCCGAGCGCGACGTGGCCGCGCTGGACTCGCCCCTGGACGGCCACGCCCTCATGGAGCTGTTCGACCGCCCGCCGGGCGTGTGGATCAAGCCGATCAAGCAGTACCTATTGGACCTGGTGCTGGACGGGGAACTGGAGCCGGACGACGTGGAAGGCGCCACGGTCCTCGCCAAAGCGTTCGTACGGCGGCACACAGAGGCGGCCGACGCCATCGAGTCGGAGGCGCATCATGCCCAACGCTGATGCTGGCGAGTCCTGGGACCGTCTGCGAAGCTGGCTGCGGCGGCGTATCGATCAGATGTCCGCCGGCGACTACTCGCGATTGCCGTCGTCGTTCGCCGGAGATGACGGCCGCGTGGCTAGCGAGGCGTATACGACGGTGTTGATTGCGATGGAAGTTATCGAGGGTCGCCGGACGACGCCCGGGCGCGAGCGCCGTCGAGCCGACCGCGATTCGCGTTCGCCTATTCCGGGTCCGCCGTAATGTCGGCGCCCGGCGACTATTTCTCGCTGCGCACGCTGGGCACGACCGGTCTGCGGGTCACGCCGTTGTGCATCGGCACCGCGGCGCTTGGGGACATGCCCGAGACCTTTGCCTACTCGGTGGCGGAGAAGGACGCTCTGGCGGCCGTGCGGGAAACGCTGGAGAGTTCGATCAACTTCATCGATACCGCGGCGTCCTATGGCGACGGCGAAAGCGAGCGGCGTATCGGCATCGTGCTTCGCGAGCATGGCGGGATTCCCGATGGCTACGTTGTGGGAACCAAGGCCGACCGCGACCTGACGACCGGCGACTTCAGCGGAGCGCAGATGCGCCGTTCGGTTGAGCGGAGCCTGGACCTGCTGGGCCTGGATCGTCTGCAACTCCTGCACCTGCACGATCCGGAGCACTCGACCTTTGACGCCATCACCGCGCCCGGCGGCCCGCTGGAGGTGCTGCTCGACTTGAAGGCGGAAGGGCTGATCGAACACCTGGGCGTTGCCGGCGGCCCGATCGACCAGGAAATCCGCTACGTCGAGACCGGCTGCTTCGAGGTGGTCGTCACGCACAACCGTTACACGTTGCTGAACCGCTCGGCCGAGCCGCTGCTGGAGATTGCGGCCATGCGCAATGTGGCCGTGCTGAACGCGGCGCCCTACGGGAGCGGCATCCTGTCGCGCGGACCGGAGTCGTATCCGCGGTATGCCTACCAGGCCGCGTCGTCCGAGATGGTGGCGCGTGCGCGGCGCCAGCAAGCCATCTGTGATCGCTACGGGATTCCGCTAGCGGCGGCCGCGCTGCAGTTTTCGCTGAAGGATCCGCGGATCGTCTCGACGATCGTGGGCGCCAGCCGGCCCGACCGCATTGAGAAGACGCTGGTCCTGGCCGCGTTCGAAATTCCTGACGAACTCTGGGAAGAACTGGAATCGGTCCCGTCGTCGTCCATCGATCCGGAAACGCACCGTTGGAATTGAAGCCGAACCCACCCGTGACTTCATCTGTATGGCGGGCACTGCGGCGGGGCGAAATTGAGCGCTGGCGGAGGAGATGATGAGCATCGGCGGTTCGAGTCGGGTTTTCGTCGGCCTGATTGTGGTGGCGGTGGGGGTGCTGCTGCTCCTGGGCAACCTGGGACTCGGCGACTTCAGCCCCTGGGAATACGCGCCATCGCTCCTTGTCGTCCTGGGTCTTTGGGCGCTGGCTCGTAGTGGATTTCGCGGGTCGATAGGTCCCTGGATTCTGATCGCCCTGGGGATCGCCGTTCAGCTTTCGGTGCTCGACGAAGTTCCGGACGCCGTTCGCGGGGCCGTATGGCCGGTGCTCATCATCGTCGCAGGCGTGCTGCTTATCGCCACACGGGCGTCACTCGGTGGCGGTGGGGCAGCCGGCCGGTCCGGCGGCGGGTTGAATCACGTGGCGGTGTTCAACAGCGTGAATGACGAAGTGGATGGATCGTTCACTGGCTTGCAGACCACGACGCTCTTCGGCGGGGCGGAATACGACCTGCGAAGGGCCCGCGTCGAGCGGCCGCCGGCGGTCATCGACGTGACCTGCATGTTCGGTGGCGTGGAACTGCGGGTACCTGAGGACTGGACCGTCCACAACGACGTTGTGGCCCTGTTTGGGGGCGTTGACGACAAACGCGACGACGCGGGCGCCGAGGACGAGGCGACGGTCAGCATCCGAGGCACCGTCCTGTTCGGCGGGCTGACGATCAAAGACTGACGCGCCGGGGCGCGGCTCGTATGCTTCAGGCGATCGAGTCCGGGTAACGATGCGATGGCTGCGCCGGAATCTGATTCCGATGTCCTGATCGTTGGTTCAGGCGCCTCGGGCGCCGCGGCGGCCTGGTCGCTTTCGCGCCGGGGGCTACGCGTTACCTGCCTGGAACAAGGCCGCTGGGTCGAGCCCTCGGAGTACGCGCACAGCCGACCTGACTACGAACTCGCCCGGCAGACATCGTTCGCCAAGGACCCGAACGTGCGCGGCTGGGCCGAGGATTACCCCATCAACAACAGAGGGACGCCGATTTATCCGCTGATGGTCAACGCGGTGGGCGGCAGTACGGTGCACTGGAGCGGGCACTTTCCGCGTATGCGGCCGTCCGACTTTCGCGTGCGCACGCTGGACGGCGTGGCCGACGACTGGCCGTTCACGTATTGGGACCTGGAACCCTATTACGACCTCAACGATTCGATGGTGGGCGTATCGGGCTTGGCGGGCGATCCCGGCAATCCGCCACGCAGTCCGCGGCAGACGCCGCCACTGGCCTTCGACGCCGGGTGTGAGGCGTATCTCCGTGGCCTGGAGAAGCTGGGCTGGCACTGGTGGCCGTGCGACAACGCGCTGATTTCCGAGCCTTTTGGAGAGAATCGCTCACCCTGCAACTGCTGTGGGCCTTGTGACATTGGCTGCCCAATTGGCGCCATGTCCAGCGCGCACGTTACGTACTGGCCGAAAGCTCTGGCCCAAGGCGTGCAACTGATCACGCACGCCCGCGTTGAACAGATAACGGTGGACCGCACCGGACGAGCTACGGGAGCTATGTACTACGACGACCAGGGCGTGCGCCGTAGCCATACGGCCGGTGTAGTTGTGATGGCCGCGAACGGCGTGGGAACGCCACGTCTTCTGCTCAACTCAACCTCGGCGCGCTTCCCAAACGGCCTGGCGAACAATTCCGGCGTCGTGGGCGCTTATTTGATGTTTCATCCCGTTGCATTTGTCAGCGGCGTGTTCGAAGAAGTCGTCAACGGGCAGCGTGGCCCGATTGGCGGCCTGATGAACTGCCAGGAGTTTTACGAAACCGACCTGGCGCGAGGCTTCGTGCGAGGATTTGAGCTCCAGCTCAGTCGAAGCGTCGGACCGCTCTCGGTTGCCAATGGGGGCATTCTTGGGCATCCCGTCCCGTGGGGCAGTGAGCACC
>JAPPFO010000053.1 GCA_028875175.1 Chloroflexota bacterium | reverse complement strand
CCACCCCCCCGCCCCTCCCCGCCCCCCCGCAACACCCCCAATCCCCCGCGGGGGGCCCGTGCCACCCGGGGGCTCCTGTGGCTGGATCTGGGCTGGATTGGGTTGGGCGGAATGATACTGCGGAGGCGGGAACGAACGCGGCGCATACGAGGAGTCTGAAATGCCGATTGTGCGGATTGCGGAGCAGGCGGCGGGGCTGTGGCGGCCGGGGCAGGTGGTAAGGGAGGTGGTTGGCGAGGCGCAGGGGTCGAGCTCGGTGTCGATGCAGCATTTTGAGGTGGAGCCGGGGTCGGTGACGCCGTTGCACCGGCATGACGTGGACGAGGCGATCCTGGTGTTGGGCGGGGCGTTGCGCGTGCGGATCGAGGACGAGTGGTCCGTCGCGGAGGCCGGGGACGTGTGCGTGTTTCCAGCGGACACGCCGCATGGCTTTGTCGGGGCCGGGGACGGGACGTCGAAAATCATGGTGGTGTTTCCGATTCCGGCGGCGATTACGGCAGATCACACGACCTATCTGGAGGGTGGGCCGCCGGCGACTTGGGACGAAGCGAAGGGCTGAGCGGTTGTCCGGGGCGGTAGGATGGCCGCGTTCGCGAGCAAATTGGCGGCCATAGCGGTGGCTAGTTTTTTCCCGACCACGACCAATGGCTCGGCGCCGGCGGGCGCGCCGTGGCGTGGCGCGGAGGGGAGAAGCTAGCGACCTAGCTCGAACAGGCAGAGTCAACCAAGGCCTCCCCGGAGCGGGAGGCCTTTTTCGTTAGACCTGGCTGCGAGGAAGGGAGGCGGATCTTGATGAACTACACGGCTGCGACGTATGGGGATCGGATGGCTGACGTGTACGACAGCTTCTATGGCTCGGTGAATGTGCCGAAGCGGATTGACGTGCTAGAGGAGCTGGCCGCGGGCGGCCGGGCATTGGAGCTTGGGATCGGGACCGGGAGCTTTGCGCTGCCGCTGGCGGCGCGTGGGGTGGAAGTGCATGGGATCGACGTTTCCGAGGCGATGGTGGAGCAGCTGCGGGCGAAGGCGGGCGGGGCGGAGGTACCGGTGACGATTGGGGACTTTGCGGACGTGGACGTGGAGGGGACGTATTCGCTGGTTTACGTGCTCAATAGCACGCTGTTCATGCTGACGGAGCAGGAGGAGCAGGTTCGGTGCTTCGAGAACGTGGCGGCGCGCCTGGACGCGTCAGGAGTGTTCCTGGTGGATGCGTTTGTTCCGGATGTCACGAGGTTCGATCGAGGGCAGGAGGTGCGGGCGAGGCTGCCTGACCTGGAGACGGTTCGGCTGGATGTGTCGACGCATGATCCGATGCAGCAGCTGGTGGATTTCCGGCATGTCTTGCTCAGTGAAGAAGGCATCCGCGTGTTTCCGGCCCGGCTGCGGTATGCGTGGCCTGCTGAGCTGGATCTGATGGCGCGGCTGGCGGGTCTGCGGCTGCGGGAACGGTGGGGCGATTGGGACCGGTCGGCGTTTACGTCGAAGAGCGAGGGGCATGTGTCGGTCTACGAGCGGGCGTGACGGTGAGGCGCGTTGCGGACGGCCAGGGACGCGCCTGGGAGGCTCGTTCGGCTGGATGCGTCCGGTTTCGCGCCGATCAGCGTCCATTGAACTGCGAGTGCGCCCGTTTGCCTTACGAGGAATCCGTATTCGCTGAGGTCATGCGTCCCCAAAACCCGTGGGTCACGTCGAAGCAAGCAACTCGATTCCGGGGTTCAATCCACGGTCATGGGGCATCCGTAGCTACGTAGCGGGGGAAGTAGCACTCAAGGGAGCCGTTGGTTTTCCAGGATTCCCGCCTGCTTCAGAAACCTCCGCACGGCCACTGCACACTCCCGCGGTTTTTCGAGTTGCAGGAAATGCGTCGTGTCGGGAATGAACTCATGGTCCACGTCCGCGTCCCCATAGTCGAACGGCGGGTCGCCCGGGTCCTCTGTGGCGGGGTCTGCGGCTACGGTCTTGACAGGACACCTCATGGCGCCGAAATCCACGGTTACCGCATACGTCGAGGCATGGTCCCAAATCTGCGCCTCGAACTCGGCGGGACACCTGAGTTCAAACCCGTGGCCCTTCGCCGACGCCTTGAGGGTCGTTCTCGCCACAAGTTCGAAGACTCCCGGAACGGCCCGCTGAAAATAGGGCAAATAGGTATGAAGTTCCGCCAGCTCTTCCCTGGATCGGAAGCATTGAGTCCTCCGCCTGAGCATGTCGGCTGTGTTCTTTGCCCGCGATTCGAACGCCCGGTACCTGGGGCCGCTGTTGCAGAGGGGTGGGGCGAAAAGCACCAAGGCGGAGTAGCCGTCTCCCCGCGACGGCGCATGAAGGCAGGCCAGGGCTGAAATGGAGTGAAACACGCCAACGGTCGGCTTCTCGCCATAGCGACGGTTGATCGCCTCACGAATGCGGTCGTGGTCTCGCGCAAAGGTATCGACGCGGTGGTCCGCCTGGGCGCCGACGTTGTTCCAACCGTGATTCCGTAGATCGTGGACAAGCAAGTCGAAATCGCGGCTCAGGAGCGACCAGAACATGTAGTAAAGGTCGATGGCAAGGCCGTTACCGTGGCTCAGCACCAGCCTGGGGCCCTCCGGGTTTCCGTGGCGTCGCAGCATGATGACGGTGTCGTCGTCCACCTGGACCGGGTGAACCGACAACGGCTTTGGAATCTCCCAGATGGCTGCGAGAGGTCCTTTCACGGTGCGCACCCTCCCAGTAGCGCGATCATCGCACCGCAATCTTAAAGTCGTCCGAGGGCGTGACCCGCGCTCCAGTCGTGAGGCCACTGGTTCCGGCAAGCGCCACTCCCGGTCGCTTCTGATAGCGCAAGACACCGTCAAGCGTGAGCCCGGGCAGCGTCGGCTCACCGCTCAGAAACTCGGCGATTTGCGCGAGGTTCTCACGTTAGAGGCGCACGGTTTCCGGGGAATAGGCTGCCCGGCGAGGGTGGCCAAGTATTGCAGGATGGCCCTGGCCGGTTGGACCGGGTCGTAGGTGGACACGCCCAGTTCGTCACATTTCACGACGCACAAGTCGTCTTTGCGCCAGTAGCGAAGGGTTACAGACAGCGAGCGGACGGCGTCGTCAGCCGTCTTAGCAACCCGATTCCACGCCCCGGGAGAACGGCCCGATTGCCGCGTTTTCGCTCGTACGTGGCTGGTTCGGCTGCCCGGCGCGCTGAGTTCTCGAAGCTATCGAATACGGTCGCAGTCGGGCGCGGGTATCCTGACGGCAGAATAGAGACGGGGAACGAAAAGGAGGCACGGGCGGTGCTGAGATTTCCTGAAGAGATCATGCTGCTGCTGCTGGACGACGAGGGCGGCGATTTCGTCCGGGTGCCTGAGTGGTCGGTGCAGTGCGCGCTGGCGGGCGCGGTGCTGATGGACCTGGCGTTGGAGAACCGGATCGACACGGACCCGAACTGGCTGACGGTGATCGACCCGACGCCGGTGGGCGACGATTTGCTGGACCCAACGCTGGAGAGGATTGCGCAGGCGGACGGGGAACGGGACACGCGCTTCTGGATTCAAGACATCGCCCAACGCGCGGGCCCAATCCGCGAGCGGGTGCTGGAGCGGCTGGTGGAGCACGGCATCCTGCACGTGCGCGACGAGAAATTCCTGTGGGTGTTCCAAGCGCGGCGTTACCCGGCGGTGGACGGCAAGGCCGACCGGGAAGTGAAGCTGCGGATCATGGAAGTGCTGTTCAGCGACGAGATTCCGGACCCCCGGGATATCGTGATCGTGTGTCTGGCGGAGGCGTGCGGCATTTTCCGCGAACTGCTGTCGCGGCGGGAACTGGAGCACGTCACTGGCCGGATCGAACAGGTGCGCAAGCTGGACCTGATCGGCCGGGAGGTTTCACAGGCGGTCTGGGACATCGAGACGTCCCTGGCCCTGACGATGCACCCCCTCATGTAGCCGCAAGGCCGCTCGCGGCTTTTGCTGGGGATCGAGTTTCGGCCGGGGCAGGGGCGCAGCGGATCTGGCGCAGCCCAGGCTTAATGCATACCGGCAGAGGATCCCAGGCTGCACGCAGCCTGGGCCACATGTACGGGCTCAGTTGGTGGTGACGGCCCCCTGGCTGGCGGAGGAGACGAGGGCGGCGTATTTGGCCATGGCGCCTGTGGGGTAGCGCGGAGGCGGCGGCTGCCAGTCGGCCAGGCGTTCCTCGATTTGCTCGTCGGTCAGGTGCACGTTGAGGGTGCGGTTGGCGACGTCGAAGGTGATGGGGTCGCCATCCTGCACGGCAGCGATGGGGCCGCGGCGGAAGGCTTCGGGGGCGACGTGGCCGATCATGAAACCGTGGGAGGCGCCGGAGAAGCGGCCGTCGGTCATCAGGGCGACCGAGTCGCCAAGGCCAGCGCCCTGGATGGCGCCGGTGACGGCCAGCATTTCGCGCATGCCGGGGCCGCCGGCCGGACCTTCGTTGCGGATGACGATGAAGGAGCCGGGTTCGATGTCCTGGTCGATGACGGCCTGGAAGCAGGCTTCCTCGCCGTCGAACACGCGGGCGGGGCCGGTGAATGTGTCGCGTTCCTGGCCGGAGACCTTGATGACGCAGCCGTCCGGGGCGAGGTTGCCGCGCAAGATGAGGATGCCGCCAGTGGGCTTGAGGGGGTTGTCGGCGGGGTAGATGACCTGCTGGCCGGGGGTTTCCACGGCGGCCTGGGCGACCTCGGCGATGGTGCGGCCGTCCACGTAGCGCTCGTCGCCGTGCAGCAGGCCGAGCTTGTGGAGTTCGCGGGCCACGAGAGACAGACCGCCGGCCTGGAAGACGTCGGTGGCGACGTAGTTCCCCCAGGGCTTGAGGTCGGCCAGGATGGGGACGCGGGCGGCAATGCGGTCGAAGTCCTCCAACTCCAGCTCGACCCGGGCCTCGTGGGCGATGGCCATGATGTGGAGGACGGCGTTGGTTGAGCCGCCGGTGGCGGCGACGGCGGAGATGGCGTTCTCGACGGATTCGCGGGTGATGATGTCGCGGGGACGGACGTCGCGGTCCAGCAGGTCCATGACCAGGCGGCCGGCTTCGAAGGCGGTGTCGGCCTTGCCGCCGTCCATGGCGGGCACGACGTTGGCGCCGGGCGGGCTAATTCCCAGGAAATCGAGGGCGGTGGCCATGGTGTTGGCAGTGAACTGGCCGCCGCAGGCGCCGGCGCCGGGGCAGGCAGCGTTCTCAATTTCCATCAGTTCGTCGGCGGTGAGCTTGCCGGCGGCGTGGGCGCCGACGCCTTCGAAGACTTCCTGGATGGTGATGTCCTGGCCGCGGAACTTACCGGGGGCGATGCTGCCGCTGTAGAGGGCCAGGCCCGGGATGTTGAGGCGAGCCAGGGCCATGGCGCCGGCGGGGATGGTCTTGTCGCAGCCGACGATGACGACCAGGGCGTCGAAGGAGTGGCCGATGGCGGCGACTTCGATGGAGTCGGTGATGACCTCGCGGCTGATGAGGGAGGCGCGCATGCCCTCGGTGCCCATGGAGACGCCGTCGCTGACGGAGATGGTGTTGACCTCCATGGGGGTCCCGCCGGCGGCGCGGATGCCTTCCTTGACGCGCTGGGCCATGCGCCGGTGGTTGAAGTTGCAGGGCATGGTTTCGATCCACTGGTGTGCCACGCCGACGATGGGCCGGGCCAGGTCTTCATCGGAGAAGCCGATGGACTTGAGCTGGGAGCGGGCCGGCGCGCGGGCCGGGCCGTCGGTCATGGCGGCGCTGTTGCGCTTGCGTGGATCGGACATGGAGATTCCTGACGTGGTGGAAGCGGGCGTGGCGTCGCGCTACATGGTGGGGGTGAAGGGCCTGGGATTCAAGGGTGAGGACGCGCGAATTGTCGTCACCAGCCGAGCGGGTAGCTGCAACTGCGCGTGCCGTGGCTGGTGGTTAGTCCTGGTGGAAGAGTTCCTCCAGCATTTGGAGCGGGACTAGGCCGGATGCGGTGTCGACGTCGAGGATGTCGGCGTGCTCGGCCTGCCAGCGGGCCTGGACATCGGACTTGTCGAGGTAGGCGGAGGCGGCTTCCCAGTCGTCGCACTCCAGGAGGCCGATGGCGTGATTCATAAAGAGGACGATGGTGAAGTTGCGGATGCCGGCTTTGACGTTTTCTTCCAGCAATTCCGGCCAGACGGCGGCGTGGGTGCGGCGGTAGTCGTCGACGCGGTCGGGCTTGATGGGCAAAGCGAAGGCGATACGTTGCATGATGCGCCCCGGAGGAGAGGTATGACGCCTGGAAGGATGCGCGGATCGCCGTGAATCGTCCACACACGTTTGCAGGAAACCCGCTGAACAGGGCCGAATACGAGCGGCGCGACGCTGACTGGCTGGCGGCGCGGGAGCGGGATGCGGGCAGCCGGTTCTTGCCACTGCGGCAGTTGGACGTGCTGTTGGACGGCGAGGATCCGGCGCGGCTGGCGTGGATTAGCGGCGATGCGGCGGCTGGACTGGATGGGCCGCGATTTCTGCTGGGGCTGCGGGACGGCGCGGCGCACTTTGCGGTGGACGTATCGGAGGACAACGAAGATCTGGCGGAGGGGGACGAACGGCGGTTTGTGGACGTGCGGACGGCGGGGACGCTCGTGTCGGCGGAGGACGCGGGGATCGCGGCGCAGGCGCGCGCGCAGGTGGACTGGCATGCGCGGCACGGCTTCTGCAGCGTGTGCGGACAGCCGACGGAGGCGCTGCGGGGCGGTCAGCAGCGGACGTGCGGGAGTTGCGGGGCGGATCACTTTCCGCGCACGGATCCGGTCATCATCGTGGTGGTCACGGACGGGGATCGGTGCCTGCTGGGGCAGTCGCACGGACGGCTGTCGCAGATGCGGATGTTCTCGGCGCTGGCGGGGTTCATGGACCAGGGCGAGACCATCGAGGAAGCCGTGCGGCGCGAGGTTCTGGAGGAAGCGGGGATCCGGGTGGGCGCGGTGCGGTACCACTCGTCGCAGCCGTGGCCGTTTCCGTCGTCGCTGATGATCGGGTGTCACGCGGACGCGCTGACGACGGAGGTTCGACCCGACAAGGTGGAGATGCTGTCCGTGCAGTGGTTCGAGCGGGCCACGGTGCGGCGGGCCCTGGCCGGCGAGGACGCCGAGCTGCGGGTGCCGGCTTCGTTTGCGATCGCACACCACTTGATTCGGGCCTGGGCCGAAGGCACGGCCTGACGGGTGCCCGCCTGCTACCCGGCAGGCGAATCCGCCCCGCGAGCAGCGGGTTGGTTACATGTCGACCGCGATGCGGAAGCCGTGGCTGGCCAGGCGGCGGGTTGGGTCGCCGTGGTAGCGACGCGACGACAGCAGTTGATCCGGACGCAGCTTGCCAAACGACCCGCCGCGCAGGATGCGTCGGTCGGACGCCGAGAACCGGTCCTGGCACCACTCGTTGACGTTGCCACCCAAGTCATAGAACCCATGCGCGTTCGGCGTGAATGACCCGACCGGCGAAGTGAACAGATAGCCGTCGTTGAAGCCCAGGATGCAGGGCAGCGGGTCGTCGATCTGCTCGATCTCGGCCACCGTGCGGTCGGGATAGTAGTGCCGGTACTCGTGTCGGAGTTCGCGAAACGCAGCCGCGTGGCCACGCCACTCTTCCCCCTGATAGTTGCCCGCGCCGCGTGGTGGCGGCCAGGACCGGCCCCACGGGTAGACGCCGGTTAGCCGGCAGTCCTTGTACGCGGGTTCGGCCGCTGGATTCTCCAGATGTCCGATCCCGACCGCGCAGCTCCACTCGTGGTCGGTCGGCAGGCGGTGGACTCGGCCCTCGCGTTCGCTGAGCCAGGCGCAAAACGCCTGCGCGTCGTTCCAGCTGATATTGCCCACCGGGTGGTCCGGGCCCTCATGCCGGAAGGAACGCGGCCCGTCGTATCGGCGGCCCGTGGCGAGCCAATCTCTAATCCGCACCGGCCACACGCCCAGCAGCACGGTCGTGCCCGGTACCGGCAGAAACTCCACGCCGAGCAACCTTCCTTCGGGCTGGTGGTGCGCCTTCGGGCGCGAGTCTGTCTTGTGGTATCGGCGACCTGCAACGATACCCAGGATCCCGGGCAGCGCCCGCGATTCGATTGCCTGCTGCCGAGCTGCGGGTGCCGGCTTCGTTTGCGATCGCGCACCACCTGACACGGGCCTGGGCGGAGGGCTCATCGCAGAGCCCGGCCGCCAGTACCGAATTCACAATTTGGGCATGTCAATCCGGTGAACGAAATCATCCCGGTCGTACGCTCGCAGCGTGTAGATTGAAGAGTGATTGCGAATCCGCGGGCGGAGCTGTGATCGTGGTCAAGTCCCTGAGTAAGCGTGCTGTTCTCCTGGTTGCCGGCTTGGCGATGGCGATGGCGGCCATGGACTGTGGGGCGGAGGCTCCGGAACCAACCGAACGGATTGTGACCGTTCCGGTTGAAGTCGAGAAGATCGTTGAGGTCGAGAAGGTCGTCGAAGTCGAGCGAGTGGTGACGGTTACGCGAGAGGTGCCGGTCGAGGTCAGGCAGCCACAGCAACCAGCCGCGACCCCACAACCCACCGCGGCCGCGACACCGGCGGCCCCCGCCGGACCGGCCATCTACAAGATGGGGCTGTTCGAGGATCCGATTTCGCGCAATACCTGGAATTACCTGGGCGGACCGGCCGGGTCGGTGTGGACCGGGTACGTGATCGGCGGTTATCACACCTCGTTGTACGGCTACTCGCCGCAGCGGTTCGACTGGGTACCGGCGGTGGCCGACGGGCTGCCGACGCCGCTGGCCAAGGAAACGATTGACGGAACCGAGTTCTGGACGACCGAAGTCTCGATCAAGCAGGGCGTGGAATGGAGCGACGGCGAGCCACTGACGGCCGACGATTTCGTGTTCACGATGAGCACGGTGCGGGAACTCAACCTTGGTTCCAACTGGGCGTCGCTGGTGCACCCGGCGTTCGTGGATCGAGCGGAAGCGCTGGATGACCACCGGCTGAAGATCTACTTCAAGTCGACCGACGCCGACGGAAATGCGCAGACGCCGGGACTGAGCGTGTGGCAGTTCGGGCTGGCCTTCATGCCGATCCTGCCGGAGCACTACTGGGCGCCGGTGGTCGCGGAGGCGAGGACAGCCGGCGAGGTGCCGCAGCAGATCGAAGCCCTGTTCGCGCACGTGCCGGACGGCGAGCCGACGGCGAACGGCCTGGAGTACGGCCAGTGGGAACCGGGGGCGTTCTTCGAGAACGAGGCGGTGCCGGACTACTTCAGCCAGGGCACGCAGGTCACCGAGTACGTCAACGGCGCATACGAGGCGACCAACGAGCGGCTGGGCTACACCGAGACCTACTACGGGGAGCCGACCGGCGAAACGGTACTTGAACTTGAGATCGGGCCGCACTTCGAGTCCGAGATCTTCAGCATCTACGGCAACCAGGACTCCGCAATCCTGGCCCTGACCAAGGGCGACATCGACTTCCTGTTCAATCCCCTGGGCCTTGAGAAGGGCTTCCTGGACCGCGTGCGGCAGACCGCGGACCTGCAGGTCGTGGAAAACCTGGACA
Organism: Chloroflexota bacterium; assembly: GCA_028875175.1. Taxonomy (GTDB): domain Bacteria; phylum Chloroflexota; class UBA11872; order UBA11872; family UBA11872; genus UBA11872. The sequence goes on along the minus strand of JAPPFO010000053.1, from coordinate 6,047 downwards.
ACGGGGTGTTCTACCTGGGCTTCAACACCCGCAAGCCGCCCATGAACAACCAGGCCTTCCGGCAGGCCGTGGCGACCGTCATCGATAAGGAGTTCGTGACCCGGACCATCCTGCAGGACACGGCCATTCCCATGTACGCCATGGTTCCGGAGGGCAACGCCTTCTGGTACAACGACGCCACGGCCAAGATCGGACAAGGCCTGGGCCGGGGCGAACGGATTGCCGCGGCCGTTGAGCTCCTGAAAGGCGCCGGTTTCACCTACGAGAAGGAGCCGGAGGTCAGCGAAGACGGCGCGTTTGTGGTCAACGGCGGCGAGGGCCTGCGTATGCCGGACGGCACGGAAGTTCCCGAGCTGGAGCTGATCGCACCGAGCGCCGGTTACGACCCGTTGCGATCGACGTTCGCCATCTGGATCGAACGCTGGCTGAACGATCTGGGCATCCCCACGAAGGCGCGGCTGCTCGGATTCAACCTGATCGTGGAGAAGCTGTTCAGCGAGACGGTGGACAAGGACCTGGACATGTGGATCCTGGGTTGGGGCTTCACGATCTTCCCCAACTACCTGGAGAACATCTTCCACAGCCGTCACTCGCCTGAACTGGAGGACGGCGGCGTGAACTGGGGCGGCTACGCGAACCCCGAGTTCGACGAGCTGGCCTCTGGATTGCTGTCCGAGACCACGATCGAGGGCGCGCGTGAAAAGGCCCAACAGATGCAGGCGCTACTGGCGGACGACCTGCCGTACGTGACGCTGTTCACCACGCCGAAGATCGACGTCTTCAGACCGACAAGGGTCGATTTCCCGTACACGTCGGTGCTCGGAGGAATGGCGCAGGCGCAAGGTCTGCAACACGTCGTGCTGATCAAGTAAGACCAGGTCGTGCTTCATCGCCGGGTTCGTGCCCACGACGGCCCGGCGATGAGGACGCCATAGGAGTTCGCGGGTAACTGGTATGGCTGCCTACATCGTCAAGCGCGTCCTGCAGATCGTGCTGACGCTGTTCGTGTTCCTGACGATCGTGTTCTTCCTGGTGAATGCGCAGCCCGGCGACATCAGCCGCCTGTACTCCCTGGACCCAAATCTGCCGCCGGAGACACGGGCGCAGATGCAGGAGCTATTCGGGGTCAACGAGCCGCTGTGGAAGCAGTATCTCGTGCATTTGAAGAACACGCTGACGGGGGACCTGGGCGTTTCCTTCAGCCTCTATCCGAGGACAGTGGCCGACGTCATCAAGGAGCGACTGCCGCGGACGCTGGTGCTGTTCCTGACGGCGACCGTGGTGTCGTTTTATCTGGGCTTCGGGCTGGGCAAGATCATCGCGTGGCGGCGCGGCGGCTGGGTGGAGTACACGTCGACGCTGGGCGGGGTGACGCTGTACACGGTGTTCACGCCCTGGTTCGGGCTGATGATGATCTGGCTGTTCGCATTCAAGGCCGGCTGGTTCCCGATCGGGAAGTTCCTGGACCCGGTGGTGTGGCAGGACGCGCCTTCCGACGCGAACACCGTCTTCAACCTGATGCTGGCGACGGCTGTGGTCCTGTCGCTGATCACGTTTTGCGTCTTCCTGGTGACCAGCAAGAAGCGGCTGGGCATGGCACGGGTGTTGCAGGCCGGAATCATTGCCGTATCCGTGCTGATCGTGGTGGGGGTGTGGCTGTCCTCGGGCGTGGGTTACCTGGCGTGGGACATCGTGAAACACATGGTGCTGCCGATCGCCACGCTGACCTTGATCAGCTTTGCCGGGACCATGCTGCTGACGCGCAACAGCATGCTGGAGGTGATTCGCGAGGACTACGTGCTGGCGGCGCGCGCCAAGGGCCTGCCCGAGAAGGCCGTGCGGGACCGGCACGTGGCGCGTAACGCGCTGCTGCCGGTGGTGACCAGCTTCGTGTTCAGCCTGGCCTTCGCCATCGACGGCGGCGTGATCATCGAGTCGATATTCTCGTGGCCCGGCATGGGGCAGACGCTGGTGGCGGCGACGGTGAGCGAGGACCTGCCGCTGGCGGTGGGCACCTTCGTGTTCGTGGGACTGTTCGTGCTGCTGGCCCACCTGGCGGCCGACATCCTGTACGCCTACCTGGATCCGCGGGTCCGCTACTGATGATTGTCGACACCGGACCCGTTCCGAACGCGCCGTCGCTCTGGCGGGTGCGCCTGGGGCTGGCGGGCCGCAGCCTGAAGCAGAACTGGTCGCTGTTCCTGAGGACCCGGATCGGGATCCTGGGGCTAGTGATCATCTTGTTCTACATGCTGCTGGCCCTGGCGCATCCGATCCTGATGAACACGGTCTGGGACGAGCGGATCTACGACCCGGTGATCGGCTTTGCGTTCGACGAGACGCAGCAGCCGGCACCGCCGAGCCTGGCCCATCCGCTGGGCACCGACCCGCTGGGGCGAGACATCCTGAGCCAGCTGATGTTCAGCGCCCGCTCCGAGTTCCTGCTGGGGCTGCTGGCGGCGGTGGTGACGGTGTGCATCGGCACGATGGTCGGGGCCACGGCCGCCTACTTTGGCGGGCTGATCGACATGCTGCTGATGCGGCTGGCCGACATCATGATCATGATGCCGGGAATCAGCATCCTTATCGTGCTGAGCGCCCTGATCGAGGTGGGGCACCTGGAACTGGCGCTGTTGATCGGGATCCTGTCGGGGTTCGGCGGGACGGGCGTGGTGCTGAAGTCGCAGGCGTTATCGGTTGTGGTCAAGCCCTACATCGAGGCGGCCCGGACCTCGGGGGGCGGCACGCTGCACATCATCCTGGTTCATGTGGTCCCGAACTTGCTGCCGCTTTCGTTTCTCTACATGATGTTCACCGTAACCAGCGCGATCTTTTCGGAGGCCGTCTTGAGCTTCCTAGGACTGCTGGACGTGCGCATGAGCTGGGGGCTGATGATCCACACCACGGAGTCGGCCGGCTACCTGCTGCAAGTGGGCGAGTACTGGTGGCTGATCTTCCCGGCCAGCCTGTCGATCACACTGCTGTGCTCGTCGTTTTACCTGCTCGGGCGTTCGTTGGACGAAGTCGTCAACCCAAGGCTGCGGCGTATCTGAGCAGCCATCCCAAGGAGGGGAGCATGACCGTTTTGCGCGAGTGTACCGGTCCCGAAAGGGACGCCGACGACGTTGCGCAACTCTGGCAATTTGCCAGGCAACGAGGAATGGATCGGGAACGATTCGAGGCGGCGCTCTCTGACGGGGGATTATCCGCGGCGCTGGCGGCGTGCATGGACCTGGCAGGTCCGGCGGACCAGCGCGAAGACCAAGAAGTTTCAGGCGAGACGAAGTCGACGGCCGAGAACTGGTTCAAGGACACAAGCCCATTTGTGGCGCACGACAACGGCCGGTGTTTAGAAGCTCGACTTGAGCACATGCAGGGCGTGATTACGCCCACCAACCTGTTCTTTGTTCGCAACAATTCCGTAAGCCTGGATGTCCAACCGGACACCTGGCAGCTTTCAATCGAGGGCGACGCGGTCCGCGAGCCGCTGACGCTGTCGTACGCCGACATCCTGGCCCTGCCGAGCCGCACTGTGGTCGCCTACCTGGACTGCGCCGGCAACCAGCGGGCCATGTTCGACCTGGTGAACGGGGAATCCACCGAAGGCACCCAGTGGCGAACGGGCGGCGTGAGCAACGGCGAATGGGTCGGGACGCCGCTGCGCGACGTGCTGACAATGGCCGGGATCGGCGACGACGCGGTATGCGTGATGCTCGTCGGGCTGGACACCGAGTCGCCCGAAGAGGGCTTTCGCAGCGTGATCCCGGTGGAGAAGGCCATGCACCCGGACACGCTGCTGGCCTACGCCCTGAACGGGGAGACGCTGCCCAGGGATCACGGGTATCCGCTGCGCGCGCTGGTGCCCGGCTGGGTTGGAAGCACGAACGTGAAGTGGCTGGGACAGATCGTGGTGTCGTCGAAGCCGATCTGGACGCGCAACAACACGACCTCCTACGTGCTCATCGGCGATGAGTACCCGGCGGAAGGCAAAGCTCAAGGTCAAGTCACGCACTGCCAAGTGATCAAGAGCGCGCTGGCGCTGCCGTGGCCGGCCGATCTGCGGGCGGAGCCGCACCGTATCCATGGGTATGCGCACTCGCCTGACGGTCCGATTTCGAGGGTCGAGTGGAGCCTGGACTCCGGAGCGACCTGGCAGAAGGCGACGTTGCATTCGCCGCAGGTGCAGTACTCGTGGGCACGGTTTGAGTTTGCGTGGGATCCGGCGCCGGGGTCGTACACGATCATGACGCGCGCCACCGATGACGCGGGAAACTCGCAGCCGGACGCGATTCCATTCAATGCGAAGGGCTACCTGTTCAATCAGCCGATTCCGCATCCGGTCCGGGTGACCTAAGGAGCGGGCAGATGCCTATTCCCGTAGTCGGAGTCGCGCGGCTGTGGCGAGTTGCTCGTCAGCACGGGATGGACCGGCGGCGCTTCCTGCAGGCGCTGACGGCTGGCGGGGCGGCAGCGGTGCTGGCCGCGTGCGGCGAGGCGACAACGCAGCGCACTCAAGCACGATTCAAAGACGCAACGCCGTTCATCGTGCACGAAGACGGCATGAGCCTGGAAACGCGGCTGGAAGACTTGCCCGAGGGGTTGATCACCCCGGTTCGTCAATTCTTCGTGCGCAACAACTCTGTGAGCCTGGACGTGAACGTGGAAAGTTGGCGGCTTTCGATCGAGGGTGATGCCGTGACGAATCCGATTCAACTGTCCTATGACGACATTCGCAAGATGCCGAGCCGAACGTTCGTCTCGTACCTGGAGTGTGCCGGCAATCACCGGGCGATGTTCGACCTGGTGAAGGGGCAGAAGGCCAAGGGCACGCAGTGGAGGACGGGCGGCGTTGGTAACGGGGAGTGGACCGGCGTGTCGATGCGCGACGTGCTGCAACTGGCCGGGGTTTCCGATGACGCGGCGAGCGTGCTGCTGATCGGGTTGGATACGGAGTCGCCGGAGGAGGGATTTCGTCGGGTGCTATCGGCGGAGAAGGCCCGGCACCCCGATACGCTGCTGGCCTACGGGATGAACGGGGAGATGCTGCCGCGAGACCACGGGTTTCCTCTGCGGGCGCTGATTCCCGGCTGGGTAGGCAGCACGAATGTGAAGTGGCTGGGTCGAATTGTCGTCTCGAAGCAACCGATTTGGACGCGTAACAACACGACCTCGTATGTGCTGATCGGCGACGCGTATCCGCCGGAGAGCGAGGCAGCGGGGAAGGTTGCGACCACGCAGGTGATCAAAAGCGCGTTGGCGCTGCCGTGGCCGGCCAAACTGAAAGCCGAGTCGCAGCGGATCCACGGCTTTGCCCACTCGCCGGACGGACCCATCACTACGGTGGAGTGGAGCCAAGACTCGGGCAATACGTGGAACGAAGCAGAGGGTTCGGGACCACAAGTGCAGTACTCCTGGGTGCGGTTCGAGTTTGATTGGGACCCAGATCCGGGCGAGTACACGATCATGACGCGGGCCACGGACTGGGCGGGCAATACGCAGCCGGACGAGATTCCCTTCAACGAGAAGGGGTATCTGTTCAACCAGCCGCTGCCGCATCCGGTTCGGGTGACGTGACGGCGACCGGGCCGGCACTCTAAGTCCAATGCAAAGCCGATCTTCTGCAGCGACAGTCCTCAGCGTCGAAGACCTGACCATGTACTACGGGACGCGCTCGGGCGACGTGCAGGCGGTTGACGGGGTTTCGTTTGCGGTGGGGCGGGGCGAGTCGGTCGGACTGGTGGGGGAGTCGGGCTGCGGGAAGTCGTCGATTGCGATGACGCTGCTGAAGCTGCTGCCGGAGAACGGGCGGATCGTCGGGGGCCGGATCCTGCTGGACGGGACGGACCTGGCGCCGCTCTCGGAAGACCAGATGCGGACGCATCGCTGGAACCGGATTGCGATGGTGTTCCAGGCGGCGATGAACTCGTTCAATCCGGTCTATACGGTCGGCGACCAGATCATCGAGGCGCTGGAGACGCACATCGAGACCGATCCGGACGTCTCGATGGCGCGGGTGCGGGAGCTTTATGACCTGGTGAGCCTGGACC
>JAPPFO010000117.1 GCA_028875175.1 Chloroflexota bacterium | reverse complement strand
GGAGTCAGGGGTGTGAATCTCGTCGATCAGAAGGATCTCGCCGTTCTCGTCACGGCCCATCTCATACTTGGTATCGACGAGAATGAGGCCGCGCTCCGCGGCCTCGGCTTGACCGAAAGCGAAAAGCTCCTGCGCGATGCGGCTGCAACGCTCCCATTCATCGGCCGTCATCCAGCCTTCGGACACGATCTCGTCGGGGCTGATCGGACGGTCGTGATCCTCTGCCTTGGTGGTCGGCGTCAGGTAGTTCGTCGGCAGCTTCTGGTTCTTCACCAGCCCTTCGGGCAAATCGATGCCACAGTAGTGACGCTGACCACTCTGGTAGACCGTCCAGAGGGCGGTGCTCGTGGTTCCGGTGATATATCCACGCACCACGAACTCGATTGGGAAGACGGTGCACTTTTTGGCGATCGTGACGTTTGGATCGGGGACGGATAGGACCTGGTTCGGCACAATGTGGCGGGTCTGTTCAAACCACCATGCGCTCGTCATATTGAGGACCTGCCCTTTGAAGGGGATCGCGGCCAGCACCCGGTCGAAGGCGCTCTGTCGGTCGGTGGTAACGAGCACCATCCGGTCTCCAAGATCGTATCTGTCTCGGACCTTGGCTTCGAACTTCTCACCTTGGCAAAGATGCGTCTCAGTCAGGCAGTTTCCCAGCACTTGGCGAATTCGATCCGTGTATCCCTCTGGGGTGCAAATGGCGTTCGCCATAGTCTCGACCTCCGCGAGGGCACGCTGGGACAGCTCGGTAACGCGCGTATTGAGGTCCGACCACGTCTTGAAGCCGTACTCGCGAGCGATCGCGGCTTGAGCGTCGCGCAGGGATAGCTTGGCCGTGGCGATTTCGATGTCGGACGCGTGAGCCAACGCGGGGCGTACGGCTCGGAATTTCAACGCGGCGTCTCGATCGCCCGCTCTCACAGCCTTAAGTATGGCCTTGGCCTGTTTCTGAAGGTGTTCCAGGCTCGGACGCGGAGGGAGACTACGGGGGCACATACGCACTCCTTGCAAGTGGCCTGCTGTCCGCGTGATCAGGCCGAAAAGAGTGGTGCCGAGAAGCCGTCAGGTTGCGGGGGCGGGTTAAACCCTTGTCGCGGACTCGGGGGCTCCCACGAGAGCGCCTGCCCAACGTATACGCAACGAACTGCGGTGCTGTCAAGACTGGGCTCGGGATTTGGGTGGGGAGCCGGGCAACCATCGTCGTGTTCGGTTGAGATCTCCACCAAGGGCGCGCCTGCCGGGCAGCCACCCTCAATGAACGCGAGAAACCGCGCGACGCGGGGGCGGTCCTCGAACCGCCCCTACCTCGGACTGCGAAGAGTGGCTATTCACGCGGCCACGACCTAGCGATCCGCCAACCTCTCCAAGCTCGTCGCGGCGTCCAGCAGCGCCTCTTGGGCCGATACGCCCTCGAGCACGATTCCGGCGTCGATGGCATTGGTCAGCACGCCGCGTTCCTGTCGTGACAGTCGCACGTACGAAGCGCTTGCCATGAGATCGACGATCATCTGCAGTTCTTCGTCCAGCAGTGCGGGAGCAATCGCGCGCAACTGTTCAGGCGTCGACTTGGCAGCCGGCACGAACGCAACGTTTCTCAGTTGCCGCTCCAGTGCCCGCAGAGCGTCATACGCCATCTTTGGCTCCACCGTCTGCGCCGAAATGCCGATCATCGTCCAGACATCCGCGGGGTTGCCCACCGCGCCGAACGACGGAAACGGCAGCAAGACCTGGTTCGCGAAAGGCCCCGAGCGCAGCCAGCCGTAACCCGGACCCTGGAGGGACTCGCCGAACATCCCAATGCTGCCCTCGGTATACGTAATCCAGACACGGTCGCCCGACCGCTCGGGCTTCGGCGCGAACTTGTAGGTATGGGCCATGTCGTGGAAGAACTGCGTAATCTCCAGCGCCTCCGCGCTGCGCAGCGCCTCGAACGTCCCGCTCGCGCCGCGCAGATCGCCCAGCGCCGCCTGCAAAAACACATACGCCGGCGGCCAGCTTGCGTAGTCGCCGCCCGGACCCGGCCTCGGGTCCACTTGCAGCAGAAACCCCAGGCCATGCTCCCGCCCCTCGATCGACGGCCCGCCCTGCATCGCCAGTCCCGCCTGCAGAAACGCGGCGCGGTCGAATCCCTGGCGCTCCGGCATCTCGATCCCCGACTCCTTGGCCAAATCCCGATTGAACACGATGCTCCAGGGCGCCACCGCAACCGGCAGGGTGTACTGAACGCCCTCGTGGAGTCCCGTCTCCAGCGTCCCTGGCCAGTAAGCCGCGCGATCGAAGTCACGGTCGGACTGCAGGTGGTCGTCCAGCGGCAACAGCTGCTCCGCCTCTAGCAGATCCGGCAGATCGTGGGCATGGAACATCACCAGATCAGCCCCGCCCGGCAGCGACTCAAGCTGCGCTGAGAGGCTGTAGTCGCTCTTGAAGTGGTCGGTGATCGTGCTGCCTTCGTACGTGTACCTGCGCTCGCTGGCCGCCGACGCGGCCAGTCCCGCCGACAGCAACATTGGCTCGATCCCAAACCCCCAGACGCTCCACGTCGGCGCCGTAAACGCCACATTCACCGCCCGCATGGCGCCTGGCGCGGGGATGCCGCGAGTGTCGCGCGGGGCCGCTTCGGTCACCGTCGCCGAAACCGCCCGCGCTTGCACGGTCTCATGGCTTGCCGTCGGCGGTGCGGGCAGCCGAGTGGCAGGCCCCGACTCCTCTTCCCCGCAAGCAGCCAGCAGCGCCGCCGCGAAGCTGGTCGTGCCGGCGGCCAGAACCCGTCGACGGCTGATCACCGGCCCGCTGCCTGTCGCGGCGCGCGGGCCCACCTGATTGGGGTCCTGGATCTGCTTGGATCTCGTGTGCAACGAACCGGTCCTCGGATGAGGGGCGCCACGCTGGCCGGGACGCCGCGAGCGGCCCAGACCGCTCGCCCCGGCGGCGCGTCGGGCCTGCTATCGCCAGCGTGTTGCGAGCCCGACGGCTTGAACCCCCATGGTAGCTGCCCCATCCCGGCCATAGAGACACGCGACGCGCCACTCTTCACCCTCTCCAAGGGGAGAGGCAGATTCGGCCGTCCCCGGCCGAAATCGGTGAGGGGTCTTCCGCGCAACCAGTCTCGGGTTACGCAGTAGTCTCCCGTGGGCGAGGGTTGTGGTAAGGGTCTTCCGGGCGATCACCCCCGGGTAGCACGTAGGTCTCGCGTGGCAGGATGCGGGTACCGCGAGCGGCCGAGGCGCAACGCCAGCGCTGACCAGGAAGGGGATTCCCAATGCCCACGATGACCGGCGCGCGCTTCCTCGCCGAAACCCTCCACGGCTACGGCGTCACCCACTACTTCTTCATGCCCGTCAGCGTGCCCGAGGCCATGCCCGAGCTCGAACGCGTTGGCGTTGAGCCCGTCATGGCCCACACCGAAAAGGGCGCGGCCTACATGGCCGACGGCTACGCCCGCATCAGCGGCGGCGCCGGCATCTGCGGCGCCCAGTCCGTCGGGGCGCTCAACCTGGCCGCCGGCCTCCAGGACGCCTACCTGGCCTGCTCACCCGTCATCGCCCTCACCGGCCGCCTGCGCCAGATCATGCAGAACCGCCACGCCTACCAGGAGGTCGACCACTCGGCCCCCTTCGAGGCCGTCACCAAGTTCAGCACCCCGGTGACCTCCCTCGACGAGTTCCCTATCTTCCTGCGCCAGGCCCTGCGCGAGGTCGTCTCCGGCACCCCCGGTCCGGCCCACCTCGACCTCTGGGGCATCACCGGCGGCGACATCATGACGGCCGAAGGCGACCTTGACGTCATCGTCGAAGAACCCTTCCGCCGCACGCCCCCGTTCCGCCCCGAACCCGATCCGGCCAGCGTCCGCGCCGCCTTGGCCGAGCTCGCGCAGGCCTCCCGTCCCGTCATCGTGGCCGGCGGCGGCGTCCGCGCCTCCGGCGCCCGCGACGAACTGATCGAACTGGCCGAAGCCCTCGACATCCCCGTCATCACCTCCCTCAACGCCAAGGAAACCTTCCCCGCCGACCATTCCCTCGCCGTCGGAGTCTCCGGGACCTACTCCCGCGAATGCGCCAACCGCGTCTTCGCCGAAGTCGATCTCGCCTTCTTCGTCGGCAGCCACAAGGGCGAACAGGTCACCAACATCTGGAAGCTCCCGCGGCCCGGCGCCCGCATCGTCCAACTTGACATAAACGCGGCCGAGCTTGGCCGCTCCTTCCCCATCAATGTTGGCCTCCTCGCCGACGCCCGCGCCGGCCTCCGCAAGCTCCTTGATCAGGTCGAGGCCGATTCGATGACTCCTCCGACGTCGCGACCTACCTGGGTCCAGCGCGTCCAGTCCCTCGTCCGCACCTGGAAAGCCCAGGTCGATCCGCTCCTAACCTCAAACCAGATCCCCATGCGCCCCGAGCGCCTCTGCGGCGAGCTCACTCGCCTCCTTCCGTCGGACGCCATCCTGGTCTCCGACACTGGCCACGCCGGCATCTGGACCGGCACCCTCATCGACCTCACCGCGCCCGGCCAGAGCTTCATCCGCTGCGCCGGCTCCCTGGGCTGGGGCCTGCCCGCCGCCATCGGCGCCAGGTGCGCCGCGCCTGATCGGCCCGTCGTCTGCTTCACCGGCGACGGCGGCATGTGGTACCACCTCACCGAGCTCGACACCGCCGCCCGCTACGGCATCCGCACCGTCACCGTCGTCAACAACAACGCTTCCCTCAACCAGGAACAGGCGCTCAACGAACGCATCTACGGCGGCGCCACCCCCGGCTCCGACCGGCTCTGGAAGCTCAACGACGCCGACTGGGCCGCGGCGGCCGAAACCATGGGCTGCGAAGGCATCACCGTCACCCGCCCCTCCGAAATGGAAGGCGCCCTCGACCGCGCCCTCTCATCCGACCGCGCCGCCGTGATCGACGTCAAGACCGACATCGCCGGCATCGCCCCCCGCGCCTGGGACGGCTAGCTGCGGCTCGAATCCCCAAGGAGAAACCGCCAATGGCTGATGGCATCCACGTCGTCCTGGTCGTCAACGACGAAGCCGCCCACTGGCAGGGCTACCGCGACCGTCTCGCCGCCAACGACGGCGCCGCCTCGGTCTCCGTCGCCGTCCCCGCCGGCGAGCGCCGCGACTCCATCCTGTCCGTCCTTGGCGACAAGGTCCGCACCGTCGCCGAAGACCCCGCCGAACTCCTCGCCGCCGAATCACCCCAACTGGCCGTCATCACTGTCCCACCGCTCGATTCACCGCCAATCATCGACGCCGCGCTGGACGCCGGCGCCCACGTCCTCACTGAAAAACCGGCCGCCGTCTCCGACTCCCTGCTGGAACCCCTCGCCCGCAAAGCCCTCGCTTGCGACCGCCACCTCATGCTCGCCTTCGCCGGCAGCCAGCAACCCGCCGTTCGCGATGCCGCCCGCATCATTCGCGGCGAGGGCCGCCTGGGCGCCCTCTATGGCGTCACGGCCCACTACATCGCCGACCAGGCCCGCATCCGCGATGTCGAGCAGCTGCAGCGCCGCACCGGCTCCTCCAACACCTGGTTCTTCGAGAAGCGCGTCGGCGGCGGCGGGCACCTCTCCTGGCTCGGCATCCACTTCGTGGACATGCTCCACGTAGTCACCGGACACGACGTCGTCGAGGTCAGCGCCATGACCAACGTGGCCGGCGGCCAGCCCATCGACGTCGAAGACTCCGCCGTCCTGACGCTGCGCTACGACAACGGCATGCTCGCCTCGCTCACCTCGGCCTACTACCTGGACCAGCACGACGTGGCAGACGACAAGCAGGCCCTCTTCAAGGTCTGGGGCGAGAACGGCTGGCTCCAGATCGACCCGCACGAGGGCACCCCGCTCACCTGCTACAGCAACCTGCCCGCCTATGCTGACCAGCCCCGCGAACGCATCGACTACGACTCCGACTTCATCACCGGCTACGACACCCTCATGCACGAGGCGCTGCTGGCGGCGGCGGGCCGTGGCGACCCGCCCACCTCAACCCTCGATGCCCTCCAGGCACTCCGAGTCGTTCACGCTGCCTACCGCTCAGCCGCCAGCGGCCGCGCCGAGCCTGTCCCGGCCCGTAGCGAATGGACGCTCCCATGACCGACATCCCCACCCTGGAAGCTGACGTCCTGGTCTGCGGCGCCGGAATCGCCGGCCTCACCGCCGCGCGAACGGCCCAGGAGGCCGGCGCTCAGGTGATCGTCTTGGAGAAGGGCCCCGAAACCGGCGGCTCATCCGCCGTGTCCGCCGGCATCGTCTGGACCGCCCGCGACCTCGCGGGCTGGCTCTCCGTCCAGCCCGGCGGCGACCCGACCCTCGGCAAGGCCCTGGTCACGACCTATCCGGAAGCCATCGAGTGGCTGCGTTCCCAGCACGTTCGCCTGGATCCCTTTGAGTTCGGCGAAAGCGGCTGGAACCCGCCATTCCCCTATGTGGCCTTCCAGCTCGAGCGCCGCGATGACGGCCGTTCCAATCCGCGCGCCGCCATGGACCGGCTCACCGCCAACATCGCCGACGCAGGCGGCCGCATCTTCACCGAAACCGCCATCCGCACCTTCCTGCAGGACGCCACCGGACGCGTCGTCGGCGCGGAAGCCCAGGGCCCCACCGGACGCGTCCGCATCAATGCCGGGACCACAGTCATGGCCACCGGCGGCTTCCAGGGCAGCCCCGAGCTTCGCGCCCGCTACTTCGGCCCCAACAGCGACCGTATGATCCTGCGCGCCAACCCCTACAGCACTGGCGAAGCCTTCCAGGCCGCCCTGGCCGTCGGCGCCGGATCTGCTGGCCCCTTCGGCCGCTTCTATGGCCATCGTGTCGTGGCCCCACCCGCCGTCGTTGACTTCCCGTCATTCCCCCGCGTCCACCTTGGAGGAGCGCTGCCCGGCGCGATCCTCGTCAACCTCCGCGGCGAACGTTACGTCGACGAGTCCGAGAGCGACGAAGTCAGCGTCCACGCCCTCCCGCATCAGCCCGAAGCACTGGGCTTCATGATCTACAGCGAAGCCGACGCCGCCACGCCGATCGGCTCGGCCGCGCTCGAAACGGTCAGATCCGTGGGGACCGAAATCTTGGAGGCCCCGTCTCTCGACTCTCTAGCCCAACAGATGTCCACGGCCTGGGGCGTCGCCCGCGCCCCGTTGCTGGCCTCCCTCGCCGCCTACAACGCCGCGGCCGATGCCGGCGACCCAACCATGCTTCCCATCCCCCGCGCCAGCGATCTGCACCCGCTGACCCAGCCGCCCTTCTATGCCATCCGCTTCCTGCCCGGCATCACCGTCACCTACGGCGGCGTGCGCATCGACGCCTTGACCCAGGTGCTCGACTCAACCGGCCGCCCGCTCGGCGGCCTCTACGCCGCCGGCGCCGACGCCGGCGGCATCTACACCCGCGGCTACACCGGCGGCCTCTCCATGGCCCTCGCCTTCGGCCGCATCGCCGGCCGCCAGGCCGCCGCCAGCGCCCTGTCTCCCTACTGAGAGACCCTTGCAAGACCGCGCCCCGACCTCGAAGGCGTGGCGGATCTTCACCCTCTCCGAGGGGAGAGGCAGGTTCGGCCGTCTTCGGCCGAAACCGGTGAGGGGTCTTCCGCGCAACCAACCTCGGGTTTCGCACAGGTTTCGTCTGGGACAACGATTGGGATGAGGGTCTTCCGGGCAACCACCCTCGCGTTCCGCAAAATCCTCTAGTCGATCACCTCCGCCATCGCCCGCATAAAGTTCTCGCCCGCAATCGCGTCCACCTGCCGCCCGCTGTAACCGCGCGCTTCCAGCGCGGCCAGGAACTGCGGGGTCTCGTGCGCGCCCGCAAACCCCTCAACCACATCCTCCAGAAACTCAAAGTCCGTCCCGATGCCCACGTGCTCATACCCCGCCACGTTCACCATGTGATCCACCACGTCAACCAGCGCCTCCAGCCCCACCGTCGGGAATCTCTCGTACAGCGGCTTGGCAACTCCAGATCGAGCTCCAGCCTCCGCCGCGAACGGGTCCAGCCGGCCCGACCTCACGTCGTCCAGCAGCTTCAGCCCTCGCTCACGTTCCGAGACGCTTATGCCCGGACCAGAGCCGCGCCCGCGCTGGCACTCGATATCCACAAACGCCGACGAGCAATGGATGCCCACCACGCCTCCGCCGTCCGCAATCCTGCGAATGTGGTCATCCGTCAGGTTGCGCTGAATCGGGCTGATCGCCTTCGGATTGGAGTGGGAAGCCACGATCGGATCCCGGCTCTCCTCCAGCACCTGATCGATGGCGGTCATCGAAGCATGCGACACGTCCATCAGGATCCCCAGCCGGTTCAACTCGTGAACCACCTCTCGGCCAAAGTCCGTCAACCCGCTCGGGACGCCCTGCTCGCAGTCACAGTCGATCCACGTTTGCGGCGCCCCATGCACCAGCCCCGTCACCCGCAGGCCCAGCTCGTGATACGCCCGCAGCATCGACAGGTCCTCGGCCATCAGCAGATTCTCGGTATGGATCAGCACGGCGATCTTCCCCGCGGCCGCCGCCGCTCGAATCTCGGGAGTCGACGTCACGAACTCCAGGTCCTCCGACGCCGCGCACAACCGTCGCACCGCATCGAACCCCCGCAACAACCGCTGCACCCCGGGCGCCCCCTCGAAAAACGTCCGCCGGAACATCTCCGTGCTCGCTTGCACGGTGGCATGCGGAGCAAGCATCGGATTCACCGTGAACTCCCCCGGCGCCCCTTCCGACAGCCAGATGCAATCCACCGCGCCCCGCTGCAGCTTCGGAATATCCACCTGTCGCCCCGGAACATCCGCCATCGGCTCCCGGTACTCAATTCGCTCCGCCGTAAAGTCCCGCTGCATGTGCAAGTGAGCAAGCAAGCTCAATCGGTCGCTGGACATGGCTTCCTGACTTCAGATTGATTCCAAGGCAGCCTGAAAGGCTACTTCGTCGTCAGGTTCGCGCGCTCCGGCCCTCGATGACTACTGTGCTGTTGCTCATCAATTGATCCGATCAATCCCGCAGGCCGTAGCCCGCCTCACGCGGTGAGTTGGTCAAGCTGCAAACGGGCCACGGTGATTTTCTCCAGGTCACGGACCTTGCCCACGCTATACAGGCAGAGCACGGTGCCCTCGGGAGTAACGGCAAGGTCGGAGTAGCGGCAGGGGCGTGGGTCGATGGTCTTCGAGATCGGCCACGTGCGCCCGTCGTCCGTGCTCGCATAGATGGTCATTTCCGTACCGCCGGGGATGCGTCGATTGACGCCGGTCGGATGGGAGAACAGCAGAATCTCCGGTCGGTTGTCGTCGCCCGAGCCATGGCGGGCGAGGCCCACGTTGACCGGCCGGCCGCTGAGTTCGGGATGCTCGCCGAGTTCGTAGAAGCTCCGCCCGCCGTCGCGGCTGCGTGCATACGTTCGGCCGTCGCGGCGCTGCGTGTTTCGGCGATAGCTGACGTAGATCTCGCCGCCGCTGGTTTCCACCAGCGACGCCTCGTCGGATCCATTGGGCAGGACTGCGCCGACCGTCCACGAAGTTCCGTGGTCGTCGCTGTAGAGCAGACCGCCGCGCACGCCCGGCACCTGTCCGGGCTCGCCTTCCTTATAGAGGAAGCCAGGAATCACCAGCCGACCGCCGTGCGGCCCGGCCACGAGTTGAATCCCGTGCTCGTTGTTGTTCGGCCACCCGGTCCAGCCCTCCGCGTTTGGGCTCGGATCCACGCGCACGGCTTCCGACCAGGTCCGGCCGTCGTCGGTGCTCCTGACGAGCCCGAACCCGCCGCCCTGAGCGGCGTAGGTGCTGAAGTACCCAAGGTCATCCCGGACATCGGCGGGGATGTTCCAAAAGGTCACGAAAATCGTTCGCGTCACCCGGTCTTCAACAATCGCCCCAAGGAACGTGTACTGGCCTGGTTCGGCGTGGATGACCTGCTGGCGCGACCAGGTCTTGCCGCTGTCCTCGCTGCGCGCTGACAGAAGGTCGTTTTCGTGGCCGCCGTCGCTCATTGAATCGTGGCGCCGGCAACACACGGCCACCACATTTCCGGCGTCCGTGACGATCAGACCGGGCATGCCGACGCCGAAGCCGTCGTAGTTGTGGTACAGGAGGTTCGTGAAATCGACGGTCACCTTGGCCTGGGCCATTAGCTTGCGCATCGGCCGGTCGGTGCTGATGACCGCAATCAAGAGCTCGTTCGGGTCTCGAGTACTGGTGTAGAAGTTGGCGGTCACCCCAAACGTGTGAATCGCATTCGCATCCGGCTCGTTCTGCTCCGAGAGGCCTTCCTTCGCCGAAACCTCCGCCGGCGCCTCCGTCCGATCCCAGTGATAGGCCGGCGCTTGGGTCAGCGTGTCGCCCTGACCGGGGAAAAAGACGTCAACGTATTCGACCTGTGGGCTATTCACGCTCCCCTCCTGAGCGGGACGCCAAGTGGACGAGGCCTTCAGAGTACGGGGCGTTGGTTAGGGCTGCGCGTCAGCCACTGGCCGGCAGCGCTTGCATCTCCTGAACCGCTCGGCGCAGCCCTTCGGCAGGATCCGTCTCGCCCAGGAACACGTCGCGAACGATCGTATCCCTTAGCACTTCTGACTCGGACCGTGAGGAGCCGTCGAAGGCCGCGTTCTCAAGCAGGTGCAGGAGAACGTTCTCGTCGTCGCCATTGAGTTCGGGCATGAGTTTCCGAATGGCTGCCGCATCCACACGAAAAGGCGGCAGGGTCGAGTCGGGTGCGATGGCCGAATACAAGTGCCGCAGCGCATCGTACGCAACCTCGGGATCCCTGGCCGACTTCACGATGCCTAGATTGAACGTATGGGTGGGATTTCGACCCGATCCAAACGCCGGAAAGGGGTACACGCGATTGTCGGCGAGGAACTCGCCGATGTCCGAGAAGGCGATGGTTCCGAATCCAATGCCCCAGGTGCCGGCCTGTAGATAGGGGCCAAAGTCGAAGTTGCCTATCTTGAGCAGCTGGTGGCGGTGGATGAGGTCGACGTAAAACTCCAGGACCTCACGAGCCTTGTCGCCCTCAAGCGGGGCAAGGCCGCCGCTGGAATCGCGAAAGCTGCCCAGCGCCGAGAGCAATGCAACCGTCACCGGCGGAAACACAAGGTAGTCGCCGCTCGCCGTCGGCTCGGGGAGGACAACGCCCAGGATGCCCCGGGTTCCGAGTCCACCGTCTGGCGGATCGGGCTCGTGGAAGGCCTGCGCGGTTCGCAGAAAGGCCTCGGCGGTGAAGGCCTGCAGGGTCGGCTCCGGCAGATCGATGTCTCGTGCGGCTGCCAGCTCACCGTTGATCAGCGCGAAGGAGGGCGATACGGCAAACGGCAGCCCGAATTGTTCGCCGTCGTGGCGACCGCTTTCCAGGACGCCGGGCCAGAAGGCTCCGGGATCGAAATCCGGATCGGCGGCCAGAAAGTCGCCCAGCGGCATGAGTTGATCGTGGGCGACCAGGTCATCGAGATCAATGTCGAAAAAGACGACGAGTTCGGGCGCTGAGGCTTCAACTGCCGCAAGCGAGCGGCTCATGCTCCAATCGCTCGTTAAAGAGAAATCGAGAGGCACGTCGTCGTACTTGTAGCGGCCCTCGGACCGGCGGCCGGCATCCAGCAGCCCATTGGTAAATAGCCCGAAAAGCCTGGGGCCCGCAACTTCCAACGACATGACGGCAACCGGCACCGCGCGCCGCTGCCCCGGCTGCGGAAGTGACGGCCCCGGCTCCGGCGCACGCTCGGTCACGCTCGCCGCGGCGGTCCGCGCACGTTCCAGCGCGCCGTCCAGGTCGCGACGGCCGGTCGCGGCGGGCGGCGTGGGTTGCTCCGGCGCTTCCTCGCCGCACGCGGCCAGGATCAGAAAGGCCGGACCGGCGGCAAGTGCGCGAAGCGCGGATCGTCGCGACAGTGTGGTTCGTCTGGTCGAGTCCACTACACCACCGCCAGGTGGCGCCGGTGAATCCAGCTGAGTGCCGCGGCGAGTAGGGCGCCGGTTGTCAGGGTGATCGCGTCAAGGCCGACAGCCGTCCTGAACGGCGCAAAGTCAATCTCATAGATTCGCCAGGCCATGCATCGAACCAGAAGCCAGATTGCAAACGTAAATCCGAAGCCGCCGCCCGCATAGCGCACGAGGTCGTGCCGCGTCAGACTGACACTGGCGGCCTCAGCCGTCTTGCGTCGGATCCGCCGTTGCAGGGCGGCGCGCCGTGCGTCCGGCGAAATCCCCATCGATCGTAGCGTGGTTGCCGCCCAGAGGCTTGCGGCGGCATTGCTGGCCGGCCTTCGGGCACTAAAGGACCCGCGTCCGTATGACTCGCCTTCGGCCGCGACCTCCAATGCGATGTCTCGCTCAATCAACGGGCGGGCGCAGGCGGCGGCATCGATGCGCGAGACATGCCGCAGCGTCCAGTCAAAGGTCTTCGGAAACACCGTTCGCGCCGCCGCGATGAGCAGCAGCGTGCCGGGCACTATGACTGTGAAGACCAACACGATGGCGTCGCCGCCGTACGCCAGCAGAGCGGTCAGCGAGGCGACGGCGATGGCCATTGTGGTAAGCAGCGCGATCTCTAACCTGTGGGCGCCATCCGGCGTCAGGTCGCGATACGTGCGGTGGGCTCCGCTGCGGCGCCAGTGGTTTCGCTCCGCGCGTCCGGCGACCAGGCCAAAGGCGGCAACGGCCGCGACCGCGACTGGAACCAAAGTGGCGAGGGGCGAGCTTTGATCGTGGTCAAGGGCTAGTGCGGCTCTCCGCACCTCAGCCACGGGGCGTCCGTCGGTGAGGTAATACGGACGATCAATCTGGCCAACCCCCACCACGATCGCGAGAATGACCGAAGTCGCGCCGAGGGCGGCAGCCAGGCCCACGATGAAGGCGGCGGCCGCCAGGATGCCGGCAATCGACACATGACGCACCGGCGCAACGGCTGCCCGGACACGTCGCAAGTAGCGGCGTACGTCTGATCGCGCCCGCCTGTCCGGCACACCGATGTGTCCTAGGGCAACCACGGCCAGGGCTTCCTCCTGCGGGTCGTCCACGGGGCCGCTCAACCCTGCGGCCGACTCCACGAAGCGACCGGCGGCCACGAGTGCCCGCGTGAATATGCCGGGACTTCCACCCAGCTGACTCCAGCGCTGACGCCCGCGTTCGTGAACGGCGTGGCCGACGATCTGCAGATCCAGCAGAACTCGTGCTTTCAGGCCTGACGCCTCGCTACGCTGAAGCTGCCAAAGGGCCATCGCGTCGGCTCGCCAGTCAATGCCGTCGTCGGCCGACGTCGGAAACAGAGTTGCGACCAGCCGTTCGATCACCGCGGGCTCTCCAGCTTCTCGGCTGATGGCTCTAGTGCCGTCTGAACGGCGCTGGCAATCCGTTCCAGCGACGCCGCTTCGTCAAGCGCCAGCTGACGGCCGGCGTCGGTGAGCGTGAACAGACGCAGCTCAGGTCCCTTGGCGGAGGGACGGAGGCCGGCATCCTCGATGAGTTCACGCCGAACGAGCTGCTGAAGCGCCTGGTAGAGCGCCGCGCTCGAAGGCTTGCGTCCGAACTGCCTGGAAAACTCCTGCAGCAGCGCATAGGCGTGCGAGGTGTGGCCCGGCATTGCGCTTAGGGCCAGCAGCGCCCAGTAGGCCAGGCTTCCAAGGCGAAGATCGTCGCGTAATGACATTCAGGCTAGGCTGGTGACCGGTATTCCGTAAACCAGTATAGCAGGCAATGGGACGCAACGAGAATGCGACAGAGCGCGGCCAGGCGCGAAGGAGATTCAACTGGCCCGCTATGTGGCGCCGTCGGCTATCCCCGCGAGGGTTCGCTCATCTCCTGGCGCGCCTTGCGCGCGAGTTCTGGCAGGTGGCCATCGTTCGCCAGGCGCTGTTCCAGGTGGCGCATGCGCTTTGGGCCGGCGGTTCGGATCATGGCGTCGCCGTAGGCGCGCTCGATCCAGAAGCGAGCTGCGTGCCCGATGTCCTGGCGCAGTTCGTCCAGGTCCTCCTCGGCAAAGCGCTCGGACACGTTGATAGTGAACATGCGCCGACGGGTGCCGCCGCCAAATGACGCGTGCTTGAGGTCCTGGTTGAACATCAGCATGTCGCCAGGTTGGGTTTCCAGCGCCACGGCCGGCATCTCCGCGCCCGAAACGCCGAGGTGCTCCTCCATCGTCCAGGCCCTCTGACTTGACATAATGCCTTGCAGGCCTTCGGCGTAGTCGTCGCCCCGGTGGTGGCTGCCGGGAATCACTCGCAGGCATCCCGAATCGCGCTCCACCGGATCCAGGTAGAACGCAAACTTGACGTTGCGGTACGTGCTGCGCGCATAGCCGTCGGAGTGCCAGCGGGTATTGCCCACGTAGAAATTTCCGTCGCTCCCCGTGTAGTTGTAGTCCTCACCCACCACCGCGCTGGCCACGTCGTCGATCCGCGGATCGTCCAGCAGGGCGCTCAGGTATTCGCTCTGGTCGATGAAGGGAACCAGCGCCGAACGCTGCTGATGGTCGTGGGCCTGCCCGTGATGCCCGCCGCCACGCTCGGCCCAGAGGCGCTCGAACTCGGCGGTAATGGCTTCCGCGTCCTCCGCGAAGCGCCCGGGGAATCCCAGGTAGCCAAATGTCTCAAAGAAGGCGAGCTGCTGTGTCGTGAGCTTCATGCTTCGACTCCGGCGGCGATCCGTCCGCGTACCGCAAGTCTAGGCAAGCGGTTCGGCTGGATATGGACGGTTCTTGCCTCCGCCGCTCGCGGGCCGCTTCGGTGCCAGACACCCGTGCCCGCGCTCCCGCTAAGGCCTGGCTGCCTTTATGACTTCAAGGATCCGCCCTCGCAACGGCCTTCCCGCCTGTAGCAGTTCGAGAAGCTGTTCCGCCACGCGAGGTGCGCGCGCAGCGCCGCCGTCCCCTCGAATAGTGCTCTGGCGGCAGGCAACTCAATCAGAATCGCCCATCGATGCGCATGGGCGTGGCTCCCCCTGGACGGCTTGTGGATTGCGGTCGAGCTGCGGCAAAGGCGCTGCCCGTGGCGCCGGGATTGTTGCGGCGCCTCGGGCTGGGGAGAGGGGATTCTCAGTCTGTGGCGTGCAGCGCCCTGGGGTACGCGGCCCGAGGGGGTCGGACGCGCTCTCTCGTCCACGGCGTGCCGAGCGCCGGCAGCAGCCACCGGTCAAGCCCCCTATAGCCGGCGACTTTCCAACCCAGAATCAGCACCAGCGCCGCCAGCAGAAGCAGGGCATTTGTGCTGGCCGAGCCCGCGAGCACGAAGCTGACGTTCATCGTCAGCCCAAAGAACGCCGCGATGGCAGTGAATGCACCCACGACCAGGGCAATGCCGACAGCCATCTGGCCAACGGCGATGAGCTTGGCGAACCACGAGTACCACTCGTTGACCAGCATGAAGTTGATGAACTCCCGGTACCAGTCGAACGCGATGGCGGGCCGGCCCTCCTCTGGAATGCTGACCGCGCGCGTCCAGAACCCCTGAAGCGCGGTCCCGCCGTCCATCCAGGCCGGACTCGTCACTTTATGCGTCGCGGCGTTGATCCACTCGTACCCCAACCTGAGCCGGAGCGGTAGGAAGACCCACGACCAGGTTGGGTTCTGCAAAAGGTTCTTGACCACACCGGGTTCGTCGAC